>JBDNFN010000249.1:0-15978 GCA_041689795.1 Fuerstiella sp. | reverse complement strand
CGCTGGCGAAATTCCAGAAAAGCAAACGCGGACCCAAACGCCAGCAACCCCAACGCAAGTACTCCGGCAACGGACAACACGTCGCCACGGCAAAGCTACTCGCCAGAAGAAACACCTAAAAACTCACCTTCAAAGGGCTGACCTGTACGGCCCATCTGCACGTTGACGATTATTCAGAATCTAGGTGATCGGCGGTTTTCGGTTCATTTCCCATTTCAACAGTGGTGGAGTAATCATGGTTGTGACCATGACCATCACAACGATCGCCGAGAAAGTTGCAGCGTCGATTACGCTTTGGCCGTCCGGTGTTTTTAGTCCCTGGCCAACCTGAGCAAAAATCAGCCCAACTTCTCCACGAGGAATCATACCCAGACCGACTGCGAGTTTATTCAGTCCGGGCTCTCGAACACCCAGCCCACATACAAGCTTTCCAATGATGCCCACAACCGTCAGTCCGATGGCGAGCATCCAGACTGAACCGCCGCTGAACTGCGACAGGTCGACAGCAATCCCAGTGGCTACAAAGAAAATCGGAACCAATAACGCCGACAGCGGGGCCAGCGCATCTTCCAAATGATGGTTTTTCCATTTCTCGCCGACCTCCTGATAGTGAGCTCCCTCAAGAATCAAACCTGCCGCAAATGCGCCAATAATTGGTGCAAGACCGACAAGGCTGGCTCCCCACGAAAACAGGAAGCAGATCATCAACGCTGTCGTAACCAGCAAGCCGTGCCCGCGCAGGTAACTGGCCGCCCGGAACATCATTCGAGGTAACTGCAGAGCACCGAGAATCAGAACTCCCGCCAAAAAGGCGAAGGAGAGTCCAACGATTTTGAACAGAGTCATGACCTGGAAATTTTCTCCGTCAACAATCAAGCCGGACACAACAGCCAGTACGACAAGCCCCAGAACGTCGTCGATAACAGCTGCGCCAAGAATGATCTTTGATTCGCGAGCCTGACTTTTGCCAAGATCCTTCAGCACCCGAGCCGTAATGCCCACGCTGGTCGCGCACAATGTTGCTCCCAAAAATGCCGGAACCTGCCAGTCTGCGATGGTTTCGCTAACCATCATGTAGCCCACACCAAAGCCAAGCAGCATTGGAACGATCACGCCCAGCAATGCGACAAGCAACGACGAAACGCCGACAGACATCATTTCCTTGACTCGTGATTCCAGACCAACTTCAAACAGCAACAATACGACGCCGATGCGAGCCAGCATGTCCAGAACAGTGCCGGTCAGGTCTTCCGGATCACCTGGGTGAGGCTTAAAGAAGTCAAACATATGAGCCGTCGCTTCACCGAAAAACGGCTGAGTGAACAAGGCCCAGTTGCCCAGAAATATTCCAACGGTGAGTTCTCCCAGTACCGCTGGCAGTCCAATACGTTCGAAAACGTCGCCAGATACTTTTGCCAGAAACAGTATGATCAAAATTCCAAGCAGCACTTCCGCAACTGGATCTTCGTGACCACCCGCGTGGCTGCTGTGATCTGCCTCGGCGACGTCCGTTTCGTGATGGTCTGATACAGCGTGTTCCCTATTGGCCGCTGACGAATTGTCGCTGTGATCTACGGCTGAAGTGTCACGCGGCGCCGCCGGGGCGATCACTTCGTCTGCCAATAGCGTCGATCTAGAGTCGGGAAAGTGTTTATCGCCATTGGAAAACAGATAAGACTGTCCCCATGCAAACAGCGTCATCATGAAGACAACGAAAATCGCCTTCCATGAAATAACACGTTTACGAAACAGCGTGGTCGATAAAGAAGATGTCACCAAAGACTCCGAGATAAACTTAATGCGGAGCGTAGGAGATTTGCGACGAGAAGGCAGACTTCCTGACGCTGCAGCAGAAATGCCAACAATGTCGAGCTTGGGATGTTTAACGATGCAGCCAGTGTGAGGCAATCGCTTTCGCAACATCATCTGAAAAACTCAGATGTAACCACTCAATTTCCCGCCCCCGGGCAGACTGATCTGGGATTGCCTCCACGATTCGACCTCTTCCAGGCGACCATGGCCGATTGATCGGTTGCGGAATGCCTTTCTGGATTCAGAGGCAGAATAAAACGGATTGTGCAGAAGTGAACATCGTGATACCAAGGTGGGGGACAGAGAATTCCCCAACCTTGCATTGATGCGTGAGCCAACGGCCGACGTCTGCGAAGCTGGCGGCAGCGAAATTACTCAACCTCCCAGTTGCCCTGAGTCAAAACATCACCGGCCTGAATTTCTGAAGGGTCCAGAACGGTGTGTTTAATGCGCTGTCGTTTCCATGTATAGGTCATGTGAACGAGTCCATCGGTTGTTTGAATAATCGCGGGGTAACTGAATTCTCCGCGTTCTTCCTGTTCCAGCACCCCAACTTTATGCCACTGCAGGCCATCTTCTGAAATGGCAAGATTCAACAGGCCTCGACGTCCCCAGCCGGTCTTCCCGCTGCCCAGATGGTTGTAAATCATCAGATGCCGCCCGTCCCGAAGCGTCACCACATCGATTCCTGAATTTGGATTCGGCAGGTTGGTCGCTTTAGTTTTTGACCATGTTTCGCCGTTGTTATCGGAAAAGCTGGTAACAATCACACTTTCTTTCGAACGACACAGCACCTGTAGTCGTCCATCACGGTGTTGCAGAAATGTTGGCTGAATGGCGTTGAATTCTTTTCCATCATTGATGGGCCCGACGCGTTTCCATGTGCCATGCATCTTGCCATTCTGAAGTTGAATAGATTCAAAATGTATTCGCCAACCATCGTATTCAGTCGACGAACCACACAGCAGCGTTGTTCCGTCTGGCAGAAGAATTGGTTTGCAGCGGACCGGTCCGTCGATGCCTTCCGGAAGTCGTCGGCGATCACGAAACGTGCGACCTCGATCGTAACTGAACATCACTTCGCCCCACCATTTATCGGGCTTGGGACCAACCTTAAAAAACAGTACTGTCGGGCCGTCACCCGGCGGTTGATACAGAACCGGATTCCAGCACGGATACCGTAGTCCTTCATGCTGCACTCCATCGGCCACCTGTGTCGGTGAAGACCAGCCCGAGCCATCATGATAACTGGTCCAGATGCCGACATCATCTTTGCCTTCCTTCGTTCCGCCAAACCACGCGGAAACAAGTCCACGACTGGTCTCGCAGATCGTTGATGCGTGACACTCTGGAAAGGCGGCCCTTGTATAGATGAATTCGTCACGGATGAAACCCGGAAACTTTGGCGGGGCCGCAGGTTGTGGCTTCGATGCCGTGAGTTGTTCCGGAGTGTAGCTGGTGCAGTCATCATGAGCTGCAAAATACAGCCGCCCATTTTCCGCACCGACCAACAGATCCGGCTTGCCGTCTTTGTCGAAGTCACACGCGGAAGGGCTTGAGGTGTGTCCGGCAACATTGCGTTTTGCCAGGTTACCAATTTTCTTCAGTACGATTTGGCCGTCACGATCTTCACAGTTTCTATACCACATGGCGTTCTCCGAATTTACCAGCACGTCGAGTCGTGAATCTCCGTCCCAGTCGACAACCGCCAGTTTGATTCGTCCCGATCCTCCGCATGACCGGGCATTCAAGCGTAACGGCTGGTTGTCTTCGTCGATAAAGACACGCTGCGATTCCCTGCATTCAGAACGTAGCGTCAGATATCCTTCCTGATCAAGCATCACCAGATCAAGCTTGCCATCCGCGTTGAAGTCGACGGCCACCGGTGTTGTTCTCCACTGAGTTAACGTCGAACTGGAGAGTGTTTTCCACCAATACCAGTTCGGAGGAGCTTCAGTTGATCCTGTATTCAGCGGGGTGTCCACAAGCGTGCCGCCATCGTTTCGCAGTACACCAAGCGTTGGACGAATTGAGTTGTAGATAATGTCCGGATCGTTGTCGCCGTCCCAATCTGCAACGGACAGCGTCGTGTATCCCCACTTGGCTTCGCACGGCCCCTGAATCGAACCATCGGGGCCCGCGACAACCCGAAAAGGCCGCAATCTTTCGTCACCTTCGTTTGGTTTTGCATCGAGCAATTTTGGCGCCGCCCATTTGGGCAGGCCATTTTCTGAGGCCCCAAGATTTTCAAACAGCCCGATGTATCCGGCCGTGTTTCCGCACAGAATGTCTTCGTCGCCGTCTGCGTCCCAGTCGAAGGCAAATGGAGTCGCCAGTGCTCCAAATTTTAGAGTATCGGCTTCCTGTTGAAAGTAAGCGGGCGACTTGAAGACAGGCTGTTTGTCGTCAGGCTTTCCGATGTTCTCGACAAGTGCGACTCGGCCATCTTCGTCACCAACAATCAGGTCCATGTCTCCGTCGCCATCCCAGTCAAACGCCGTGGGCGTAATCATCTGCAGGTCCATCACCAACGGCGTTCCGTTGTCGTTGTTAATTTTTTTTCCTGCCGCATAAGTGGGCTGTTTCCGTGTACCTATGTTCTCGAAGTACGTAAATCCATCCAGAAATTCGCCGCATAGCAGGTCCAGGTCACCGTCTTGGTCAAAGTCGGCAAAGTTTGGTGACGGCCAGCCATAGACATCAATATCTCCGCCAGCAGCCTGCAGTTTCCGGGGATGTTTTGAATAGGACGGCTCGACTGCTGATCCATCATTATTGATGAGGTACACGTAACCGTGAAGTCGACCGTTTTGCCAATGACCGTTATTATCGTATGCATGGTCCCATCCGTAATCCGTCCAGTCGCCGGCGCCCACAATCAGGTCCTGGTCACCATCTCCATCGTAGTCGACATACCGCCACATGTTGGCTCGAACTTTGTTTTCGTGGACGTTGCTGTCCGGGTAGATTTGCTGAGGTTTATCAAAGTCAAATTTTCCCGTTGTCGCATCACGCAGAAATTCAAAACACGTCTGTAGAATTCGCGGTTGCCCATCGACGTAACTGACCTGCATGTTGTGCGAGGTCTTCCCCAGCCGAACGGCGGCCTTGAAGACCGGCATCTTTACGGCGGGATCCTGTGTGGGGTTTTCGAAAAAGTACACGCCGTTCGACGGCTTGTCGGGACCGGACACCAGCAGATCCATATCGCCGTCGCCGTCATAATCCATTGGCAACGGCCACGCCCAGAGTCCGACTCCCAGATCCACTTTCAGCCCGGGATTGTTGTATGACAGAGCCTGCAGTTTCCAGTCGGCCTCGTCTGCAGCGAAGGTTGTGACGGCGCAAAATGCGGCCAGGAAAAACACGATAGAGAATCTCATTGTTAAATCGACCCAAAAAATAGTGATGTGATTTTTCTGTGCAATGAACAGTTCAGACAGCAGCGTTTGGCAGCCATCCGGTTGATGCAAAGCAGGCCATCCATTCAGTGACACGCTGTCGTTCCGGCAACAGAAATGCATCAAACGGCGGCGCTAGTTTTCCTGAGCAGATTCCGGAGAGTTCCAACGCACACTTAACGCTTTTCAGAAACGCGGAACCATACTTACCGATGCTGTAAAGCTGCTGAAGTTGCTGTACCTGCGTTTGCAGCTTCTGTAAAGATTCCGCGTTTCCAGAGGACGCAGCCTTGAAGACTTCAACAAACAGTCGAGGCACCAGGTTTGCTCCTCCAGCCACGCCTCCAGCCGCGCCCCTAGATACTGCTTGCGCCAACAGATGTTCCGGTCCAACAAGCACTGGCCAACCTTCCCGATGCTTTGACGCCAGATCGATTGCCTGCTGAAGGTAGTCAAGATTTCCAGAACTGTCTTTCAGCCCAATGATGTTTTCAATTGAGATCAGCGCTGTAAGTGTTTCCGCTTCAATGGCAATTTTGGTACACGCGGGAATGTTGTACAGCAGTAATGGCAGCGGCAGAGATTGTGCCAGACGTCTGAACCAGTGCTGCAGTTCCGTTTGCCCCGCTGGAAAATAGAATGGTGGTGCCGCAACAACAGCCGCCGCCCCTATGTCTGCGCTAAACTTGCCCAGGTTGACTGCTTCAACCAGCGATGTGTCCGTTATACCGACATACAGCGGAACACGATCGTTCAGGATCTTCGCTGTCGTTTGTACCATCTCGCGACGAAGACGATAGCTAAGACTCGGACCCTCTCCGGTTGTTCCGAGCACGAAAACTCCAGCCACACCATTCCCTATTAGGTGCTCAACCAGTCGTTCCAGCCCAGCAACGTCCAATACGTCATCGTTTGCCGGAGGTGTGATGATGGGCGGGATAATTCCGGAAACTACAAGCATTGCATACGTCTCTTTATTTCAATGCCGAGGCTAATGAGGAAGGCTGGCTGTCGACAAACGCAGCCATTGTAATTTGTCGACTGTTGAGGATATGTGTCAGCATCGCGCGGCGAACGGCTTCGGAATTACGTTGTTGTAGTCCGTCAAGTATGGCCGCATGATCGTCAATGGTCATCTGCAGCACGTCGGAGTGATAGTCATGTCGCTCAGTTCCAATGATGGCGGTCAACAGATGAAAGTCTCCGACTGCCTTCAGCATTCGGCGGTTGTTTACAGATTCCAGAATCGTCTGATGGAACTGAAGATCGGCGTCATCGAATGTGGCGGTGGCTTCCTTTCCGAAACTCTTGCCGCATACCGCAGTCCGGCAAATGGCCTTCATTGCATCCAGCGATCTTTGCAATTCCATCAATTGCTGACCGCCGATCAGTTGAGCCGCTCTGGCAGCAGCAAACGGCTCAATCGCTTCACGCATTTCGAAGACTTCAATGGCGTCACTACGAGTCGGCCTTTTAATCACAGCTCCTGATTGCGGGACAAGGTCAACCAGTCCATCGGAGGCCAATCGCCCGATCGCTTCCCGAATCGGCGTGGCACTCATTCCGATTTCCACGCCCAACGGCCCGTAGCGAACCTTGGCACCGGGACGCAGTTCGCGGTCCAGAATCTTCCGCCGGATGATTTCGTAGGCAATTTCAGATTGATTCTTAATCATGTCCAACACACTTTACTTGAAGTCTATAGACTTGCAACCGGTTGCCAGATTTTGACTATTAGGGCTCTGGCGCTGAACTTGTCGTTGTGGCTATACCGAAACTGAGCCTTGCCGGCAGGAACACGCACCGCTTGCTCGGCGGATTCGCTGCGCTTGCAGAAGTCTGCACAAATGCTTAAGCGGCGGGCACACTGAATGGGGCCTTCGAGTTGCCGACATAGTCTGTCGCACTCTTGGCGATGCTGGCCTTGGTCGACGAAGATGCTTATCGGGGCCAAATTAACGAGATCCACGCCTGTCAACAGCTGGGCTTTTCAGAAGCAGCGGCATCTTCGCTGCGTCGTCCGACAGCTGCATCCTTATCATCTGACACCTGTTGAACTTTTCGATGCATTCGTTTTTTTTTCGTAGTTGATTGGGTGCAAACGCCACCACGTCTAAGCTAAACCGTCTGATGCATTCCTTGGCAAAGAGCTTTCGCAGGATACTTCGATGTTGAAAAAAAATTCATTCGCTGCGGGCGGATGCGCGACAGTCGTTTTCTGCATACTGCTCGCTCCGGTGATCGCCGACGATGCTGCGGGGTCGATTCAGGAAGCAGAGATGGCCGGCTACCTACTTGTGCCTCACGAAAATGTGCCGGATTCGTACAATGCGGGATTCTCGATGTACGTAGCCGCGTGGCCGTTGTTAAAGGAATACCCGGGGCAACGATTTCAGACGGGGCTGTTCGGTACCTGGATGCATCCGCAGTATGAGGCACCGGAGCCAAGCAATCTGTATTCCGATATCGAGGGAGGCCTCGGCTGGTGGCGCGATACTCGTTTTGCCACAGAGACTCCAAAGTTCATCATGGGCGGAGTGACTCTAAACTTTAGTGAGTGGGCGAACGGCCCAGGTGCCGGAAAGGATCGCAACTGGGACAAACCTCTGGGAATGTACGGAGTTGCACAACTCAGCCCATCGATCGTCTGGCCGCCCGATGGGCTGAATCTGAAACAGGGCACTTGCGGACAACTGTTTGGTTATGGCTATCTGCCACTTCCTCTGACCACTCCTAAATCCAGGACCGCCGGAACAGACGTACCCACCGGTGACCACAGCTGGACTTTGTTTCTGAACACCGGAAACTTCAAAGGCCCGGTTGCCTTCTTCACGCCGTATTTCTGGTCACGCGCTACGGTCGAAGCCCCTCAATTCGCCGGTATGTTTCTCGACTCACGCCATTCAAACCCTAACAAAGCCCTGCAGATGGAAACTCAGTACGTTCCGAGCGTCCAGGCCAAAGACGCAAAGGGAGAAACCTACGCCCGCGTTGCTCCCACATCGTTCCCTCGAAATTCCAAGGGGGATTCTGTGCTTGTCCATCGAGTCACCGCCTACAACAAACAGGCATTGTGGGATGCCGTGAAGGTCTGGTTTGAAGGTGGCGAACCAACAAGTGGCACCTTTAGATCTGCAGGCACAGCAGTTCACACCTTCAAAGGCCAGGGCGGTTCAACATGGAAGATTTATTCGCCGGGCACCACCCGAGAACAAAAGGTGCCAATCGCCTGGGACTCCTTCGCCAATCCTGTCGCGCTCGATCCACTCACTTACGGCTACCGCTGGAACTATGATCTGGTGACGAAAACGGAATCCAGCAGCGGCGCACTGGCCACGCTACCGCAATACTTTCACCTCGTTCAGAAACCTGACAAAAAACCACAATGGCTCGTCGTGCCGTCTAATGACATTCCGGCTGCAACCAAGCTCGCTGATTTTCGTTTTACTCGGCCACCGGGGGGCCAACCCGAACCGTACGTGACTCCCGATGTTGTGCAAAGTTCGTGGAAGACGCCTGGACCGGCCGCAGGCCCGTTCATTGCAAATCTGGGCGATGGAAGTGTGCTGACTTACTACTGGTACCGATTCGCCGACCAGCCTGCATTACAGAATGCAGATCTCACAGGCGAAGAGCGGGAAGCCATGCAGCAGCGAGTTGAAAAGCTACACCACAACTGGAAGAAAGATCATGAGTATCTTTCCCCCCCGACAGTCGGAACTCTAGCGGACATCGATCCCGCTCTGCTTGTGACTCCACCTCGTGGAATGGAATTCGGCTTCGTGCCGATTGCCACAAGACAGGCCGCCAAAAACTAGATGCCGATGGGTGCTACCGCCGCGATTCGCCACCCGATAAAGACTTGGATGCAAAAACTCTTACCGGCAAACGATTGGCCGTTGCATCTAACACATCGTGGGCCGGATGAAGATCCATAAACAAGCAAAACTGCAGATCGGTATCGAAACGTTCCACCAACTCAGTTCCACGGAAAACGAATTCACCCGACCCCGTCCCGATTTCGAGCACCGTTTTCCTCTGAACAGAATTCTGGTCGCGTAAGATTTTTCGAAAACTGCTGGTGTCATCGGGCTCCCAGAATACATGATCGAAAATAGCCAGTGGTTGAGGCAAGCCGTCGACTGTTTCCCAGGAAAGAATTGATGATTGAGTAACCATGGGCGCAGCAGTTTTATGCGATTCGCCGGTGGTAGTTGACATGGGTGACGATGAAGACAGTCCGCCGGATCTCACCGAAACAGCCACATCGGCAACTGCCGCTTCGACGTCCGAGTCGGACATCGAACTCGCATTTCGTCCGCATCCTGCACAGAGCAGTACAAGCACAAACACAACACGATCGGCTGTAAACATTGTCTGATCGCTTGTGTGAAATTCGCGAGGGACGTTTATAGTTGCAGTGTCGTCCGTAACTATTCGGCAGGCCGTTGGGACCGGCTTAGTGTTTCTTTCGCCCGCTTCAGCATGGGGCCAATGGAATTCATGGGCACGCCCAGCAGTTGGCTGATTTGGCTGTAGCTCTTCCCATCGAGGTAGAACATTTTCATCATGGATTTCAGTGAATCCGGAAGCCGTGACATCAGCGAATCAACTTCATCTTTCGCGTCCACTTCCCTTCCACTTTTCTCCGGCGATGCCTCGTTAAGGCTGGCCTGATGTGCCTTAACATGACCAAAAGCCTGCATATAACGACGTTGAGTCAGCTTTCGCAGCACAACGCGTCGAATCACAACGGTAAGGTAGGTAGCGAACGAAGATCGTCCACGGAAGGCGCGAATGGCTCCCATGTTACGGTCCAGCAATGTGGTGAAAACATCAGCCGTGAGATCTTCCAGGTCGTCTTCACTAAGCTTCAGGCTGTGGGCATGCGTTGTATGGCGAATGACCTGAGTGATCAAAACTGCATATCGATCAACAAAAGCCAACCATGCCCCCTCACTTCCGGAGAGGAGTTCGTTAATTAGGTGTCGATCTTTTTCTGTGAGTGGCATGTCAAATCGGCCCAGCCCGTCTTCGCAATGGCAAATGTCAGTGCATCCTGCCAATACTAACTACGTCCGTCAGATTGTTTCAGAGCAAAAAATGAAGTAAGAAAACGGATCAGTTCCTCGAAAGATTCCCATCACACACGTGATTCCTATCTGTTCTAACTGCAACTGCCGTACCGAATGTTTGTAATTACCCGCAGCCACGCCAGAAACAGACGTTTTCCGTTTGATAGTTTAACAAAGAACAAAGAACGATTTCGACGGAAAAGCGACGATTCGGGAAATCACGCCGTTCAGCTTACCAATCCGGCTAGAGATTCCGTCTCAATTTGACGAGCCGGCTTTTGATGAAGGAACTGAACTGGAAATTGACGACAGTATTGACGTAAAACGCCTCAGTAAGCAGAGATGGGCGAAACCTAACGGTTTTCTTCCGTTTGTCTAATCGGAACATCTCAGCCATTCTCAATTAATATTGATGTTATCTATAAACCCTAAGCGGTTGACGAAACCTTTGAATGGAATCGTCACACTTTAATACTTTTTGAAAGGTCTTGAAATGACTCACGTTGTTGCTGAGCCATGTTTCAACTGCAAGTACACCGACTGCGTTGTTGTTTGTCCCGTTGAATGCTTTTACGAAGGTGAATCTATCCTCGTGATTCATCCGGACGAATGCATTGACTGCGAAGCCTGCGTTCCCGAATGTCCCGTCGAAGCGATCTTCCTCGAAGACAACCTGCCCGAACAATGGGCCGGCTACACTGCATTGAACGCGGAAATGGCTCTAGAGTGGCCAGTCATCACCGAGCAGAAGACTTCAATGGCCGAATCTGACGGCAACTGCCCAAATCCAGCAAAATAATTCCCGGACCTGGTTTGCTGGAAGCGGTGCCAGAACCGCTCCGGCAAACTTCCTGATACAACCACGACGCGTGAGCGAGTGAATTTTGCAACGCTGAATGAAGTTGCTAGCGCAGCGTGCATTCGAAAAATTGCGTTTTCAGAACCGTCTTTAGCAAAAAAACCATCGACGGAGTTTCCGTAGATGGTTTTTTTTCGCAACCTCGGTCGATTTAACTGTCTTACGCTGCCGCATGGTGCTTGCTAATGCATGCTTTTTCACCGTGTCTGGCAAATGCCATTAGCCGACGCCGCTTTGTATCGTGTGCCCATCCTGATCGAGGCGTGGTTTGATCAATATGGCGATAACCGAAGGTGTGCTTGGATTGGCATGTCCTGCTGATTAAAGCAGTGGATTCGCGAGCCAGGTCGATCCAAGCGCGGGCTTGGTGAATTTGCCTTGTCTGCATTCAGACTGCACAAGGACCACGCACGTTTGCAGTGACGAAATGCATCAATCGCTCCGTGCTTCTGAAGCTCTTTTTCAGTCTCGCCCTAACACTCGGTAGCGGAGCACTCACCTTGATTCTTCGGCCTTTAGTGCCGAATGGTAAAAGCTTAAGCCGCTAAGTTTAAACGATCCGCAGGGTTTACCAAATTGAAACGGCATGACGCTGTGAAGTCTCAGCCGATTTTGGCAGCCGAGTCCTTCAGGCAGTTGGTTGGAACAGTTTCAGTGTTTGAAGCGTCGATAGAAGTATGACGGCACGTGATTCTGCGCCGAGGTCGCAGCCGCCTAACAGATTATACGAGTTCGCCGGCGGTTTCTATAGGAAACAATTTCACGGGAAGTGTGGGATGTCTGAATCCAAAAAGAAGTCTAAGCCAGATCCAGCGTCTAAGCCGTCATCAAACACAGCTCGTCGATTCCGTTGGGTTGGCTTTGGGCTGCTCATTATTCTACTGGCGCCAAGCTTGTTGACACTCACGGGGAAGCATCGTGCGCTGCTGCAATTTCTTCAGCCGGCGCTTGAAAGTGCTGTTGAATACAAAAGCATTTCCAGCCATTGGTGGGCACCTGTCGAGATTGTCGACATGCGTGTGAAGGACCTGTCATTGAAGGCAGTTAATACTGAGGCCGAAGCAGTTCCGCTCGCCACGATTGCTTCTTTGACATCCGTTCAGCCACTTTGGAAGCTGTTGCTTTCTGGCGGTCGTGGGGCGGAATTTGTCATTCGACAGCCTGTCATTAACGTGGCTGTTCGCGATGGTCACACAAACGTCGAGGACACTTTTTTGCGATTGTTTGGCGCCAGCGATGCCGGTAGTAAACGTTTGTTGATGTCAGTAGTCGTTGAGGATGGCACCATTCGGTTGTTCTCCACAGAGGCAACTGACGCTCAGGATAGCGAAGCACCGTATACATCCATCTCGGGAATCTATGCCAAGCTGTCGACATTGAACCCATCGCTTTCGCTGCCTGAGCTGTCGATGATCGCCAATGTTCGGCAACTCACGTTGCAGCAACAACAGGCCGCTGCAAAACAACAACCGAGTACTCGAGTGGCAGCGACACTTAACGATCTTTCCGCTGACTTTCCGTTATTGCCATTTACTGAAGATCAGCTGGCAGACCTGCGTTCTTCAAACAGCGAGCCTGACCTGCAGATTCACGTGGGACCATCTGGCGATGACGGCGTTCAGCAATTAACAATTGAAGCAAGACGACTGCAGATGTCCCAATTGCAGGTGCTGTTGCAACGCTGGCTGCCCGATGCCGCATTTCGAGGAGAGCTATCCTGCCGAATTCAAGGGCATGTCATTGGCGGCGAAATCACTCAGGGTCTCGCGGGACGCTTTCAGCTGTTGGGAAACAGAATTGGCTGGAGGAATGCGAACTGGGCCGTCGGAGAATCGTTGAACCTGGAAAGTGTGACTGTTCAGGGAGCCATTGCGTTGGCCGAAGATGGCATACTTGTGAACGATCTGCGAGTTAATTCCTCAGTGTTGGAACTGGTGGGCAACGGCGAAGTTCGCAGATTGCAGCAGGACCCGGTTCAGGCCTTACAACTGGCGACCAGCCATCGTTCTGAGGCGGACAAACAGGTTGTTGCCGAGGCCCAGGCTGCAACGGCAGGGCAGGTTAAGATTTCAGGTTCAGTGGATCTTGCAGCCATCTCAGCGATGCTGCCACGCACCTTGAATCTTGAGCAAGGCGTTGAGGCTCGGACAGCGACACTGCGGTTTTCGGCTCGGGTCCAGAATGAAGTAAAGCCCGCGGGCGATGTGCTGAACTCGGCTTCATCGAAGAAAACATTTCGCTGGCAGGTGGCGGCACAGTCGTCACCAATTGAAGCGGTACGCGATGGTCGGAGCATCAACATCGATTCGGCCTGTCGACTTGACGCTCTTGGAAATCTAGACATTCAGGGATACAAACTAGAAACTGTTTCGTTGCAGGGGGCATTCGGGAAGATCTCCGCCGAGCCTCTTGATTCCGGCTATAAAGTGTCAGGCACAATCAATCCGGAAAGGCTGTGGACCGATTTTCGCGACCTGATCGATGTTCCTCGACCGGGGCTACGAGGCGAAGTCAGCTTCTTCAGTCGCGTCGAGCAGATGACTGATGGCATCCAGTTATCAAGACTGAATCTAAAGAGTTCGGGACTGGAACTTAGCAGCCCGTTACTGAACATTTACCCGGAGCGGGACGCCCTGCAGATGTGTGAAGGAACGTTCGAACTCCAGGGTGATTCCTCAGCGGTAAAAACACTCATTGCACCTTGGCATTCGGCGACATGGCTGGCAGATAGTTCAACGATTTCAGCGCGTCTGGACGCAGATCCACGCCAGCAGATTACTGTTAACGCCGTGATTCAAAACCGCAATCAGGTGCGCCCAGCGTCACTGTACAAAACGATTTCCACGTCTACCGCTGAATCTGCTTATCTGGTGATTGATCAGGGAAAACTGGACGCCAGCTTTGTGGCTGATCAGAGGACGGGCGATTTTCTAGTGGAAAAATGCTTGATTGAACTGCCCGGCGTGCAGGCTCAGGTGAAGGGAACGATGGGGGTTCGCTCGGGACTGCTGCACGTGAATCTTGTGGCCGACACAACATACGACCTTGACGTGCTAAGTCAGCGGGTGATTGATCCTGACGGGAAAATCGCGTTGTCCGGTCGCGGACGCGAAGAGTTTCTGGTCAAGGGATCGCCTTCGCTTTGGACAGAGGCTGATGTTTTGCAGCACCAGAGATCATCGGTGGTCGTTGAGTCGGCCGCTACAGACGAAAACACTGTGCAGATGTTGCAGGCGACGGGAAAAGTTGTCTGGACGGCTGGCCGACTTTATGGGACGCCGATCGGAGCCGGTGCCGTTGTGGCGGAGCTGAAGAACGGTCTTGTTCGCAGCGAGCCAATTCAATGTACTCTTGGCGGTGGCGATCTAAACGTAATGCCACAGTGGAATCTGGAATCAAACCTTTTGCAGATGGCATCTGGAAGTCGTATCAGCAATCTGAACATCACCCAGGAACTGTGCCGTGAATGGCTCGGTTATGTCGCACCGATGCTTTCAGATTCTGCCAACGTGGATGGCACGGTATCGGCACGCGTCCATCAGTTTCAGTACTTCGTTGACAACCCTGGCAGCAGCACCATTCAGGCGGTGCTGACAATTCATCGCGGAAGTGCGAGTCCCGGCAATTCACTTGCTCCACTGCTACAGGTGCTAAGCGTTGTCGGGAAAAGTGATGACACCAACAGGCAGCTTGAATTTCCTTCGCAGGACGTTTCTGTGCAGTTGAGCAACGGAATGATCGTGCACGACGGGCTGGAAATGTCGCTGGCTGGATACAATATTCGCAGTGCAGGAGGTGTGGGGTTGGATCGTCGAGTTCAATTGGTGCTGGACGTTCCGCTTGAGAAGGCAGCGAGTGCTCAGGCAGGTCGCAGTATCCGAATTCCTGTTGGCGGAACCGTCGATCGACCACAGCTTGACACCGTCGGTCTGCTGCAGAATTTCGGGGTTCAACAGCTCGAAGGCAAAGTGAACGATCAACTTAATAATGGTCTTAAAAAGTTATTTAACAAACTGTGATATCCCGTTGGATACTTGTTTTCCGGTCGAAGCCTGCACCGCCGAAAACATCAGCGTCTGCAACTACTGTCTCTGTACTGCAAAATTACTGAAGGGGCGAATAGAAGATAAACAGGTCGCTTAATAGCAAAGCAGCATGCACCCATTTCGCGAGCTTATCGCGGCGCAGATTTCCTGTAACGAACTGTCCGCCAATTGTCGGCAGCACGATGAACTGTGCTGATGAGGCAAATTACCTTACGATCGACGGCGCTACCAGACCGTGAATCGCATGATTACAAACAGTTCACACACTTCCAATCAGCCCATAGGCCTGCAGCATTTCCCGCAATCGTTGAGGCTCCCGGTTGCGAAGGGTTCCGTAGATCACAAGTGGCGGCCCGATGTGTTGTATGCTCCGCCCAGCAGACCTGCCGGAACTGCAAACACTGGTGCAAAGCGATCCGTGTTCAGCTGAAGACCGGCCGGATGATACAGGTTCCATGCCGAAAAGACGATGACACAATCGCGATTAACGTCTTGATGATTCGATCGTCGCCCAGACGCAACATCCCCACCCCACGCGGCTATGTGTGAATCATGAATTTATCAAATGCGCACCGATAGCGCGACCGACGTATCGGTTTGAAAAAATGGAACGGGGATAAGAAGCGGTGAGGACGGGGGCTCATCTGGGCAGTAGGAAAGTTGGCGTTGACCGTTTGATCTGTGACATGTGAAGATTCGATTTTGGGGAGTGATTTATTGCGCAAGATCTGACAGGGAGGTTGGAGATGGAAACAGGATTGGGCGACAAGGTGTATCGGCTATTG
>JBDNFN010000248.1:0-6691 GCA_041689795.1 Fuerstiella sp. | reverse complement strand
GCGACGAGTTGCTTCGCAGCAGAACTCGTCTCAGTTTCGCCTGACAGTTGCTGTGAGATCACAAACGGAGTCCGCGCCGTGTAGATTTCAATGTTACCAATTCGAAGCGCTGACTAATTCCGGGGAACTTCAGTGGACAGTCAAAGAAGCATGCCTGAAATGCGGCCGAATCGACTTTGCCAAAGAACGTGCGAATACAGTCTCGGCTGGGTGTTCGTCCATCCGGCAGATCGAGCCATGTGTTCAGCCAGTCTTTCTTTTCGCTCGCCCACCGAGCCATCGATTTGGGGCCCTCGGCTCAGGAGATAATGGCGGCGATGGAGATCGCAATAATGTTTTCAACGAGTGAAAAAAATTAATGCGTGTGCTAGGATCGCGAGTCGAGTGGCGACGGTTTTTAAACCGTCTAACTCTTCAACAGGGACTTTCATGAGAATGCCTTCCACAATCCAGGGTCACAAATCAATAACGCCCTATCATGACATTCTTAGCGCAAGTTGACTTAGTTCGCCAAAGATGCCCAGAGCGCGCCCGGTCTGTTCGATCGTCCCAGCGGAAACGTCAGTTGTTCTCGCCGAGATGTTTCCACAACGGCACCTCAGTTGCTGAATTCTGAATTCTCGCTTTCAAAATCGCGACGATTTGCCAGTTTGATTTGTGAATTCGAAGACGACAAACCGTCGAAGGTCGAATCAGCTTTCCAGCGGATCCTTGGCCGACCACCCACTATTCAGGAAGCCCAGCTCGCAGGCGAGTTTTAAAACGAGTCGGTTCGAACCGCCGAAAATCGCGACGAGGGTTTAGTGCATTTATGCCTATCGCTGTTGAATTGCAACGAGTTCATTTTTGTAGACTGAGATAGTCCGTGCTTCGCTATTGGCTGCGGCGACGAAAATTCCAAGAAGCATCATCCACCACCGCAAACCGGCATCACTCGGTGGCCTGTTTAGCGAACAATCTTCTTCGACAGGAGAATGGCACAGGCGGCCGATTATTGACTAAACAGTCTGGCGAAATCCCCAGCGGACAGATCGCAGTGGCTGCATAAAATTCAGCCACGCCAGCCAGTTTAGTGATTTGTCACAGATGGACTTGCGTAACGTCTGCGATTACGTAGTCTGTCGCCCCAAGGCAAAGATGTCATCTAGCGGTTTACGCTATTTTGATTAACGATAACAAGTCGTCTGACGGCCGTAGAATAACAAAATGCTTTCGGCCCAGGTGATTCAAAACACGGAGAGTTGTGCGCTGCCGATTTCTGACGTGGCTCCGAAGGAAGACTGAAATGATTAAGCCTCACCAATGTCCTATCTGCAACAAGACGTTCCAAACGTCTGACACGTTGTCGGAATCACAGTTTCCGTTTTGCAGCAGCCGTTGCCGTCAGGTTGACCTGTTTCGCTGGACTGAAGGCCGGTACGCGATTGTCGAGGAGATCGATCCAATGGTCGCCGAATTTCTACGGGAAGATCCGGATATTACGGTTCAGGGCGAAGGGTTTGAGGACAACGAATAATGTCGCCCTATTGGCGGTCCAGGCAGTCTTTCCCGTCATAGAATCCGGTTTGTTTAACAAACGGGGACAACGGTGTTTGTAAGATGAGTCAGGATGTGCCTTGCGATGTTGTGAGTGCCAAGTTGTACTCGACAGCGTCGACTGGCTCGCAGAACTCCACCATTCAGCAGGCAACGTTCCCAACACGCTGGCAGGCGGTCCCACGGATTCGGACCTCGCAACATCATCATGGACTTGATTCGATGCGAGTCCAGTTGGTCAATCCAATCCAGCGCAGATTTTTGTTGGGGTACAAAGAAATCTTTGCCCGTTCCAAACACTGCATTCAACGGAACTAACATGTCAATTCGTAACCGCAAAGCGTCGTCGAGGCAGTCGTACAGGCCATCTCGTATTGTCCGCTCGGCGTGATTATAAGTATGAAACCCACGACTGCCGGGCACAACAAGTACGGCGCGGGCCTTTAGCTGTGCAGCAAATTCGAGTGCTCGGCGAGTATCGTCGACCGCTTGCTTGTAGTTACGGCCAAGTGTGCCAGTGAATCCGCCGGCAAAGCCAACGGTGCAGACCTGCAGACCCGCATCTTCAAGCACAGTCTGAAGCCTTTGAGGTCCAATCTGCAGTGCTCTCTGACGACGGATGCTAACGTCGCGGACTCTTCGTCGCTGCAGCTTTCGCACTTCAGCAACAAGCTCCGAGAAGTCAGATGCCTGCAGCAGTTCTGCTTTGACAAGCAGATTGGGCATCGCTTTGTTTGTATCAGCGTGCTGTCCGATGACCGCGAAACTTGCCTGACGTTCCAGCACTAAATCCATGCGAGTCAAATTCCCGAACTCTTTCAGCGGTCACCACAACAGAGAGGTGAGGTTAAGGATTGTTGAAGCCACCGCAATGTTGATGGTGATGATTTTATTAAACTGTTTCCAAAAACAATCACGGGAAGAACCATGAGTTGATTCGTTGAACATTTCGCAACGCAACCTGGATAAACGGCTTGACAGTTTGGTGACGGTGATGCTGCATGAACAGATTGCAACGCTCTCGATATGAATTGATCTATTCGCTTGAGATGGCATCGCACGGACCATGCTGCGAAACATCAAACGTGTTTGCTGATCTGCATGATTACTCTGGACGCAGATATCAATGTGCTGCAGACCCCAACTCGGCAAGCCCTGAGAACAGGCATGCCGCGACAGGCTGGGAATGGGAGTTTACCCGCCGGCTGGATCGAGTCACAATGTCGTCACTGGCCTGAAGCACTTTGGCCGTTCGGCGTATTGCTATCTAACCTTGCCGATTATGAGGTAAACTGCTTGCCTGTGTCCGATAGCAATGTAGGGCCGAAGCAATGTAGGGCTTCTTCAGAAAATGAACCTGAGGAAAGATGGTGGATTCGCATCCAGCCGTGATATAGTAATGTTCCCTACCAACGTTTGCCTTCTTTCTGCCGAATCATTCCCTCCTGAAAATCCCGCGTGGTATCCTTCGTGAATTACTTCCGATTGTATATACCGACATGCTTGGCGCTGCTTGTAGCTGCACCGTGGTGCGCTGCTGAGGACGCGAAGCCTGTTGACTTCGAAAACGATTTGCAGCCTGTGCTGACACGATTTGGATGCACGTCCGGTCCATGCCACGGAAAGGCGCGTGGTCAGGGCGGATTTCAACTGTCGCTGCTTGGCTTTGACGCAGACTTCGACTATGAAGCGATCACAAAAGAAGGCCGGGCTCGACGAGTATTCCCTGCCGTGCCGGAACGCAGCTTGTTGCTGATGAAACCCACGGCTGAGCTCGCTCATGGTGGCGGTAAGCGTTTTGAGGTCGCCAGTTCAGAGTATCAAATTCTGCTGCACTGGATTCAGCAGGGAATGCATCGCAGCGTAAACGGTGCCCCAACACTTGCCAGAGTTACGGTATCTCCTGAATTCGCAATTCTTCGCAATCAGCAAACGCTGCAACTGTCCGCGACGGCTCATTACGACAACGGCCAGACTCGAGACGTCACCAGCCTGGCAGCTTTTCAGTCGAACGAATCACCGATCGCTTCCGTTGACGAAAACGGACTGGTCGCAGCCGGAATCATCACAGGTGATGCCGCTGTGATGGTTCGATTCAGCGATAAAATGACAGTTTGCGAAGTGACAGTGCCCCGTCCGGAAGCTGTCGCTCCTGAAGTCTACGCCGTTTTGCCGCGTCGCAACTTTATCGACGAGCACGTTTGGGCCAAGCTTCAGCGTTTGCATATTACGCCTTCACCATCGTGTTCTGATGAAGTGTTTCTGCGTCGAGTAACCACAGACATCTGCGGTCGAATTCCTAAGCCGAATGAGGTTGCTGCATTTCTGGACGACGCATCCACAGACAAGCGTTCAAGACTTGTCGATCGTCTATTGCTGGAACCGGACTTTGCAGATCACTGGGCCAACAAGTGGATGGATCTGCTACGACCGAATCCGTACCGCGTTGGTATCAAAACGGTAATGAATTACGATCGCTGGATTCGCGAACGATTTCATCAACGAATGCCGTGGGACCAGTTTGTTCGTGAACTTGTGGCTGCTCGAGGAAGTACGTTTCGCAATGGAGCCGTGACGCTGTTTCGTGATCGTCGCACGCCGGACGAAGTTGGCACTCTGGTCAGCCAGTTGTTTGTGGGTGTGCGACTGGAATGTGCCAAGTGCCATCATCATCCGTTTGAAAAATGGAGCCAGGACGACTTCTACAGCTTTGCTGCGTACTTTGCGAAGATCGGTCTCAAGGGAACAGGCGTGTCACCGCCGATTTCCGGATCGGAAGAATTCTTCTACGCAGGCAGCAAGGGCAGCGTCACTCATCCAGTGACTGGAGCGACGATGGTTCCGAAGCCGTTGTTCGGTGAAGCAGAAGTAACGTCCGACACGAAGGACCCACGGGATGTGCTGGCAGACTGGCTGACGTCTCCGGACAACGCCATGTTTGCTCAGGTAATGGCAAATCGCGTGTGGGCTGACATGATGAGCCGTGGACTTGTCGAACCCGTCGACGACTTCCGAGCCACCAATCCTGCATCCAATCAGCCGCTGCTGGATGCTTTAGGCGTGCATTTCCGAGACTCAGGTTTTTCGCTGACGGAACTGGTTAGAGCCATCACGAATTCTCATGTCTATCAACTTAGCTCGTTAACAAACGATCACAACGCAGTGGATTCCAGAAACTACTCGCGACATTATCGCCACCGACTGCGTGCTGAAGTGCTGCTGGATGCATTCGCAGACATTTCGGGAGTTGATCAATCGTATGAAGCTATGCCGCCGGGCACAAAGGCAAAGCAGATCTGGACTCACCGTACAAAGTCGCTGTTTCTGGATACCTTTGGGAGGCCGGATCCGAATCAGGATCCTCCGTGTGAACGTCTTCCTGATTCAACCGTGGTGCAGAGTCTGCATCTGATGAACTCCGAAAAGATGCATCGTGATGTGCTTAGCAACGATGGAAACGCGGCTCGACTTGCGACATCCGAAAAGACACCTCAGGAAATTGCGACGGAACTTTATCGGCTGGTCTATGGTCGAAATCCAAGTGAAGAAGAAGTTCAACTGGTGAATGAATTACTGGAAGGGCCGGACTCAAATCGACGGCACATTGTTGAAGATCTGATGTGGGCCATGCTGAATACGGCCGAGTTTGTTTTTCAAGACTGATCGAGACTACCAATGACACTTCGAAGAAACTGCCAAGGGACGACTCGACGAGACTGCCTACAATACGGCATTGGAGCTCTGCTGGGTTCCGGGTTGGTAGACAGTCTGCGCGTCCTTGGTGAATCGAAACTCGTGCATGGAGGCCCGAAGGCAACGGCGAAACGCTGTATTCTTATTTGGATGGATGGCGGGCCGTCTCATTTTGAAACCTTCGACCCCAAGCCGGACGCTCCAGCCGAATTCCGTGGCGAGTTTTCAACGACGAAAACATCCGTGCCGGGCACACTGTTTTCGGAACACATGGTCAAGCTGGCAGCAACGCTGGATGACTACGCCATGATTCGTTCTATTCGACATAACCAGGGAAATCACGGAGCCGGCAACCACTATATGATGACCGGTGCGCCGCCGCGAATTCCCGTGGGATGTGGCGCGTTTGTTAGTTTCCACCCCAGCATCGGTTCTGTGGTTGCAAAGGAACTGGGTAACGACAGCGCATTGCCGCCATATTTCAGCATGCCTCAGATGTCACGTTCCGGCGGACCCAACTTTCTTGGTGCGCGATACGCTCCTTTCGTCGTTGCAAACGATCCTAACAGCAAGGGCTTTAAAGTTCGCGACGTAGCGCTGCCAAAAGAACTCGCCACATCACGTTTCGAATTCCGTACCGACCTGCGATCGAAGGTTGATAAAATGGTGCGGCTTAACGATGAAACGGCCGCCGATCCAGTTGCTGCTTTCGATCAGTATTTCGAACAGGGCTATAACCTTGTGACATCTCCGAAGGCCCAGGCCGCGTTTGATGTCAGCCAGGAATCAGATGCGACTCGCGACAGCTATGGGCGCGACAGTCTAGGACAGCGTTGCCTGCTGGCACGACGACTCGTAGAAGCCGGAGTACCGTTTGTGACCGTTTACGACGGCGGCTGGGATCATCACTCCAGCATTTTCCCAACTCTGCGTAAACGGCTGCCTCAGTGGGACAATTCCGTGGCTGCGCTGATTCAGGATTTAAAAGAACGCGGACTGCTGGATACGACTCTTGTTGTCGCGCTCGGCGAGTTCGGTCGGACGCCGAAGATTTCGACGCTGTCCGGGCAGAACCTACCTGGCCGCGATCACTGGGCCAACGCGATGTCGGTGCTGATGGCTGGCGGTGGAACGCCCGGTGGAGCCATCGTTGGAGCAACCGATCGCAAAGGATATTCAGCCGTTGATCGAGTTTTGTCGCCGGAAAACTTTGTTTCCACGATTTATCACAAACTTGGTATCGATCCAGGCAAAGTTCTATATACGCCCCAGGGTCGTCCGACTCATCTGGTCAGTGATCCGACGCCAATCCGAGAGCTGGTGTGATTGATGAATTTTCGGTACATCGCCAAATTATTTCTATTGGCCTTTATTGTGTCCCGCTGTTCGCTTTCAATGGCAGCGGACCCCCCCAGGATCGAACGTCTTTCGCCACCCGGTGGTCAGCTGGGCAGTGTGGTTG
>JBDNFN010000247.1:0-4126 GCA_041689795.1 Fuerstiella sp. | reverse complement strand
GCGACGAGTTGCTTCGCAGCAGAACTCGTCTCAGTTTCGCCTGACAGTTGCTGTGAGATCACAAACGGAGTCCGCGCCGTGTAGATTTCAATGTTACCAATTCGAAGCGCTGACTAATTCCGGGGAACTTCAGTGGACAGTGGAAGGTTCGCCACTCACGAAATTTTGAGGCGTATCCACAAGGATTTCCCCTCCTTGCCCTTCAGAACATGTTGCATACCAAAACCCGTCGACTTCGTCTTCGTAGTATCCAAAATCAAAGCTACACGCTCGGCGTGGCACGGCACCTGACGAACGTTGATTCACGTGAAACAACTGTCAGATGCAAGCGATAGTTCGTTACATAAACCGGTCCAGCTTTGGTGCCTGCGACTGTGCGGCCATTTCCAGTTGATTCAACGTTTCCTGAACAGTAACAGACGTCACTTCTTCGAAAGTGGCATGAGCGGGCAGTTTGGTTAACTGGTGTGCTCGTGTTTGTGCATGAGCCATGTCGCTCATTGAAAAGCTCCACACCATTAACGCCACGGCTACGCAGATCGCCAGGCTAAGCCAGCCCAGATAAGGAGTTAACTCATCCGCTCGAGTTGAAGTAACCACAACCTTGGGAATGTCCTGAAGAATGCCAGCAACAAACAATGGAGCAAGTGAAATTCCTTTCTTGCTGGCATAGCCCTCTCGCTTGAAAAAGTATCCGGTGAACTTAACCATCGGTGCCGTCTTATTGGTGAATTCAATGGTCTTGTCCGGCGTGGTGTCGGTTACCAGTTTTGCCAATTGGGGAGACGCTTTCATCGATACAGCATGCACAAGGTTTTCGCCGGAATCATTTGTTGTTAGCCACGCGTCATAAACCGTGCCGACTCCCAACGCATTGACCTGTCCTTTAACCACAGACAAACGCCGCAACCTGCCTTCAAGATTCCAGGCAACACCGCGAGATCCATTTGGTGCATCCATAAATAACGCATAAGCACCAGCAGGTGCCTTATTCATTTTTCGTTCTGCAAAAACGGATGCCATTTTGAGAGCAGCGAAGTAAGCTTCTGATTCTGAAGAATGCACACCAATCACATCGTCTCGCACTTCCAGCATTAGCTTTTCAGGAACGCGTGGAATCAAGTTGGGATTGAACGTGGTATTTTTTCGATCCGGATTTTCTGCCGGATCCTGAAGCGGAATGCGGTTTACAGTTACAGAAACCACGTCGTTAGGCGAACCGCCGGAACGAGCTTCATCGCCAATCAGAAACTCATCGTGATTGATTGTCGGTGGCGATACCGTTTCGTTAACTACTGGCGCAGCAGTTCCTGAGCCTGGCTGCAGATCAGACTTAGCTTCCGGCTGTTCAGCGGCTGGTGGTTCTGGAAACAAGCCATTCCAGAAAGTTGGACGACGAACCACCGTAAAGCAAATCAGGATCACACCCAGACCACCAATCAGCATGGTCAGCCTGCGCTGATCTCGGGGTTTCAACAGACCTCGAGGTCGTTCTTTGGTACGAAATCGCACGTTTCTGCTTCCTATGAAATCTATACTTCAGTGACAGGCATTCGCGAGTCACTTAAGCTCTGCCCACATTGTGTTCTGCTTCGACATTCTCTCATTTTTCCCGCGAAAATCGTGGCCAACGAAACCATTCTGACGTTGGCTGGCAAACGCTTAGCCCTTGCCAGAATCTGTCATGCAGAGTAAGTTTATGTTGTCATGGCGGGTTTGGGCAAGACTTCGCTGGCAGGAAGCTGCCATAAAATGGGCCATCTGACAAACGAAATGGGAATGTTGAAGTGAAGTACCAGGAACGGCGTTGCTATGGTTGACGAAACGCGTCAGTCTGAAAACAATCCGCGCACTGGTTGATCGCGACGCTTTATGCGTTTGTCGATGTTTGAGCCAGGTGTCAGTTTTATCGAGTTAAAGCGTAAGCAGGTAGCATTATGAGCGGTCCGATTGTAAGGACGGGGACGAATCCAAAGTTCTGGTCGAACTGGGATGAGGCGTTCGGCGGCGGAAAGTCTGAAGCGAAACCGGCCGACAAGAAGAAGAAGTCTTCGGCCCAAAAGGAAGTGGTGGTACCAAAGAAGGCATCTAAAGCAGCTCCCAAAGCGGCAGAAGCTAAAAAGTCTGCCAAGAAAAAGGCCAACAAGTAGCCGTTCTGATGAGCGGACATGAACTGGCACAAACCAAGACCGATAAGACTGCGCCAATCGTAATTGCGGTTGGCGCCGTTTTCGTTGCATGGTCGATGATCAGCGTACACGTGCCTGGTGTCAACGAGCCTCACTATCTCACCAAATCGCGACACTTCGCCGATTGCAGTTGGTGTGCGAATGATTTCTTTCTGCAGTCCTCGAATGCTCACGCGGTGTTCTTTGCAGTGGTTGGCCCGTTCACAAAGGTGCTTCCTTTCTCAACAATCGCAGTTGTCGGACGGATTCTCAGCCTGTTGCTGCTGGCGAGTGGGTGGGTGCAGCTTGGTTGCCGAATTGGCCTGAATAGCTTTTCGGTTTTGTTGTCGGCCTGTATGTATTGCCTGATCGCCGCTTCCGGAAATTTTTCTGGTGAATGGGTGATTGGCGGATTCGAAAGCAAAGTGCCCGCGTATGGTTTCGCCCTGCTGGCCGTTGCATTCTGGATGGATGCGTTCCGTTTTCAGCAACGCCGAAATTACATAGTCGCAGGAATGCTGTCGGGCTTGTCAGTATCCCTGCATCCGGTGGTCGGCCTTTGGTTTTGCCTCGCCATGGCGATGAGTGAGATCGTTCTGGTGCGAAAGCGTCGATTGTCCCCGGTGAATGCATCAGTCGATTCAGGTGTGTATTTAACCCTCTCCAGTTTCGTCGAGCATTCTGCAGCGTTCGTTCTACCTGCCATTCTATTTGCATTACCGGGACTGATTCCCGCAGTGAATATGGTTTTGTCGTCGACAGTCGATAAAGTTTCTCAGGACACAGCCAACTTCATTCAAGTGTTTTGGCGGCTGGCCCATCATTTGGATCCCAGCACATTTCCGTTATATGCGTGGTACCACACGGCGGCGCTGAGTTTGGTGATTGTGACTTCACTGTTTGGTTTGAATCGTGCAGGACTCAGGTTGCCTGAATCGGTTAAGTCGGGCGAGTCCACAGCCGCCAACAGTGCAACGGCCGGTTACGTTGCGAAAAATCCATCACCCTGCTGGTTTCTGCTCATTACCCTGTTGCTGGCAGCGGCCGTGATTGCGGGTGTGGGGATCGGTATCGGTTGGCATTCCGGTCGAGCTCAGGAAATCACTGGCTGGCAATGGCGAGCATCCCTGCTTCGCTTTTACCCCTTCCGAGTATTTGATGCGCTGCTTCCGATTACCGCGTCATTTCTGCTGGCGTCCGTTGTCGCTCGCGTGCTGACCAGTCGCGGACAGCGTGCCGCAATAGTCGCTGTGCTTATCGTTTCTGTTTGTGGGGTCGCCTGTAGCAAACGCCCCGACGCGCCTTCGTCCTACAACGAGAAAATATTTTCCGAATGGAAAACAGCCTGCAGCTGGCTAAACGAAAACACACCTGTAGATGCCATGGTATTCGGACCCCGCGAGAGCTTTGGGCTGAAGTGGTACGCAAATCGTGCCGAGTATATTTGCTTCAAGGATTGCCCACAGGATGCCGCCGGAATTCTGGAATGGAATTCCAGGCTTTGGAAGATATTCCACTGGTCTGAATTGTCTTTTGAAGACGGCCGCTTTGACGATGTCGACCTGCGAACACTGGGGCGATTGACAAATGTGAGCTATGTATTGACTCGCCAATTGGGTCCGTTTGAATCGGACCCCGTGTACCAGAATTCGGTCTGGCGAATCTACGAGATTCCACAATAGATTCGGCCCGAAAACCGCAAATCAACAAGCACGCGGCGCAAGCAAGTGAATTCAACCATTGCAACACGCGCGCACACACGCTTGCGTGTCGTACTTGTAGTGAAAAATTGGCCGGAGCTTTGGGGGACGGCTTCCGGTAAGCGTTCACGGGTCGGTGCAATGAATCTACGAATTGTTCTGGGCTCGGAGGTGGGTTTTCTGTCCCAATACATGCCTGAGCAAGATCCCACCAGAACTCTAAGCTGAAATGACACCCGCTGTTAAAGCGTTTGTCCT
>JBDNFN010000246.1:0-10194 GCA_041689795.1 Fuerstiella sp. | reverse complement strand
TACGTGGAGAGTTTCCACAGCCGGTTCCGCGACGAGTGCCTGGCATGTGAGTTATTCTGGAGTCTTGCCGAAGCTCGTCAGGTGATCTCAACGTGGCGAGACTGCTACAATCAGCGGCGGCCGCACAGTTCACTTGGCGACCAGACTCCTGTCGAATTCGCCCGGCCGTTTTCTGCTTCTTTCGCGTGCGCTCCAGAAGCCGAAAACTGCCCCACACCTGCGGTCAGCCTTAACCCAAACTGACTCTCATAACCGTGGTACAGAAAACAGGGGCACGCCAAATTCGTATTGGCGATACATTCCCCTGACCGGAGAAAATGTTTCTGCGACTTCTCGGCGAATGTCAACGGACACGCTGAAATACTGAATGCCTTCGGGACCATCGACGCGAAACGTCAGAAAGTTGTGGGCGATACCTTCCCAGTGTTGTAAACCGCTGAACAACAAAACAGACGTCACGAATCTGACTGACGCGAAACCTGATTGTCCTGTAGTTGATTTCAAATTCGGTTTCTGACAGATAAGTGGTGTGTCGAAATCCGCTAATGACGACGTTGTCGCCTTTGATTTCAACATTGGGCATGATCGCATTGTCGGTTGCCCATTCACGATGATGTGACGGTCTTTCAGCCAGAGTCAGTATATAGACGGCGACCAACGATGCACCGATCCGCTGAAGCCACATTTGTTTCTGCTGTATACGAAAGAAGGCGACAACGCCGGTTACGAAATAGGCCATAGCCAGAAACATTCGAACAACCGGTGGCAGATAACTCAGATAGTAAATGGCACCTGTTGCCCAGAGAAAACCAATGTATGTGCAGACCGATACGACGTAACTCAGGCGGCGTATCGAGCATCGTTTTAGTATCTCAGGCACTTGCATCATTTGTATCACAGACAATTGGCGATCTAAAACGTAGAATCGTCTACCCGCAATGTGCTGAGAGCAACCGTAGTCCTGACGCAATAAGACGCCTTGTGGGCGATTGTTGGCCAGTATCTTTGAATTTCACAATGGGAACCAGTTGTGATAACCTGGCTTGCGTGGAGTTCAGTGGACGATACTCCGCGACGTCATTCCAATACATCGAATTCAATTCTATTTACTTTCCAGATGATCAATCGACATCCCCAAAATGCCAGAGTGCTGGTTTTGGTCGCCACGGCCATGATTCTGATTGCTGTCATTTTATTCATTGTGTTTCGAGGCGATGATCGGGATCGCGCGATCAGTGCGTTTTCGACCGGTCAGTTTAAGGAAGCCCTCCGTTATGCGAGAAGTGCAGTGGTGCTTCATCCGGGTGATCTGGGAATTATCCTGATCGGTGCGGATGCGGCAGAACGAATGGGTGATAGCGCCGGTGCAATTGAGTTTCTTGGATATCTGCCACCGCAGTTCGATGACTATTCCGTTTATTCTGGATGGCTGACAAAAGCTGATCTGCTGATACGAACCGGCAAAGTTACGGAAGCCCGTGTTATTCTTGAACAACTTGTCGCAGACGTTGAAGATGACGTAATGGCGACTCGGAAACTCGCAGGGCTATTGTCCGGTTGTGGGCAACGCTTTGAAGCTCTGCCCTTATTGCAAACGTTGCTGGCGAAGGGCACCATCGTGCAGGAAGACCTGGTGCAGCTGGCCCGAAATGGGCGAGCCCTGTTCAGCCCGACTCAGCTATCACGCCTGCATTCGATCAACCCCCAGGATCCGATGCCTGTCGCCGGGCTTATTGCTTCTGCCTGGGAAACGCGCGAGGAAAATCAGGTTGCAGAACTTATTGAGAATTGCCCTTTGGAGTCGCCAGAATTGCTTCGTGACCAACTAAAATGGAGGTTGTGGTCGGGCGAGACCGTTGGTTACAACGGCCAGAACGTCGATGTTCGAGTGTTGGTGAATAAGCTCGAAGGCGGTAGCCCGCATCCGGACACGTTGTTGCTGCTCGCACAACTGGCTATTCAGAAAAGAGACATAAACAAGGCACACCGCTTGTTGCGTAGATCGATTTTGCTGGACCGCTGGAACACAAATGCCCTGCAGACGATGTCTGACCTGGTGCAGGCTTCTGAGCCGAAGATCGCCGTTCAGCTTAGAGAACTTGTGGTCGTGCTTAAGCGGATCGAACACCGCGTAGGCGAAGTGATGGGAGACGTAGTTGATTCTCAATCCATCAGGCTTCTTACGGACGATTTGCTGAATATTAGACGTCGGTCGGAAGCAATTGAATGGGCGAGAATCGCTTTGAAACAGGATCCCGCTATTGGCTGGGCGATTGACCTGATTCTGGATTCTAATGGTGAGAAGCGAATGCTTCGTTCACAGGCCTCATTTGTTCATCCAATAGATTTGTTGATTCATGAACCAGGTGAAATGAACGTTTCTGGGGGTTTCGAAGCAGACGCAGTGGTTGATTTATCAACGAAACCGAAGTTTGACGACGTTGCCAGCGACGTCGGAATTGATTTCCTGTACGACAATGGTACGTCAGTTGACCAACAGGGACTGAAAATGCATCAGTGGACAGGTGGAGGCGTGGCTGTAGTCGACATAGATGGTGACTCCTGGCCGGACCTGTACTTCGCACAGGGAGGCCGTATCGGGAATGTAACCGGTTTGAATGGCTCTGATACGTTGTTTAGAAACCAACGTGGACTCGGCTTTTTGGCGGTGACGAAAATGTCGCAAATCAGCGAAACAGGATTCGGCCAGGGCGTCGCCGCTGGTGATGTTAACAACGATGGGTTTGACGATTTGTACGTCGCAAACGTAGGTGCCAACCGTTTGTTGATAAATATGGGCGATGGAACGTTTGTCGCCAGCCAGCTGCCGGACGGATTGTCGGTGTGGACAACCAGCGCGGCAATTGCTGATGTGAACGGCGATTCGCAACCGGACCTCTACGACGTTAACTACCTTTCCGGCGACGATGTGTTTACCCGAACGTGTGAACACGGTGGGGTGCAAAGAATCTGCGGTCCAACAGACTTCCTTGCCGAGCCTGACATCGTTCTGTTTTCAGATGGCAGTGGCGGATTTGTTCAGAAGACTGTGCCGGATCCATCCATGGACGCTCGAGGAATGGGGCTTGTGATTGCCAATCTGGTGGATTCAGAAACGAATACGATCTACGTCACAACTGACGAAGCCGCCAATCAAATGCTACAGGTTGCGTGGCCGGAGTTTGTCGTTAGGAATTCTGCCTTTGAAAGCGGGGTCGCTCTGAATCAAAGTGGGCAGGCTCAGGGAAGTATGGGGATTGCACTGGGCGACTATGACCTGAACGGTCACCCGGATCTGTTTGTTACGAACTACTATTCAGAAGCGAACACTTTATATTCGCAGGTTGCGCGGTCTGCTTTTATTGATCAGACATTGGCAGCAGGTCTAGCTGCTCCCGGGTTTGCCCTGCTGGGGTTTGGTTGTCAGTTTTTAGATGCTGATTCAGATGGTGATCAGGATTTGGTTGTCGCCAATGGGCATCTTGACGACTTCACTCACGTAGGGCACCCCTTCCGTATGATGCCGCAGTTGTTTTTGAATGATGGCGGAACGAAATTTGGAGAAGCAACAGTCGCCGGAGATTACTTTAGCCAAAAGCGACTTGGACGAGCCATCGCGACACTCGATTGGAACCGTGATTTACGCTGTGACTTCGTCGTGACTCATCTGGTCGATCCGGCAAGCCTGGTGATGAACACTTCCAGTCAACGGCGCGCGACGTTAAGCCTGCGATTGATTGGAACTCAAAGTGCGCGAGTTCCAATTGGTGCAAGTGCGGAATTGAATGGTGTTGGGCGGCGGCAACGAGCCTGGTTGGCGGCCGGAAACGGATATCAGTGCAGTAACGAACGGCAGTTGCGATTGGCTAGGTCGAATCCAGCGGATGGACACACTGTTAGTATTTATTGGCCAGGCGATTCTACGGAAAGAGTTGTAGAGCTTCCGCTGGGATCTGAGTCGATTGTTGTCGAGGGGCGATCGCTGGCCTATGTTATGCCGCGGTAGTTCACCCGCTCGTATGAGCACAGCGCGGGCGTCATTTCGTCTGACCTGCCGGTTTCACGAAACAAAAATCGGCGCGTAAAAAAGGAGCAAAACGCTACCTCCGCTCGCACCTGAGAACCGAAACCGCAGGGCTGCTTCGTTTCCGACCTGACCCGGTTTGGCAGGCCTCACCACAATTGGAGGCAGCGTTTTGCTCCTTGTGAGCTAATCGCTGAGACGATCATTATTCCGTGAACAGCATCTAAAGCAACCCGAAGGCGTCTGATATCTGATGTTATTGCCGTAGCCGCTGAATTTTACCGACAGAAACCGAAGATCCTGGGTGAGCGTTAAATTCAATGTTGCATGTTACAGCATTCGAATGTTGTTCGACGTGCTGTTGCACAGTCGGCTACTCCATCTCAGCGGCGTGTTAGTCCATGAAGATACGTTCGTAGCCTTCAAAGATCACGTCCAATAGGTCCCTGCCCGGTTCTGTGGCGGAATAACGCACAAAACCTTCGCCTGTTTCCGTTTGTTTAACAACGATTTGGACGTTGTCTTCTTCGCTATACATCCATGCTTCTTCCTGAAGGATTTGAAAATAGCCGTGCATGGCAACATCGTCTTGTGGGATGAAGACTTCGCCGTCCAAAAACAATTGGTATGAGTATTCTTCCAGTTTTGGCCACGGCATGTCGGCTGTGGTTCCGCGATAATACGGTTCCAGTACAGACGCATCGGCTGGTTTCACATTTGGATTGTGAAGCATGTCGATAGCGTTCCACGGGCAAATCGTCAGTGTGTACAGGTCGCTGCTGTCGGCGGGCGATCTGTAGCACATCTGGCAGCCAATGCAGCGACTAGTGTCGATCTGATGGTAGCTTTCCGACGGAATCGGGCTGACGACTTCGTAAATGCAGTCAACCGGACAAACAGTCGCACACGAATTACACGACGTGCAACTGTCTTTGTTGATCACGTTGATGTATCGCGTTTCCTTTTTCCGGTCGGCTTTGCGGGTCCGGAAATAGTCTGTCATGGAAATCGTCATCGAAAGTCCTGCTGGATATGCTGATGATCGTGTGGTGCTGTGAATGCAGTTGAAGCCCTGTCATTCATCGACAAGGGCACCTATTTACGCCAGTAAACTGTACTACGGAACTTGGACAGCAGCCAGTCAGTCTCGGAATCGGGATCGACGTTTTCGACCAAAACCCAAACGTTTCCTGCCCTTGAGAACCCGAATGCCGCGATTTCCGCACATCCCGGACGCATCCAAGGCTTTCGGATACCGGCCTGATAAACCAAATCGGTGGTTGGAAAAGCCGATTGGCCGTTCCTACGATACGTTTAAAACAACTTCAAGAGTCTTCCATCACGTTCAAAACACTGCCAAAGCCCAATGAACAGACCACACGCGCCTGCCAATCTTCCAGAACCGACAAGTCGAATGGCCGAAGGATGGCACTGCTTGCACCAATATTACAAAGTTGATCAGGCGGCCTTAATGTCCCTGTCGGATGCTCGGCGGGCAGAAGGCCGAGAACACGTTATCCGGATTTTGGATTCGGTCGGCGATCTCAGCCCCCAACGAACTCAGGTTTCCATCGTCTCCGGACATCGAGCCGACATATGCCTGATGATGATGGACCCGGATCCGTTGAAGATTGATGCGGTCACTCAGGAAATTCGTAATTCAGCCATCGGCAGCGTGCTTAAACCATCGTATTCGTTTGTGTCGATCACGGAAATTTCCGAGTATGTGCCGTCTATTGAGCAGTATTCAGAACGGCTGAAACGTGAAGGCACGGCTCCGGGAGATCCTGTGTTTGACGCAAAGCTGAACGCCTACAAGCAGCGTCTGCCAACGATGAACAATCAACGTCTGTATCCGGAAATTCCGCCCTTTCCTGTCATCGCGTTTTATCCGATGAACAAGGCTCGTCATCCACTGGCAAACTGGTACACAGAACCGTTCAGCAAACGCAGCGAATTGATGGCTGAACATGCGACATCGGGAATCAAATTTGCCGGCCGTGTATCTCAGCTGATCACAGCCTCCACTGGTTTTGACGACTGGGAATGGGGAGTGACACTTTGGGCACGTGCTCCGGAATACATCAAAGAGATTGTTTACGGAATGCGATTCGACAAGGCGTCTGCGAAGTATGCAGAATTTGGTCCGTTTTATATCAGCTATGCAGCCACCGCCGAAGACGCGATGGCTCATTTGCGAATTTGAAACTCAGTTCAAAACGTTGAGTCAACACTTCCGGGCGTAACTTTCTTGCTCGCTGAGCGTCTTAAGGTAGTACATGTCGAAATTCGATGTGGCAGTTGTCGGTGGAGGCATCATCGGCCTGGCAACAGCATGGCAGATCTCGCAACGCAATCGAGACCTGAAACTTATTCTGTTGGAAAAAGAAAGTTCACTTGCGGCTCACCAAACGGGCCGCAATTCCGGTGTGATCCATTCGGGTATTTATTACAAGCCTGGTTCGCTGCGAGCTCGGAATTGCCGCGAAGGCAAAGTTGCACTGGAAGCGTTTTGCACAGAACACGGCGTTGCCTGGGAGCGTACAGGCAAGGTGATTGTGGCCACCCGCGAAAATCAGTTTTCCGCGTTGAACAACATATTGGAACGCGGTCAGCAAAACGGTGTGCAGTGTGAAATAATCGACGTGAATCGCTTGAACGAACTGGAACCGTATACTGCGGGAATTAAGGCGATTCACGTTCCGGAAGCGGGGATTGTCGACTACCCAGGCGTCTGCCGAAAACTCTCCGAACTGTTAAAGGCTCAAGGAACCGAAATTCGGCTGAACAGTCGCGTAACGGCTGTTCGGCAAAAGACGGACGAGGTGCAACTTGAAACGGATGGCGAAGGCGTGATTGCGTCGCAGGTGGTGAACTGCACGGGGCTCTACAGCGACCGGGTCGCTAAGCTTTCAGGACAGCAGATGAAGGAGCAGATTGTCCCGTTTCGCGGTGAGTACTACACGCTTAAACCAGAAGCCGAACACCTGTGCCGGACTTTGATTTATCCGGTTCCGGATCCGGAATTTCCGTTTCTCGGCGTCCACTTTACCCGAATGATTGAGGGTGGCGTTGAGTGTGGTCCGAACGCTGTGCTGGCTCTGTCCCGAGAAGGCTATTCGTGGGGCCAGATCAATCTGCGAGATCTGTTTGAAGCTCTGACTTATTCTGGATTTCTTAAACTTGCCGTTCGTTACTGGAAAGTTGGTGCCGGTGAGATCTGGCGATCGCTGTCTAAACGAGCCTTCGTGACAGCTTTGCAGAAGCTGGTCCCGGAGATCCAGAAACAGCACCTGATTCCAGCTCCCTCCGGCGTCCGTGCGCAGGCCTTAGCACCCGAAGGTAAGCTGGTAGATGACTTTTTAATACTGCGTAAAGACCGGGTATTGAACGTTTGCAACGCTCCGTCACCAGCCGCGACCGCTTCGCTGACGATCGGGAAACACATCGCAAACGAGCTGAATATGTGAATGGCTGATCGACCCAATGGTTGGGAATTTGCAGTGCCTTCCCATCAAAACTTTGCGCACGGCGTCGAAAAGTGTGAAAATGCGTCCAGGATTTCCGCGGCAACGTCGAACAGGCCAACCGTGATCGTTTTCCAATCCTGGAGATCCTTACGTTGGCTGGCGGTGTGTCTATTGCTGATTTACCGGCAGTTCTTCACAATCATGGCACAGACGAAGTCGCAGGCGAGTAGCGAATTTCCGTCTGCTTGCTACGGTCGGTCGGTACTTACCATTGTGTCGGCTTGGTTCAAACTCATTTTTCAAGGTAGGTTATTTAGATGCTTCGAGCTCAAATGACTCAATTTCTTGGCGCAGCAGCAATAATGCTGGGCGCTTTTCCCATCAACGCTCAAACGGCTACAGCAACCAGGGTTCTGAGTGACCAGATCCTGCCGAGCGAGACGTATCTTTACGTCTCGTTCCCTGATGTCACTGCGATGAAAGAACACTTGGTTAGTTCTTCCATGGGGCAGCTATGGAACGATCCTGCATTAGACGCGTTTAAGACACAGCTTTACGCCGCCTACAGCGACAAGATGCAGGACAATCTACAGCAGTTCAGCGATGCGATCGGAATTTCGCTGGAAGAGATCATTGAAATTCCTCACGGTGAAGTTTCCATGGCAATCGCTGGAGCTCCCGGCAACGCAATGGGTGTCGTCATTTATCTGGACTATGGGGATAAAGAAGCTCAGGTTCAGGAACTGATGACCAAGGCAGCCGATGCACTTGGCGGAGTATCAAAGCTGAGCCGAGATGACACCAGTTTCGACGGTACCGAATTGACGATGTTCAAAGTGCAGTATCCCGGACCAGCGCCAACACCATTGGCCAAGGAATTTGGATGGTTCCTAAAGGATCAGCGACTGGTTATTTCAAATCGCTCCGAACTGCTGCAGGCCACACTAACGAACTGGGATGGAGATAGCTCAGACTCGTTCAAGTCTAACGAAGCTTACTCATACATTATGAATAAGTGTCAGTCGTCAGAGCGTTCATCGCTGACTACATTTTTCTTCGACCCAATCGGCCTGTTCACAAAGCTTGTGCAAACCGGTTCTCTCGGTCAGCAGGCCAGCATGGGCGCTGGTATGGCTTTGGGCTTTTTGCCGACTTTGGGGCTAACTCAGATGAAGGCTATGGGAGCAATTTCTGAAGCTGGTTCCGGCGATTTTGAATCTGTATCACGATCTGTATTTTACATGGAACAACCACCAATGGGCATCATGCAGGTGTTCCAGTTGGACCAGATCGAATCTACTCCACCAGATTGGGTGAAGGATAATGTTACAACGTACGTTGCTACAAAGTGGAAAATTGACGAAGCGTACTCTGCAGTAGAATCGCTTGTTGACATGTTTTCGGGTGCTGGGGCTCTGGCTGACCGTTTGAATCAGATGGCTGATCGTCCTCCCGGAATTCACGTTAAGCACGACATCGTTGATCAGCTAAACGGCGACCTGAAGTTGGTCACGGCTCCTGGTACAACAAGCACCTATGGTGGCGACCAGATGCTTGTGGCTTTGGGCGTTCGTGATGCTGCTTCAGCCGCAGATGTTCTTGCCAAGATTGCTGAAGTTGTTGGCATGGATTCTCGCGAATTCCGCGGTACAACAATGTATGAAGTCACAACTCCTGGTGGCGATCAATCCATCTCACTGACGATTTCCGGCGGTAAGCTGCTGTTTTCGGTTGGTGGCACGATGCTGGAACAGGTGTTGCGAAACGACAGCGACATGCGTCCATTGGCTGAATCGGAAGAATTCAAACGAGTCTCTCAGCACTATCCACCAAACGCTCTGTCGGTTCAGTTTTCACGTCCTGCTGAACAGTACCGTTCGCTTTACGAACTTCTTCGCAGCGGAACAGCGGCTGAACAGTTTCCCGGAATGGATGAAGTGTTCGACGAAATTGACTTCACAACGTTGCCTCCATTCGAAGCTCTTTCAAAGTACATTCACCCAACCGGTGGATTCACAGTTAAAGACGACAATGGTGTATTCATGGAAGGGTTTCAGCTGAAAGACTAAGTTGATCGCCAGCATTATTGGCATCAGAACAAGAGAATTAATCGCAGCCAGGTCTTGCTTCTTTTAGCAGGACCTGGCTTTTTTTCTGCCATGTCCCATGGCCAAACCCAACGATAGTGTCATTGCACCACTTGCCGGTTTTGAGTTTGTGTGGGATCGAGGTTAATAGCTGGAAGTGAACGGATATTTCGCAGTTAGGGAAATTTTAAGTCAATATCGCCACACTCTTCCGCAAATCGAATCATCGATTTGCATTTTGAGAAAACGTTTTGCTCTGTGATTTGTCCAGGCGGCAGTGAATTTGATTGCAGACTTACGCCGTCCGCCATGCGGTCGTCAGTTCGGCTCGCTGATCCACATTTGACTCAGTAGCGTTGGTGCTGTGTGGGGAAACGGGTGTTGTCAATTGGCCCTAGATGTGGATCCGCTAAATGGCAGTGGATGAAGTGAGTTGTTTTTCGCATTTGTTGTTGTTTGCCTGGTGTGCCGTTGGCGTGCCCCAGTTCTCAGTACCACGGTTATGAGAGTCAGTTTGGGTTAAGGCTGACCGCAGGTGTGGGGCAGTTTTCTGCTTCTGGAGCGGACGCGAAAGAAGCAGAAAACGGCCGGGCGAATTCGACAGGAGTCTGGT
>JBDNFN010000245.1:0-129728 GCA_041689795.1 Fuerstiella sp. | reverse complement strand
TTGTGAAAAACATCATTGCGACCGTTACCGCGATTAAGAACGTGGTAAACAAAACCGCCTTGCGATGCTCGGGCCGTGCGTGGCATTCCATCACGACAACAAGGCTCGCAACACAGTTAAAGTACAATGTCCCCTTTTTGGGTTCTTTGCCAGTGTGGTTAGCCGAACAACATCGCGTGCGTTTACGCTGACCTGTTTACTGTGGGCCCTGTTCGAGTTTGGGCACTGGTGGGCTGGCCTTGCATCGGGGCTTGACCGGTCAATCTTTGGCAGGTCTTCGACGATATCAGTTTGGCGAGACATGTTTCAGCAGCTTTCGTTTTGGCTATCGCAGCGGTCGCTGGTGAATAATTTGAGTGCAAGTTTGTTGTCGTTCAACCCGTCCGATCTGTGGCACGCGAATATGACGTTTCACCTGTTCATTGCGATGGCCTTCTTCGGTTTGAGCTGGTTATTGTTTGAGCCCTGTACAGCCCGGGCACTGAGCGGGGCAGACAAGGATTCGCCGCGAGTTGCCATGTTGAAGAAGCGAGTGTCTGTTTCGCGAGTTTGGTCGGACGCCGTGAAGTGGAAGTCGTGGTACTTCGTTTCCGGCGGGCGAACATGGATTTTGATGCGACTGATTGTGGCACCTCTGGTGATTTTCTGTTTAGCGGCGACCTTCGCTTACATCTTCGAGTTGGGAGTCGATCGGCAGATCATTCTTGGCATCTGCATCTTTGCCTCGGGGTGCTTTTTTCTGATCAACATCGCCCGATTGTTTGGTGGGCTGGTCCGCAAAGAGATTCACGAGAAGACTCTGGCATCGTTGGTGATGCTGCCGAAAAAAACCTCGTCAATCTTCGGGTCGATGCTTATCGGCATCATGCCAGCGGCCGTGGCTGGTGGGTTTGGGCTTGCTTTTTTTACCTTCCTAATGCTGCTGACATCGGGTGCTTCGGCTGACGATATCGTCAGCTTTCTGGCCGAACCCTGGTGCTGGCACTTTGTATCGTGGGTCGCGGTGACACTGCATGTTGGGTTGCTTTTGACAGCTTATGTTCGGCACGGTGGAATGTTACTTGCGGTGGCCGTTCTGTGGATTGCCATGCCCATGTTCTGTGGAATTTCGATGTCACTCATAGCAGTCGGAGGCCGCGGATCGTTTGACGTCGTTCGATATCTGATGCCCCTGTTTTTAATAGCGCTGGAAGTTATTGTATGCGTGATCGCATATCAGGCAACGGTTCGACGCCTGGATGAACTGGCTTCGAATTGAGATGATAAATCGAAATTGCCTGCAACGAGCATCCACATCGTTTGGTCGAAACCTGTGCCGGATATGCTTAATTCTTGCCGCACAATTACCGTTGTCTGCGGCCGAACCTGCTGCGAAGCCTACGCCTGCTGAGAGTCCGGCGTTGCTGGAATTTCTAAGACGTTGGATCCGGTATCGCGGACTGAGTTTGTGAAGATGCAGCGTCCCGGAGACACGGGAATTAGCTACACGCCGGTCACGTCAGTGGTGAATTCAAGCGAGCTGCGGCTGAAAGTCGACCGTAAACAGAAGCGAGCTGTCTTTCTTCGCAACGATGTTTCGGTCGGCCAGTGGAATCTTGATGTGCTGGAAACACGACTTCAGAAACAACATTCGGAAGCCGTGTTTGTTGCTGCTGCGATTCGCGGGCAAGGCCGGGACAAAGAGTTCCACGATCGCACTGTGACCTATTGCGCGTTGCGATCCATGGAACGCTTCATCGATTTGATTGAATGAAGCGAGATGATTCTGGAACTGAGAATGCACGTCAAGCCGACAGGCGGAGCAAGAAACCATGGCACGGCATTACGCGGCAGGAAACATCGGCTTGTATCAGGTTCAGCACCTGCACCGTGCTGTTGTCGCTTACAGAGTCTCACGTTGATCGATAATCGCGCGTCGCATTGTTTCGGGTGACCGCTTTTTCTAACGGTCACGTACTGGTCCGGTGCTTTTGCCAGTCGCTTAGTATTCCCAGTTGATTCCCAGATTAAACGAGTTCTGAAAGAAGCTTGAGCGTTTAACATCGATCCCTGGGAACAGGTTTGCTCGTGGGTTTGTCACCCATGTAATGGATTGGTTCGGGTCGGCAACTTCACCGATCCAGATGAAGTTCCAGCCAGCCTGAAAGGTAGCGTGTTCAAGCTGTGAAATATCTCGCAAAACAGGAATCTTCGAGAAGATTGGAAGTTCGGCTGTGACTGATTGTTGGAACATAGGCGACACGTGCGTGCTGGTTTTGTTGTCCGAAAACGCATTTTGTGTCAGCGGAACCGCAGTCGATGTTGTGGTGTCAAACATGTCCTGCAGGATTGTGTTGCCGGTTACCAGATCAACCGTAGTTGTGACGCTGTCGCCGATGTTATCTCCCTGAAGCTGAACGCGTTCGTGGTTAAACAACGCACCGACTTTTGTGGCACCTTTGATTGCGAACCCATCGTCATCACCCAGAACATATTTCAGGCCGAATTCCGGTCCTCCCATGGTGCTCTGAACAGAACTGTCGACGAATGACCGAATCAGCGAGTTGCCACCGATAGCGATGTTTCCGTATGGATTACCTTCGGTAAATGTCGCGGTACCGGTTTCAGCAACGTTGTCGTAGACACCATCGTTGTCGTCATCGAGCCCATCCGGTAGGTTTTGATCGTAGATCAAACCGGAATCCACACCTCGGAAGAACATGCCTTCGTTCACACGCATGTACTGGCCGCCCACAACCGTGCTGACTTTCAGATTATCACTCTCATGAATAGCTGTTGAGACAAAATCTGCACCGGCACCAAACGATTCTACGCTGTGTTCCAGAATGTAATCGAGGTCGAAACGCTGGTTGAAGCCGTCGAAGTCAACGCCATTTTGTAGCGGGATAGCGTGCAGATTGAATAACTGTCGATCGAGTACGTCTGCGGCAGTGCCGAAAATTCCGAAGTCCAGGGCCAGTGCGGATGTGATGTCGCCTGTTGTCAGAATTTGGTTGTCAACAAGGCTGCGTTCTCGAAAGGATTCAAGGGCTCCCGGAAACCCGCCCTGGCCGGTTGTCGCCTCCAGAATTATCGCGTCGATGGAACTCAGTCGGTAGCTCTCGTAGTTCGCTCGGGAATTGTACTTGCTGGTCGAATTTCCGTTCCATTGCACATTCCAGTCAAACCCCCAGCCGTTGCGGTTTTTTATACCACCGGTCATCAGAATTCCATGACCAGTTACGTCCGGGATGAAGTTGGCTTCTCCCGGGTTGAAATTGTTCAGAGATAGAGCGTCGGGAAGATTTGCATTGACACCATTCAGTGTCTCTTCAATTGTAAATGTGGGTGCGCTCAGGTCCCCAATTCGACCTTCGAGATTGCGGGTTTTAGTTCGCATGTAGGAAAGGCTGAAGTAATAGTCGTTCATGCGGCTCATGCCACTTAGCGACCTTTTAAACCACAATCCATCAGAACTGAAGTGCTGTTCCATCGCATGATCGTATGGTGAGATCATTGGATGGGACTGATATGATTGAGGCATACCGGGAGCGGCAGAATACGCTTGCTGCGGGCCGCCCATAAATGCCGGCGCTCCGTATGATGGGTGTTCCATCATTTGCGCAGAGCTTTCTGCTGACACTGCAAGAGCCAGCAGCAAGGGCACAACGGTTGTCAGACGGGGCCAAATCGACATTGATCTATCCTTAAGAAGCCAAGGTTTTGACTGGCTTTTCTGCCTCAGTTGGCTCTCGGTGTCTGTCGTAACGCAACGACAGACCGAGCGCGTTGAGACGATCTTTTGGATAGTATCGGTCAGGCAATTTGTAAAACTGTAGGGATTGTCCGGCTGGTAGTGATTTTTCAGGGCATGCTGAATATGCCGGTTCTTGCGACACTGAATTGTTGGATGCGAACCGCCAAAAGCTGCACGAGGTGCTTCTTAGAAAATTGGGCCGGGAAACCAGGGACAAAATTCTTCATCGCCGATTCCCTGAGCCTCACTCAGCGTGGCCTGACCGCTGGCGGTGGCAATAATTCGTTCAAAAATCTGCTGCCCAACGGATTCAACGCTGGCTCCTTCCAGAATCGTGCCCGCGTTGATATCCATGTCATCCTGCATGCGATTGAACATGGATGTATTTGTAGCGACTTTGATTGTTGGTGACGGTTTGCAGCCAAAACAGCTGCCTCGACCGGTTGTGAAAACCACAACCTGAGCACCGCTGGCCACTTTTCCGGTAATTGATGCCGGATCAAAGCCCGGGCTGTCCATGATCACAAATCCCTTCTGCGTGATTGGTTCCGCGTATTTGTAGACAGCATTTAAAGGAGAGGTGCCAGCCTTGGCGATCGCGCCGAGTGATTTCTCGTAGATCGTTGTCAGTCCACCATTCTTGTTTCCGACGGACGGATTGTTGTTGATCGAAGCTCCGTGCCGCCGAGCATAGTCTTCCCACCATCGAATGCGTTCCAGAAGCTGTTCACCAACTTCCGGCGTTATGGCTCGGCGCGTCAGCATGTGTTCGGCCCCGTAGATTTCTGTCGTTTCTGACAGAATCGTGGTCGCTCCGTGAGCAACAAGAAGGTCGCTGGCGATGCCCACGGCAGGATTTGCCGTTATACCGCTGTTACCATCACTGCCACCACATTCCATGGCGACCATAAGTTCACTAACCGGAATCGGAACGCGTTTGACGTTGTTGGCTTCCGGCAGAAGCTCGCGAAGTACGGCGACGGCGCGTTGGACGGTTTTTCGCACACCTCCTACTTCCTGAATGTTCAGCACCAGCGGTCGGCTTCCGTATTCATGCTGCTGCGTGCCACCGAGCTGAACAAGGTTGTGTTCTCGTTCCAGGTGCGTTGCCTGAGCTGTTTCGCAGCCGAGGCCGAGAATGATGCACGCCACGATGTTTGGGTGGGATGCGAAGCCAGCCAGAGTTCTGTTCAGTTGCAGGTGGTCTTCGCCGCCAAATGCCAGGGCGCAGCCGGATTTGTGGACTAACGGCACTATGCCATCAATATTGGGATAGTCCGTCAAATCAGTTTCTGCCAGTTCCCGGGCTACATACTTTGCGGTTGTCGCCGAACAGTTCACCGTACTTATCACGGCGATGTAATTGCGAGTCCCCGACTTTCCATTGGCCCGGCGGAAACCGTCAAACGTAAGTTCAATGTCTGGTTTGGGGGGAATGCGAAGATCTGTTGAAAAATTAAATTCCAAACCGGGCTTAGTCGCCGCAACGTTGTGGACGTGAACCCATTCCCCTGCTGGAATATCGTTCACCGCATATCCAATGGTCTGCCCGAATTTAACTATAGGGGAACAGTTTGGTATTTCCCTGGTGGCGACCTTGTGTCCTGCTGGAATGGAAGACTTTGTTAATAGCTCGCAACCGTCGCAAATGACACGTTGTTCTTTGGCGAGTTGTTCTTTGGCGACAGCCACGTTATCGTCGGCGTGCAGCTTGATAATGGGTGAATGTGATCGAGAGTTCAAAACTGATTTTCCTAAGCGTTTAGGGAGAGCAGTGGACGGAACAGTTGATTTGCGTCTGTCCGTAGCGATAGGGTATGTTGGCGAAGATTGGTGGTCCATGGAAGCAGGGCGGCACGCAATCTAAATTGAATATAAATAAGAAACGCGGACGGAAGTTTTGTCTGTGAGATATCTCGGATTAAAAATTCATTAAACCAGTACCTGCCATTAGCGCTGATTGCCATCGCTCATCTGCCCTTTGCATGTCTCCTGTACATTAGGCTTTGGTCGCTGGAACACTATCAGTTTTTCCCCTTCGCTTTTGGCGCGTTCGCATGGTTGTTTTTAACGCGACGCGTGAAGGGCAGTTTCCGGTGGGATGAGTTCAGCACAACGATGTTGGTTGTCGACGTTGTCTTTTTGGCAGCAGGAATATACCTGACTAGCCCGTGGCTTGTGTGTGTCGGAGCATTCTTTCTGTGTTTGGCGATCTGCCGATCATTTACAGACTCGGAGTCCGATCGCTCGTTGGCTTATCTTGCCCTTCTGCCGTTGCTAACGATCCGACCACCACTGCAGTGGGATCTGGACGTGATTCATTGGCTGCAAACCAAGACAACCCAAGTTGCCAGCCAGTTGTTGAATCATTTTGGATTCCTGCACCTGCGAGAAGGCAACATTCTTGAGTTTTCCGGGAAGAGATTTCTGGTCGAAGAAGCCTGCAGCGGTGTCCAGTCACTGTTTACGTTGCTGTTTCTGGCATCATTGATCGTCTGTGGATATCGCCGCACGTGGCTGCATTCCGGGTTAGTGCTATTGAGTGCAGGGTGTCTTGCCGGATTGTTGAACGTCATTCGAGTGGCTTCGATTTCCATGGCATGGTTTAGTTATGAAGTAGATTTGTCAACGGGCTGGCAGCACGACACGATTGGTTACGTCGCATTAGTTGTTGCCGCGTTGCTGGTCTTCAGCACAGACGCATTGATGAATTTTCTGCTGTCTCCGGTGCCAGACTTTCCCAGAGCCGGTGTGGCTTCCAGATTTTACAATCCATTCACAGCGATTTGGAATTGGCTGTTTCTTGTTATGCCGCGTATCTCATTCGTGACTAAGGAAACGACAGCAGATGGCTTGTTTTCTCATAGGGTTCAGGTGGCAGTGGCGGGATGCGTGTGCATTGGAGCTTTGGTTGCTCAGTGGCAGGTCTTTTGATTTCTGGAATTCGTGTTGATGTTTTGAGTTCTTGCGAAGTCTGAAGTTGAGAATCGATTGTTATGTCAGAAGAAGAATCATCAAATTCGCTCGGCACGGGCACTCCTTATTTCTTGGATTTCTCAGAAGACCGAAAGCAGCCCGGTTTTTTTGACCTGGCTCGTCCACAAAATGTTTTCTTATGGGGCTATTCGTTTTTGGAAAGCTGGTTTCTGTCAAGAAACTATCGCCTGCTGTGGGTGTCGCTTCCAGTTCTGGCAATTGGGATTGGTGGAGGAGCGTTCTTACTTTGGTTGCGCGGTGCTCCACGAGACGATGTGGTGAAGCAATATGAAGCAGCCGTTGCGACCTCGATTCAGGAAGGGGATACGGAAAAATCCAGTCTGTATCTAGAGAGTCTCGTGAGACTACGTCCCGGCGACAATCGATATCGATTTCAGCTGGCGCTGCATCTGTTGGATGTTGGTCAGGTATCGAGAGCGGTTGCTCACCTTGAAGCACTGACTTCCGACGAAGTGAATGCCTACATTCACGCACGGCTTTGGTTGATATCTCAGGCGACATCTGAACAGCCAGTTCTGCCGATGAGCGCACACCAGATCGAAGCTCAGGCAATGTTGGTTTTGAAGGAGGAAGCCCGGAATGTATCCGCGAAACGAGTGCTGGCGGCTCTGTTGGTCAATAAGGGGCAGTTCAAAGCAGCGGAAGAACATCTTCTGGATCTTGTTGATGACTACCCCGAGTTCAGTATTCCGCTGGTCAGGCTACAGAAACAGCTTAAAAGAAGTGGAAGTCAAATCGACAACTACCTAAGCCTGGCTTCTTCTTTTTTTGGTGATCGATTGATGCAGAACCCGGCTGACTTTCAGTCGCGTATCAGCGTCGCGGAAACGTTTGTTTTGAAAGATCAGCCTGCTGATGCAGAGCGAGTTTTGAAAGAAGGGCTTGCTGTAGAAAATGGTCAGGAGCTGCGTTCAGCACTTGCTCAGCTTTATGGAAATCTGGCCCTGACACGCATTCGTGGTTCCCTGTGGAACAAAGATTCCTGTGCGAAACTTATTGTCGAGGCGATTCGTTTGAATCCGACGAATTTTGGACTGCTTCAACAGGCTGTTGCTCTGGACGCAGTGGGAGCCAGTTTTTCTCCTGACGAACTGCTGCCGGCAATTGACGCATTGCGGGCAGTAGATCCTTTGTCAGTTGAGTTGCGTGTCCTGTTGTCTCAATCCCTGTCTTGTGTTGGTGAGTCTGATGAGGCCATTTGGCAGATTGAATCACTGGCGTCTGCAGATCGGCGACTAAGAATTTTGCAAGTCAGGCTGTTGAAATCGGCCGGACGCAATATTGCTGCACGTGAAGTTGCGGACAAAGTTCTTGCAGAAGTTCAGCAAGAACAAGCTTCAGATCAAGGTAAAGCGGAAACGTTACTGGAAGACGCAGAACTTCTTGTGCTGACCTCGCGATTTCCTGCGGCAATGCATGTCTTGGAAAATATTCGAGATGAAAAATTCGTCCTGTCTGATCAGGAGCAGAGCCGGTGGGATTCTCAATATGGTCGTGTTTGCGTTGCACTTTACGATCGAAAGCTTGCGGCCGACAATTTTAGGAATTCCGCTGAACCGTTTAAGTTGTTGAACGCTGCATTGCTGACAAATGCTGTCTCAACACACGTTCTTGAACGATATGTTTCGCTTAGCTGCTCAGAAAACAGTCTGGCTGACGCTGCGAATCAGGAAGTGAACAGGCTGCTTGCAGTCGGAACGGTGAATTCAGAGATCTACAATCTGATTGGCAGCATTGCCTTGCAGGCGAACGACGTAACAAAAGCCAGACGGTATTTGAAACGCGCGTATGGCCTGACAAGAACTAACCCAATTGTATTGAATAATCTTGCGTTGGCATTGGTTCGAGGCAACGGAGGCGATACTGAACGGGCGCTGCAATTGACCGATGATGCTTTGACGATGTTGCCTGATAACGCCGAAGTGCTTTCGACCCGCGCTGAAGTTTATATTGCGATGGAACGCTGGGAGGACGCACGACGCGACCTGGAAGTGTCACTTCCGGAACGACTGAAGAATAAGAATCATCGCGAGTTGCTGGTAAAGGTCTGCGTCGCTCTGGAAGAACCGGACCTTGCCGCGGAGCACCGCCGAATATTGCAGCAACTGCAGGGGCAATAGGCTCAGGTTCTTGACTCACGATGTCAACGGCACGCCTTGCGGAAATGTCCATGCCACCAGACTGCGTCAGGGTTTCGCCCAACTTTAAACGTCAATTCGTTTTCAGTTTTTAGAAACCGGTTCTTCGCAAAGCTTTAATAACAGACGGTGTGCGGCTCGGTATCGAGGTGCCTGTTCCAGGGCCATCAGGACGTGTTGCTTCGCCGCATTGGGATTGTCAGCGTTAACAAGTTCAGCAATCTGATAATGGAATCGGGCGGCGTCCGATGGCTCCAGTTCCAACAAAGCTTGCAGCACGTCCACAGCCAGGCTGTTGTCTTTTTTTGCCAACGCAGCCTGCAGATAGCCGCGGAGAGCATTTGGTTTCAGCGGGTCGATGGCTGTGATCATACGGCCTGTCTTAAGAGCTTCACTCCAGTTCTGAGCACTTAACTGCAGTGTCAACAGGGTGACCGCCGCGTCCAGGTCATCTCCACTGCGCTCCAGATGAGTCGCCAGAACTTCAGCCTGTTTTTCTGGTTGATCAAGCTTTTGGTAGAGCTCCGCCAGAATGCTGCGAGCGCAATTACGAGAGGCATCTTCCGGGTAAAGGCTGATTAGTTCTTTCAATCTGGCCTCTGCGGCGGCGAATTCAGATTGCCCGATAAGTGCAGCGGCGGCGGCAAGTCCGGCCGGGTAGTGCCGTGGATTAGTGCCAGCCAGTTCAATTAGATTTTCAGCTTCGTCTGCGGTCACCTCAAAGACTACGTCTTTTGCAAAGTCGTTTGCTAAGGATGTGAAATACTCTTCGAATGATAAATCCAGTTCAGCGATACCACCGGTGTGGCGATCCAGAGCATCATTGATAGTGAAGCCGTTTCTTAGTTCTTTCAGCACGCCAGGCAAAGCATCGAACCCGTGCTTTTGCACAATGTGTTCCACGACCATGGATGATTCATAATACGCGAAACTGAGATCATCACCGGACTTCGCATTCAGAAAAGCGCTGCTTAGCTGGCTAACGGGTGTCACATTTCCCTGCAGGATCCGGTTCCGAAATCCGGGTGTCATATGTTGTCCCCAGCGAACGTCGCGAAGTCGTTCTTCGTAAACTGAGATTCCTTCGCTCAACCAGCGTGGCATTTTGTTGTGGGTCATTTGCAGAGTGATCACGTGACAGAATTCGTGCCACAGCACTGACTCCCAGTTGTTCGGGCTTTCTCTTTGAGAAGCCGGACTATTGGCCGTTATGACCTTTCCAAAGCACACTCCCAGAAAGCCGGCGACATCCGGCACACCAAACGTACGCACGGCAAAGTCGTCTTTACGGTTGAAGATCTCAACGACCACTGGTTCGGTCGGCGTGTACTGATACTTTTCGGTAAGCGATTCGAAGGCAAGGTTCAATAGTGATTCGACCAGCTTTCCATAGACGGCGGCCTCCTGCCGATCCATGCGGATTGTAAATCGATCCGTCTTGATTGTGGTGAAGTTGTCCAGGCTGTTCTTCAGAGTCATCAGGTTATACAGGGTTGTGCTGTACTTATCCTGCTTCTGAGCATCATCTGCCAGTTGCCAGCCATCGTCTTCCAGTCCGAGTCTCAGAAGGTCCTGAGCCAATTGAGTTTTGGCCGGAAGGTACAGCGGATCTGCCTTCAAAGCCTGCTTTTGATATTGCGCACCTTCTGCGAATCGATACTTCCGTGACAGGATTTCTCCGATCAGATGGTCGATCGCCGGATTCGTTCCGGAAAATGCGAGGGCCTTACTGCGACATCGCGATTCTTCGACGGGATCGTTTCGCAGATGGTGGATGGCGGCGGCGAGCGCATAAGATTCAGGGTGCCATGCATTGATTTCGTGGATCTTTGCCAGGATAGCTTCAGCGACTTCATAGGCTTCAGCATCAATCTGTCGTTGTGCCAATTGCAGCAGCGCCGGAGTAAAGTTCGGATTGATTTCCAGAATCTGCTGCAGCAGGGCGGTAGCTTCTGACGGTGCGGATGAGCTTACGGCTTCGGACAGCAGAAACAGGGCGGTGGGGTTGTCGGCGAACTGCTGTACGGCAGGTCGAAGCACTTCGGCGGCCAGGGCGAAGTCGCCTTTGTCGATTGCCAGTTGGCCTGCGGCAAGATGTCCTTCGGGCCTGCTTTTGTAGTTTCGTCGTGCTCGATCAAAAAAACCTTCCAGTACATCTTTGGGGTCAGCGCCGAGCTCGATCGCGGCTTGCCCTAACGCCACAAGGTCATCTGCGTCGGTGTAACGCCATGGCGCATCGGTTGCCAGCCCGTTGATTTCATCCAGCATTCTTTGTGCGTCGGAACGGTCGCCTCCGAGCTGTGACAGTTGATAGGCCTGCATTCGCAATCGGATGCTCCACGAATATCGCTGGATACCTTCCGTCACGGTTTCGGTGGCCTGCGGATAGCGGCCCAACTGGATCTCGGCTTCTGCTTTCAGGATCGGCCAGTCTTCACCGTAACTGCGTCTGTTGACGGCCTGTGTTGTGGCATCAAGGCATTCGACGTACCGTCCAATTCGAAGCATTTCCTGACACTCACTGATGGTGGCTGCGTTCACCGAAAGTGATTGAAGTCCAATTATTAGGGTGGTCAGAAGGCGGACGTTCATCAGACGAATCTCCCAGTTATCGCGACGATTTGCGGGAACCGAATCATGGTATTTACCCGATGGCAAGAGTAGCTGCAATTGTCAGGAAAAGAAGACTTATGCAATTTGGAGGAGTCTGAACCACGCTGACAGGATGTGAAAACCATCGATTGGCAAAGATCTGCGTCTGGCTGCAGTACGGCGGCGTTACATCCGATACGAACAGTATAGAAGGTCGCTCAGTGCCGAAATGAGGTGAAAAGTCACCGGGGGGGTGGAACCCGGCGAATTGATTTGGGGATTTGGTACTAGGTTTCCCCATGACGATTAGAAACGTTTCGTCGGGCCACACATCTGCCTTCAAGGTTGTCCTGCTGGAAAGCACACAAATGCAGCAGCTACCCGTATCCCAACTGATGCGAGTCTGTCCCACATCGGTCGTTTTGGAATCTACTTACCTGCGTGAGGCCGCTGAGATTCTTGTAACAAACGATTTGTCCGTGCTGGTTGTTGCCAGCGATACGGGGAAAATGCTTGGAGTTGTGACAGAGAATGCCGTTATCCGGCAACTTATGTCAGTTTCAGCCCGAGACCAAACCATTTCTCAGATTGTGTCGCGACATGCAGAATCTGTGAGAATGGATGCCGAATTAAACAGCGTTCTACATTTGTTTCGTTCGTCCTGTCACGGAATTGTTCCTGTCGTCGACGAAATGGATTCTGTTGTCGGATTTCTATACCGCAGAGACGTTGTCAGTTTTCTGCTGTCAGAAGGAGATGCGGGCGTCAACGTGAAGCCCGGGAAAGACGGCATCTCAAAACCGCACTTCATGAATCGCAAGGCAACACGAGCTGACTCAAAGAGTGAGCCTCCGAATACCGCCGAATAATTCCGCGATTGATCCTGCTCTACCGCTAGGGTTGCATGCCGAGTTCGGCCATCAGCAGTTTCATGTCTTCCCAAACCAGCTTTTTCGCGGCTGGGTTTCTGAGCAGATACGACGGGTGATAGGTGCATAGCACCTTGGCCGTACCGTGAGACCAGAAACTGCCTCGAAGTTTGCCGATGGCCTGAGTATTACCGAGCAAATTCTGCGCTGCCACGTTGCCCCAGCAGACAATGTATTCCGGGTCAACAATCTTTATTTGCCCGTCCAGAAACTCGCGGCAGTTGGCAATTTCCTGTGCATGCGGGTTCCGGTTTCCTGGAGGCCGACATCGTAAGACGTTGCAGATGTAAATGTCTTCTCGCTTCAGGCCTGCGGCGACAATGATCTTATCAAGCAGTTGTCCTGCGGTTCCGACAAATGGCTCGCCCACACGATCCTCGTCGGCCCCCGGTGCTTCTCCGATAAACATAATTTTTGCGTCCGGGTTGCCCACACCGAAGACGGTTTGGCGGCGGCTGTCGACGAGTTCCGGGCAGCGTTTACAGTTGGCGACGATTGCAGCAAGCTGGTGCAGAGCATCATTTTTTTGCGATTGGGATTCTGGTATCTGAGCCAGAAGGCTAACCGTTTCTGAAAGTGCCGCTGGTGTGCGAACTTCGCCGGCTTTCTTTTTCACCTGAGTCACCGGAGGCGCTGGTGAATTTTTTGCCTGAGATGGTGCGGTGCGGGCCAGTCGATGTGCTTTATGAGTCACCTTGGGGAGGACAACATGCGGCAAATACGAAATTCCGGCTGACTTAAGCGATTGGAGAAATTGTCTTAGGGCTCGGTTGTCTGCCATTTATATACCCCTGTAATCACATGCAGTCTGGTGGATCCGCAAAGTCGCACAATGCTTCCCAGTCTACGTGATCATAAGCATCGAGCCGCGAATCGGCATTGCTTGCCGATGTTTTTGGGCGTAAACATCATATCTTCAGTTGATTCACCTATTTGAGCTGCAAACCAATAATCCAGACCGGACCGCTTGTTCCAAATATGGCGATTGGGAAAGATAACGACGTCGGATTGGGTTGCGGTGTTCGTTTCACTTGGTTCGGTAAACCCTGGCTTTTGTTCGGTGGATATTGGTGTCGACCTTGCTCTCTCAATGGTCGGCGTCGATATCCAATACACCAGTGAAGATTCCATAGTGTGTGGAATCGGAATTCTGCCCAAGTCCGTCCGATTGCAGTGACTCAAACCGGGCTATGGCAAAACAATAGTGAATCCAGGCACCGATGGCTTTCGGGAGGAAAGCTCCTTTGATTTTCACGGATTAAATTGCGAGGGATTGTAAGATGATCAGAAGATCATGGACTTCGCTCTGTGCGAGTGCGGCATTATTCGGTTCGATGGCAACAAGTGCTGTCGGTATGGCCGGAGAAGTCTACAACGCCGGAGGACCTAGTGAGCGTTGCCAGCAAATTTTTGCTGACAACAATGACCCGCTGACAATTCAGCTGGCATCAATGAGTTGCTGCAAAGAGTCAAGCTGCTGTGCCCCAGCGGGTTGCAGCGAAGACATTCTTGCCGGTTGCGGCGATGGATGTGCAGAAGGTTGTGGCGACGGATGCGGACTGTTCGGTGGTGATAGCGAAAGCGAAATCACTTTCGGCGGTTGGGTGCAGATGGGTTACCATAGCGGATTCACACCTCGTTCCACAACTCGTGGCGATGCAGGGGCCTTCAACAACTCACCTCACCGAGTCAACCTGCATCAGGGATGGTTGTACGCTGAGAAAGTCGCTGACGGCAGCAAAGGCCTCGATTGGGGTTTTCGCATGGATGCAATGTACGGTATCGACGCTGGGGATACTCAGTCGTTCGGTAACCCTGCGGGCAGCTGGGACAACGGCGGTAAGTTCACAAAGGGTGCTGACTATGGCTTTGCCATTCCTCAGCTGTACGCTGAACTTGCTTCTGGTGACTGGAGCTTCAAAGCTGGTCACTTCTACACGCTGGTTGGGTACGAAGTTGTAACTGCCCCGGATAACTTCTTCTACAGCCACGCGTTGACGATGTTCAACACGGAGCCGTTCACCCATACCGGTGTTTTGGCGACTTATGCCGCCAGCGATGACACTACCATCTATGCTGGTTGGACGGCCGGTTGGGACTCTGGTTTCGATAGTGTTGACGGCGGAAGTAACTTCCTCGGCGGATTCAGCACAGCGGCTGGCGAAAACGCAACCTTCACCTATATCACAACCGCAGGTAACTTCGGTGCTCGATCTGGTGGTGCCAGCGGTTACGGCCACAGCCTGTTGCTGGATATTGCTCTGCAGGAAGACCTGAATCTGGTTCTGCAAAGTGACATGGTGAATATCCGTGACACTGGAGACGACCAACTTGGTATCAACACCTACCTGATCAAAAGCATCAGCGAGAAAATTGGTGTCGGTGTTCGAAGTGAGTGGTGGAAAAACGGTGGTACTTCGCAGTACGCTGTTACCACTGGCGTGAACATCAAGCCAATGGATAACCTGATTGTTCGACCTGAAATTCGTTATGACTGGGACGATCCAAACGTTGGTTCACAGACAACGTTCGGCGTTGACGCCATTGTCACATTCTAGTTGATTCCCGGCTTATTCGAGATCTGCCACAAGGCGGTTCGGATTCAGCAGGTACAAATACGAAGCCGCAGTCAGATCTTTGTCTGACTGCGGCTTTTTTTGTTGGCAGCAAGCTGCGAGACTTCCTGACAGACAGGTTGGTTATTTGGGTGCAATAGGAACTTTGCGGGAAAGGTGTGCGAATTGTCAACGGAAAAGGCTGTGGCAATTGTCATTCGGCAGGCGGATTTCAGCGAATCCAGCCGAGTGGTGACATTCTTCAGCAAAGAATTCGGAAGGTTCTCTGCCCTTGCAAAAGGTGCGAAAAGACTGAAGGGGCCATTCGATGCTGCTCTTGACCTGCTTTCGACGTGTGAAATAGTCTTCATCCGAAAGTCATCGGGAACTCTAAGCCTGCTGACTCAGGCAAAGCTGATTTCTCGTTTTACACCTGTTTCTACAAGCTTGAATTCATTATACGGCGGATATTACATCGCCGATTTGCTGTCGTGTCTGACGGAAGAAGAAGATCCTGATAGCCGGATTTTTGAACTGGCAACCAAAGCACTGAAAGAATTGTCCGATTTAAATGTGGATTCGGCAGCCGCTATTGTTGGTTTTGAAGTCGGCTTGCTACATCTGGTTGGGTCATTTCCCAACCTTATGGATTGCTGTGTGTGTGGCGAGGTTGTCGAATTGGAAGGTAAGTTTGCTTACTGGGTCAGCCAGGGCGGACTGCTATGTGGTGCGTGTCGCAAACAGGAATATGAAGGTAAGTCGGTTTCCGCTGGTTCTATTGCTGTACTTAGAAAAATGACTGGTGATTCTTCAGCTCTGGCAGAACGAATTCGACTGACAAAAGAACAATCTGCTGAATGTCACCGACTTGCGGTTTCAGCAATTACCCATGTGCTTGGCAGGCAACCAGGTACACTCAAATATATGAAATTCTAGACATCATGGACCAACGCAGGATGCACAGAAACCGAAAGGAATCGGTAACTGGTTTTAACGGAGAATTCCGTTTCCCAGTCATTGCTGTCTTTCGTTGCGCTATTCAACCGATGGTTATGCTGATCTGTTGCCTGGTAATTCTGCCTGGCTGTCGCTCGTTTCGGCCATCAGATGGCGAAGGTCTGTTCGCTCATTCGGATCTGTTGAGCACCGATAAAATTCGCGGCCCGCTGGAACGTGCTCTTCACAACGAAGAAGATGCGCTGAGCCGAGGCGAAAAATTTTCCACCGCTGGTCGTCGTGAAGTTGAAGTTGCTAGAAAACTATTCGATGACGGCAAATATCCAGAGGCCGTAAAGAGTTATAAGAAGATCGCGAATAAATACGCAGAATCTTCGATCGGCGAGGAAGCCTGGTTCCGTCTGGGCGAAAGCTATTACGCTATGCAGCAGTATCCTAAAGCTCAGGATGCCTACTCAAAGCTGTTTGCAGACTACCCGTCGACAAAATACGTCGCTGATGCAAGTCGTCGCATGTTTTCCATTGCCAAAATCTGGCTGGAAGTTTCAGACCCGGCGTCCGGCGGTCAGATCAAGACTGTCAGCCAGCAGACGGAAACGGATTCTGATGACTCTGCCAAGACGCTGGCTAGCCCTGGTGATCCATCAGTACGGTTTGGTCTCATACCTAACTTCTTCGACAAAACCCGACCGCTTGTGGATACGCGTGGCCGAGCTCGCGAAGCTCTGAAGTCGATCTGGCTGAATGATCCCACAGGACCGCTGGCGGACGACGCTCTGATGTTGACTGCGTCGTACCATCTGCGTCGCGGAGACTATATCGAGGCGGATCGATACTTTGAAATTCTTCGTGATGAGTACCCTGACAGTCCACATCTGGAAAAAGCATTTGTGCTTGGGGCCCACGTAAAGCAGGCTTCCTATCAGGGTCCTATGTATGATGGCACGACTTTGGTTTCTGCCGAAAATCTGAAAGAACGAACGCTCAGTCTGTTCCCTGATTCTGAAGATCGACAGCAGGTCAGAGAAGACCTCAAAAAGCTGTACCTGCAGAAAGCTCAGCGAGCATGGAGTAGAGTGGAAATTTACAAGCGAAAAGATAACCCACGTGCGGTTGCAATTAACTGCATGCAGGTCATTACCGAATTTCCTGACACATCCTATGCAGCAATGGCACGGCAGGAAATTCGCCAGATCGACCCAGCGCTGCTTCGCGGCTTACCGGGTATGAGCGAATTTCTGGAGTCACTTCCTTCCTTATCGATCGGACCTCCCGCCCCGAAAACTTCAAATTCGGATCAGCCGGTTAAGTCTGTTAGCTCACCTTCGGGCAGCAAAAGTCCGTTTCGCTTTCCGGGATTCTAAAAGTGATGAGTCGCTCGAAAATCCGGGGCATACTGGCAATGGCGGCTGTCGTTGCGCTGATCAGTGGCTGCGGGTACATGCTTGGCCCATCCAACGTCCAGGGTGTTCGTACAGTTTATGTGCCGGTCTTCAAGTCGGAATCGTTTCGGCGGAATCTAGACTATCTTCTGACCGAAGCGGTGCAGAAAGAAATCAAGTCGCGATCCGGTTATCGACTGGTTGACGAACCAATGGCTGACACCGTTCTGAGTGGGCGAATCGTCGATGTGCGTAAGAATCCTCTTAGCGAAACACGATTCGACGATCCTCGAGAAACCCAACTGCTGCTGGGAGCAGAAGTTTCCTGGGTCGATCGTCGCAATGGACAGATTCTGCAGCAGCGAGTGTTTCCGATCGGTCAGGAACTGGCACAGCATTCGTCTCAGGTAAGCTTTGCTCCGGAAGTGGGTCAGTCTTTGGCAACGGCTCAGCAGGAGGCTGTAAAACGGTTGGCCTCTCAAATTGTCGACCTGACTGAAATGCCCTGGTAATTCCTGCGATCGCCTCAAAGCCGCCTGGAAATGCCTGTGGCCAAGCGGTTTAGGAAATATGTCTGCCACGATGCTGGGCGACTTTCGTTGCAGATGTTCAAAACGCTTTCGCTTGTTCAGCGTTGTTTGTAGCCTATCCACCGCCGCCGCGTTTATGGGCGCCCGTTTCTTTCGATGATGCACGCTCAATGTCCGAACGATACAACGAAGACGATCAGCGAATGATTCGCCTGCAGGAAGGAGATCCTGAGGCGTTTAATGAAATCGTCGCGGTCTGGCAGGCACCTCTGTATGGATTTTTCTTTCGTAATACACGTGATGCCCAGAAGTCTGAAGACCTTGTTCAGGACGCTTTGCTACGACTTTATCGGAAGTCCTGGGACTACCTTCCTACGGGAAGATTCAAGGGCTGGTTCTTCCGAGTTGCTCGAAATCTGCTGATTGACAGCGTTCGTCGCGGTTCGCACGATGCCTTGGTTCGTCGCGTTACCGTAACGGTTTCGGCAGATGGCGAATTGACTGACTTATTATCTCTCCTGCCGGACGATCTGCTTTCCGTCGAGGCGAAAGTTACTCAGGACGAAGTCGTCGCTGCCGTTTACGAATTACTGGAAGATCTTCCTGAAGAGCAGCGGCAGACATTCATGCTGCATCATTTTGATTCGCTAACTTTGTCCGAGGTCGCAGACGCAATGCAAACCACATTGCCAACTGCGAAGAGTCGCCTGCGACTGGCAAAAGAAAAACTGAGATACCATCTGACCTGTCGAGGCTTTGTTGATGAAACTGTTTCTGAAATGAATTGATCTATTGTCTGTGATGACGCGTCTACGTGTAACTGGCCTGCCTTGCAGTCCCGTGAAATGCATCGCGTTTTACTATCGTTAAAAAGTCAATGCCCTTTAAACTTGCTGATGTTTGCCTGACTTAGACGTTCCGGCGAACCTGTTTTGCGTTAAGAAGTAACAAGCCATGCCTTATTTCAGCCGCCTGACCGATATCGTAACCTGCAGTCTGACTCAGATTCTTGATGAAGCGGAAGATCCGCAATTGACATTAAGAGAAGTGATTGAGGAAATGGAAGAGGGGCTCGCGAGTGCCCGCCGGGTTGCCCGGACTTCGGCCGCAAATCGAGATCGGCTGCGCACAGAAATCGAAACTCATACGGCGCATGTTGTTGACTGGGTTGAGAAAGCGAAGGCCTTGCTATCAACCGGTAACGAATCAGGCGCTCGAGAAGCTTTGACCCGAAAGGTTGAGATCGAGGACCTCATTGATGGTCTGAAACCTGAGCTTGAAGCGACTGAATCGAATTTTAAGAACATGCTGCGAATTCAAAAGGCACTCGAAGCACGGCACGCGGAAGCGCAGCGACGACTGGCTGATCTCACCGGCGAGCCAACTCAGGTGCGGCTCGAATCAGAAACTGCCATCCATGCCATCAATCAGTCTCAGCAGGAAAAAAGCAGCGAAGTCGAAGCCGAATTGGAAGCATTACGCCGTCAGCTCGGTGGTTAGCAGTTGCCAGAGGCGGTTCTGAAATCGCAAATTTGCTTGCTAACGCGTCGTGTTTGCATTGAGAAGTTCGCAGTTCGGTTTTAGGACGCACTCTATTACGCGTACAATTCGTTGACTTGATGGCGTTGACTCGGTTGAGTGGCAGAGCGGTCGGCATCACGCAACCGTTGTATTGCCGATGCATTGGACGGCTTTACTTATCTCGACGATCCGGAACCTGAACAACCTGAAAGGGTACTTCTGCCAGACACCGATGACACAGTGTCGCCGTTCTTTCGACGGCTGGAAAATCTCGAAGCGTGGATCGCGGCATTTTCCGGAACACTGCTGTCGTTGTTTTTTGTCTGTATGCTGCTGTTGCCTAATCAGCTGGCAATCGCAATGCCGATTGGTGCCTACCTGCTATTGGTGTTCGGCTTGGGTGCGGTGCTGGAAGGTCCGTTTCTATTCCGACTTTGGGCGTCAACATTTTCGAGGCAAAGGCCCATCGGTCCTGCTGTCGCCCGCCGCGCATTCACGGGAAACGTGTTGCTAAGAATGTTGGCTGCCGCCTGGTGGTTTGGCCATCTTGCAATGGCCATGATGTTCATCGTCCTGGGCGAAGTTCAACTGCTGAAGGTAAAAGGCAATATTGCTCCGGTGATTCTTGCGTCGCTGATGTTGTTCGGGATGTCCGTGTGCTGCAACGTTTTTATCGCTCTGTTTGTGAAGGCTGTCTTCAGAACAGATTCGGCCGTTGAAACATTCTGGCGTTGGCGACTTCTGGTCGACATCAGCCTAACGGGAGTGGCGCTTGCGGTTGCTACCCGGATTTAGTTCGATGATGCTTGCCGCAACTCAGATTGCTCAGCGATTAGAGCGATTCGCAGACGGCCGACCGTAACTGCGCACAATCTGCCAGCTGAACCCTGCTTCGACTCAGTAGGGTTCAGCACACCGGCCTCGCGTTAATCCTCTGTATTTCCAAACGTTCCCCAGCCGTCGGCGTATCCGCCGAGGGGCTTTGCGATTTCGTCAAGCTCAGCCTGTGCCGCCATGATGGCGTCGTATTCAAGCAGCATCGTTTTCAGACAGGTGCAGGTCCACGGTTCAGTGATTTCTTCGTCTTCTTCGGCGTCTTCGCCGTCATCGAAGAAGATATTGGCCTCGTAACCAATTTTCTCTGCAGCGTCAGCGATTGCGTCTGCAATTTCTTCTGTCGCGGCCGCTACATGGAATTCCACGTCCATTGGCTGAGTCATGTCGTTGCCATCTTCAGCGATAGAACGGAGAACCTGACCATCTAAATCATCGGGATATTCTTGTGGCATGGGACTTTCCTGCTGTTTTCCTGAAAGGTCGGCTGTGAACGCGATCGGCGGCAGGTTATCGAAAAACGACGTGAACTCGTTATCGACAGCCGACCTTCTTTCAAAATTTGTGGTGAACCAATGGATGAATCGGCGGTCGTCTCACGGTCGAGATCCATTATGGGCTTTCGCGCGGCTGATTGGAATGGGCACATGTTCTGTTAAGTTGAGCGTCATGTTTCGGTTTTCTGGCTACTGCGCCCGCATGCCGGCGTGGTTTTCCTGCAAGTTGTCTCTGAGCTGCATTGACATGAAAGGTCGAACGTGTCGGGTCTTGCCCCAACAATTGTCGGGTATCAAAGCTGGCGGCATTTACTATTTATTCATTGGCGAATTGCTCCAGCGGACTTGCAGCCTCTGTTGCCGGATGGACTGGAAGTTGAGACCTTTGATGGAGCCGCCTGGCTGGCCGTCGTTCCATTTTCAATGGAACGAGTTCGACCCCGGTGGTCGCCGCCTGTGCCGGGGATTTCGTGGTTTCTGGAAACCAACGTTCGCACTTATGTTCGCCACAGGAACGGTCAATGCGGCGTCTGGTTCTTAAGTCTTGATGCCAATCGTCGTCTTGCCGTTGCTGTTGCTCGCCGGTTTTGGCATCTCAATTACGTGTTCGCGAAATTACAGATGTGCATCGAAGCAGATGGGCGAGCAACGTATTCAGGAGTGCGTCATCGGCAAGTGGGCGGTTACACCATTGAGGCCCACATTGACCGCACCGCCAAACTTTCTGCGGCTAGTTGTGGGTCGTTGGAAGAATTTCTGCTGGAACGATATCACCTGTTTGCCAACCGTCCCGATGGAAGGTTTCTGGTGGGGCAGGTGCACCACGATCCTTATCAGTTTCTGCCGGTTACTTCAGCAAATATTTCGCAGACGCTGACGACGTCGCAGGGCTGTCCAGTGGGCCAGAACCGTGCACCGGATCACATTGTTTATTCGCCAGGTGTTGATGTTGGAGTTTCAGCCCTGCGGGAGTATTGAAGCAGAGTTCGCGGTGTGCCGAAGATTCGCGGAGCTGTCTGCCTAAGAAAATGAGCCTTTATAATTCGTTGACAATAAAGTTGCGGATCTGCTGCTTTGTGTTGTCAGACGCATTTCCGCGGAAACGAAGTTGCAGCCGGCCGGTTTCATCGTAGCGCCCCATGATCTTCATTGGGCCTTCCACGCAGGGAGTCTTCTGAAGTAATTCCAGCAGCCGCCGCTGATGGTGAGTTCTGATGCCTTCGTGAGAACGCACGCCGGTTTCGTCGACCTCAATTGTAAAGGCCCATTTGGTTCGCAGTAGCTTCCACAGGCCATACAGGATGGCCAGTGGAACGCCGATGTGAATCAGGATTATCAGGACTCTAACGATCAAAATGGCAAGTTTCTGACGTGGCGACCTGTGTTTGAGGAAGCCTGTTTTCGTTGAGTCATCTTTGCAGTGCAATGCCGTCGCGGTTGCGAGTCCGGAAATCAACAGCAGATGCGGCCATGGCTGCTTATGTTGTCAGGAAAATTTCAATCGCATCCAGTCCCGCTTCAATCGTTTTCATGTTCGTGGCGAAGGCCAGCCGAACATAACCGGGTGCTCCAAAGGCATCGCCCGTGACCAGAGCCACGTGAGCATGTTCCAGCAGAGCGGTGCAGAAGTCACTGCTGTTATCGACGATGGCACCGCCCGGTAGTTTTCGACCAAAGTGGCTGCTGACGTTTAAGAACGCATAGAACGCTCCGCCCGGATCGGCAAATGTAATCCCGGGCATGGCTCGCAGTCGGTTTAGCACGTAATCGCGTCTTTGCTGAAAATCAACCAGCATCTCGCCGATGCAGGTTTGGTCTCCGTTCAACGCTTCGATGGCTGCGTATTGGCTGATGCTGCAGGGATTTGATGTTTCCTGGCTTTGCAGCGTGTCAATGGCTTTGCTGACATTAGCAGGGGCCAGAGTCCAGCCGATTCGCCAGCCTGTCATGGCGTACGCTTTGCTGACTCCGTCGACGATAATTGTGCGTCTCTTTACTTCTTCGCCGAATGAAGCAAACGATCGGAACGCATAGCCACTGTAAATCAGTTTGCTATAGATTTCATCGGATAGCACGATGATGTCTTTTTCCACAGCGACTTGTGCCAGAGCTTCCAGGGCTTCCACTGGATAGACGGCTCCCGTGGGGTTGCTGGGGCTATTCAGCATCAGCATGCGCGTCTTTGGGGTGATCGCATTACGAAGCTGATCTGCTGACATGCAAAATCCGGATTCTTCCGTGGTGTCGACAAGCACAGGTATCGCTCCAACCAGTTCCACCAAAGCGCCGTAGCTGACCCAATATGGAGTTGGGATGATGACTTCATCGCCCGGATCGCAGCACGCGGCCAGAACGTTGTGGATCGCGTGCTTTGCCCCGTTGCTTACGGTGACTTCAGCTGGTGTGTACTTCACGCCATGATCGCGTTCAAAGGCGTTGCAGATTGCGGCTTTCAAAGCTGGAATGCCGGTGGCTGGCGTGTAATGGGTATGACCGGCTTCCATGGCCGCCTGGGCAGCGTCGCAGATGTGGGAAGGTGTGGTAAAGTCTGGTTCGCCCAGCGTGAACTCCAGAACGTCGACGCCTTTTGATCGCAGTTCGCGAGCCTTTGCGGCAGCGGCGATAGTGGCGGACGGGGCAAGTGCATTGACAAGCTTTGAAGTGTGCATGTGGTGTTCGTTTGTCGTGATCAGGGGATAATGCGAGGCTGTTTTTGGAAATTCCTTGAGCCTGGCAACTGAGTGTGATGTTTCAACCGGAAAACCAAGCCCGATTCTGCTGTAGAGTTCGGTCCCGGTCAACCATGGCGAACTGCAGTGACAGAAGTTCTGGTAAGCTCTCAGGTTTGGTGACATTTCCTTCAAATTCGGCGACCGTGCATCGTGGCAAAGTTGCCGCCGTTTGTTGTAAGTGGCTGTTTGTTGTTTGATTTCGCGGGAATCTTGCCGTTGCTCCGTTTTTCCCGGAGCAGATACAATTTCGCCAGTGAAACTTCAGGGACATGAAATGAGCAACGGAATGCTGGCGAAAGTAAAGTTTGTCGAAGAACTCGCGTTTTCAAAACGGACATCAGAAATATCGTCCGGGTTCGTCGGCGCTATCGTGTGCTGGACGGTTGGGATTGGTCTGGCAGCGTCTGCCGTGGCCTTCGCGGTCGAAGGCGGACTGAAGGTCAAGCTGATAGGTGTGGCCGGTTTGATTGTCGCTGGCATGATTTGCGGATGGGCGCGTACGGCTCCGGCAAAATGGAAGCTGCGACTGGCGGCCGCATTGATTTCCATCAGCTTTGCTTTGCTGATCTCGGAAATCGCGCTGCGCTGCGTGACTCATTTTCCAGTCAGCACGGTATCGAATCTGGTTCCGGACACCGAGCTGGGTTATGTGCTTGACCCGAAACTAACCGACGTCGATGACAACGGTTTTCGAAATCCGGAAGTTCTTGTGCAGGCTGATATTGTGGCAATTGGCGATTCACATACTCAGGGCTTTAACGCCGAGCCTGAACAATCGTGGCCTCAACAGCTTGCCGCAACGTTGAACCAGTCTGTTTATAACATGGGAGTAGGCGGTTACGGGCCCTTGCAATACGAGATCCTGATTTCTCGAGCTCTGCAGATGCGGCCGAAGCGAATTGTTGTCGGTTTGTCTCTGGGAAATGATTTGGGTGATGTTGCTCGAGGTATTCATCAACGCGATACCGAACAGGAAATCGACAACGCGTTTCGGTACGGAATCAGGTATCACACGGCCACTGGCAGCGCGATTGACCAGCTGATACGACATTCGAAGCTGGGGCGTCCAGCTGGTTTTGAAGTCCATCATCCAGTGAATCCAACCTACGTTGCGAATCAGCGTGTTAGCGCAGTTTCGCATGATGTTGATCTGACTGAACCACAAATCGCGGCGGCGTTCGACAGGACGATGGAGATTCTTTCAGCGGCACATCAACGATGTGCCCGGCAAAGCGTTGGGTTAATTGTGATGCTGATCCCAACTCGTGAATCGGTCTATGCCCACTGCCAGCAGTCTGCGAATGATTCGCTGCCTGATGGACTGCAGCAGCTTGCTCAACGTGAAACGGATCTACGCAGCCGGTTGCAGAAGGCATTGACGGAACGGCAGATTAATTGCGTGGACATACTTCCGACTCTGTCTGCTGCCGTTGATTCGCAGGCCGGCGTTTATTCAACCTATGACGATGGTCAACCGTTGGCGGAAGGCTACCGAATTTACGCTAGCGCATTGGCCAGCGGTGGCGTGATTCCGGCAACACTTCTTACCAACTAACCAGGTTGGTTCTGTTGCCGCTGTTCCCCAACACGTGATGACTACTTTCCGGGGAAGACGTGGCCGGTTGTGCTTGTTTCGATTGAGTACAATGACGTCCTGGCTGTTACAAACAGAGTCTTGTTGTCTTTGCCTCCGAACGAAACGTTAGCTGGTTGTTCCGGAATTTTGATGATGCCCAGTGCCTTGCCGGTTGCGTCGAAGACCTGCAGACCAAGCCCTGTGGTAATGTACAGATTGCCGTTGGTGTCGATTGTTAAACCGTCACCTCCTGCGTCTGTTTTGCCGTCCGGTTGAGCCAGTTCGCAAAATACTTTGCCTGGGCCAATCTTTCCCGGCGACTCAACTGGGTAAGCCCACATTTGTTTTTCCATGCTGGGAATGACGTACAGCGTCTTCTCATCCGGAGACAAGATCACTCCGTTGGGTGCGCTGCGGTCGTCAATCAATCGCGTGACCTTGCCGTCGGCCGATCGATAATAAACGGCTTCTGTGCCCTGAGGCCATGGGTCGGGAGCTCTAAAACGCGGGTCGGAAAAATAGATGCCGTCGGACCTGTCGATCACCAGGTCGTTCGGTGCATTAAACCGAGCTCCTTCGTACTTGCTGGCGAGTGATGTTTCTTTGCCGGTTGCCAGATCGTACTGTTTTAACTGTCCATCCATTTCGCAGGCCAGCAATCGGTCACCGGCAACCATCAATCCATTGCAGTGACCGGCCGGTTCTACAAAAACAGTCAGCGTGCCCCTGGTGTCTCGCTTGTGAATGCGGTTGTTGGGTATATCCGTAAAGTACAAGTTGCCGTCGGCATCAGACGTCGGGCCTTCTGTGAAGGCAAAGTCCGTGTGCAGTCGCTGAACTTTGCCAATCGAGCCCACTCCAGTGATGTCCTCTGCCAGCGATGTGCATGACAGGCAAAGTGGCACCACAGACAGACAATAGAAAACAGGTCGAAACATTATGGGGCTCGCGGTGATAGCAGCGGAAAACGTTCTTGACCATCATTTCCGTGACCTTAAAAAGAATCAAGCGACTTACCATAGGTTAGGTACAGTAAGTCGGACTGAAACAGTTGACTTGCGGTTGAACGAATCGATTGATGAAATGGAACTCCAGCTTGGGATTGTTTCGCGTGTTAGACATTCCAGGCAATCGGCACTTTATTCGCAGTGGCTAATCCGCCTACGATCTGAGAGACTCACGGATCCTGCTTATCCGGAAGATACCCAATGAATCGCTCAAAGCTGGCCGTTATTGCGTCTCTGTTAGTAGTGCTTGTTACCACAGCAGCGATTGCTCAGTTCGGAGGCAACCGGCGATATGGTCGAGAGCGTCAAATGGTCGGCCCCGATGGTCGGCCCGATCGCCGTGGCGTTCCGGATTGGAAGATTGACGAGAAGTTTAAAGACGATGTCTTCACGTTTTGCCGCATTCGCTACAACAGCTATGGTGGTCGCGGAGGAAAATGGGCAACAGATTATCCTGATGCCGATTTAAATTTTTCTTACCGGCTGCAGCAGCTGACTTCACTGCATACACATCCGGACGGTGTAATTATCGAGCTCACGGATCCGACGCTGTTCAATTATCCGTTTATTTACATCATCGAGCCTGGTGATCTAAGTTTCACAGCCGCTGAAGTGACTGCTTTGCGCAGCTATCTGTTAAATGGTGGCTTCCTGATGGTCGACGATTTTTGGGGGCAGGATGAGCTCGACAATTTTCTTGCTGAAATGAAACGCGTCTTTCCGGATCGAGATGCCAGTGAGATTCCTTTAGAGCATTCGATCTTTCATTGCGTCTATGACCTGAAAGAGCGTCCGCAGATTCCGGCGATCGGCCACGCGCATCCCAGTCGCGTTGATTCCAGCGGAAATCTGATCACGTGGGAACGCGGCGATGATACTCAGGAAGTTCACTATCGAGGCCTCTACGATGACAACGGTCGCATGATGGCGATCATCTGTCATAACACAGATCTTGGTGACGGCTGGGAACGCGAAGGCGAAGATCCGTGGTACTTCAAAGAGTTCTCTGAAAAGAAAGCGTATCCACTAGGAATCAACATCGTCTTTTACGCGATGACACACTGAAACATATTCGATGCCAGCGTTGACTCCTTCGGTGTTCTGTTTTTTGCAGACGCCTTGTTAATACGACTGTATAGAAAGCTAACACTGACATGTCCGAGTCTGAAGAAGTTGCACAGGAAACCGGCGAACTGACTCGCGAACGCGAGCGTGAACTGATTACTCAGTTGCGTTCGCTGCGAAGCGAAATTGATGCCGAACTGTCGAAGGTGATTATTGGGCAGAAGGACGTTGTTGAGCAGTTGCTGATTTCGCTGCTGTCAGGAGGGCACTGTTTGATTACCGGTGCGCCGGGGCTTGCCAAGACGCTGCTGGTGAACTCCATTGCTCAGTTGTTTGATCTGAAATTCAATCGCATTCAGTTTACTCCGGACCTGATGCCGGCAGACATCACTGGCACCGAAGTTCTGGAAGAAGAAGGTGGTCATCGCCGCATGCGATTTATTCCAGGCCCCGTTTTTGCAAACGTGTTGCTGGCTGACGAAATCAACCGAACACCACCGAAGACGCAGTCGGCGCTGCTGGAAGCAATGCAGGAACATCAGGTGACGGCGGCTGGTCGGGTTCACAAGCTGGATGAACCGTTTTTTGTACTTGCCACACAAAACCCGATCGAGATGGAAGGCACCTATCCGCTGCCTGAAGCTCAGCTGGACCGTTTTATGTTCAATGTTCTGATTGACTATCTACCGGAAGACGACGAAGTTGCTGTTGTGCAGCAGACAACATCGAAACGTCGCGAAAAAATAACGTCGATGTTCGCAGGAAGTGTTATCAGCGAACTTCATCAGGTGGTTCAGCGGGTTCCCATAGCAGAAGAGGTGGTCCGCTACGCCGTGCGAATTGCGGCGGCTTCTCGGCCAGGCCAAAAAGGTGCTCCGGCCTTCATTAACGAACTTGTTTCCTGGGGAGCCGGTCTTCGCGCAGGCCAGAATCTTGTGCTGGGCGGCAAGGCGCGAGCCCTTTTGGACGGGCGACCTTACGTTTCGGCTTCGGATATTCAGGCGTTGGCAAAACCCGTTTTACGACACCGCATTCTGCCAAACTATCGCGCTGAAGCCGAAGGCGTTTCCACCGAAACGCTTGTCGAGCGATTGCTCCAGCATGTCGCACATCCGAAGCAGGAAGCGGTGGCTTGAATGAATAAGCACGGCGGAAATCAATCAGCAGCAACTGCATCTGCAATGTCGTCGGCCCCTATGAAACCGGAAACACGACATTTGCAAAGGGAGGCGTTGTGAGCACACCTGCAATGCCTTCGAAGTCCTTTATGGACCCCAAAGTTGTGATGAGCATCAGGTCGCTCGAACTGCGCGCGAAGGTGATTGTAGAAGGTTTTCGCACTGGGCTGAACAAGAGTCCCAAGCATGGTTTTTCTGTCGAGTTTTCTGAATATCGACGGTACACGCAGGGAGACGACCCGAGGTTTCTGGATTGGAAACTTTATGCTCGAACCGACCGCAGCTATATCCGATTGTTCGAAGATGAAACCAATCTTCGCTGCTATATCGTGGCTGACTTCAGCAACTCGATGTCGTTTGGTTCACTCGGTTACACCAAACACGACTACAGTCGATCCATTGCCGCTTCTCTAGCTTGGATGCTGAACCGACAGGGCGATGCCGTTGGGTTGAGTTTGTTTGATGAACGTGTGCGCATGGTGGTACCCGCCCGGTATCGTCCAGGTCAGTTGCGTCGCATCATGGTGACGCTGGAAGAACCGACATCCGGCAGCGAAACAAATCCCGAACACGCCCTGGAACATGCGGCTCGTCGACTGAACAAGCGCGGCTTCGTTGTTCTGATTTCGGATTTGTTAGCCCCGGTTGAACAGTTTGAAGCGGGGCTGAAGCTATTGCGTGGCTGTGGGCATGATGTCATCGTGTTTCAGGTGCTGGACCCGGTTGAACTGGATTTGAAGATAGATGGCCCGCGTCTTTTTGAAGACCTGGAAACTAAACAGAAGATCTACGCCGATCCTCAGGACGCAAACGCAACTTACGTGCAGCGCATCACGGCTCATAATAATGCTGTGCAGGCGGTCTGCGAAAAACTCGGAGCGGCATTTATTCGCACAGTGACAAACGAGCCATTGGAATTGACGCTGTCTGGTTTTTTGCATGCTCGGAGGCAGCGATGAATTCGATGAAGTCCACAGGTGAGGTTCGTTGTTTGTGCTTTGATAGGCCAGTGCCCGGACGCCGTTATCGGAGAATCAGCTGATGGATTTTCTGACACAGTGGTTTATCGCCGCCGGTGTTGCGGCGGCATCAATTCCTGTTGTGCTGCACATGCTGCGGCGTGCTCCAACTCAGGATATGCCGTTCAGCGTTGTTAAGTTTCTAAAGCCATCGCAGCCGAAACTCACCACGCGTTCGAATATCGAACACTGGCCGTTGATGCTGCTGCGAATTCTGGCGCTGGTGCTGATAGGGTTAGCGTTTGCTCGTCCGTTTCTTCGCGAAGTCATTCTGCTGGATGAAACCGATGACGTGGTGCAGTCCGTGACTCTGCTTGTTGACAAAAGTGCGAGCATGCGACGAGACGGTATCTACGAACAGGTGCAGAAGATTATTAGAGATACGATTGGTCAGCTAGGTGACCACGATCAGTTGAGTGTCGTTGTGTATTCGGATACTTCGACAACACTTTTGTCGCGAGAAAAATGGATCTCGGCAACTGAAGACGAACGGACGGCTTTGGTGGAAGGAATTCTGGAAGCGTACGAACCAGACTGGATGAAGACCAACACAGGGTCCGCCATGAGGATCGCTGCCGACGAACTGGCTCAGGAATCAAAGGAACGGCTAAACGTTAATCGTCGGCGATTAGTGTTGGTTACCGATTTTCAGCGAGGCAGTGATCTGGATGAACTCAAGTCGGGAAACTGGCCAGCGAATGTCGAAGTGGAATTGAAGACGGTGACTGCGACTAAGAAAGGCAACGTGGGCGTAACTTTTGTCCAGGATCGCCGCACAGATAGAACTCGAGTTCGCGTGGCCAGCGCCGGTGATACGATGCAGCAGGAATTTGAATTGAAGACCTTCGATGCCAGCGGTGCAGCGGTTGGTCAGCCGATTAAAGTTACGGTTGCTCCGGGGCAGCGACGAAGCTTGATCCTGCCAGTGATTGATCCTACCGTTGGTAAATCGGTTGTCGGAGTCGAACTGCTGGGTGACGATCATCCGTTTGATAACGTGATTGATCTGCCTGACGTAGAAAACCCCGTGGTGAAGGTCGCTCATATCGGGCCGTCCGCTCTGAACGATCCGGAATCCATGCGGTATTACCTGCAGCGAGTGCTGGACGGTAATCAGGAACGCGATGTCATCGTGGTTGATCTATTGAAGGATGATGGAGTTGTGTTGCCGATTCCGGCAGATGTTAAGTTTGTTGTGGCCACTGATGTTGTGCCCGCAGGATTGCTGGATTCGGTGGCGAATTTTCTGGATCGATCCGGAACACTGTTAGTTGCTCCACCGTCGGTTGCCGCCGTGGAATCGTTAAAGAAGTTTCTGCCAGTGAACTTTGAAGTCAAAGAAGCAGTCGTTGATGACTACGCGATGCTTGGCTACGTGGACTTCGATCATCCACTATTTTCCGTGTTCTCTGATGCTCGTTTTGCGGACTTTTCGTCGATTAAATTCTGGAGACAACGCAACCTGATATTCTCGGAGGAAGATCGTCAGGAAGGCGATTGGTCGATTGTGGCGAAGTTTGATTCCGGTACGCCGGCGATTGCAGAAGTCAACGTTGGTACTGGCGGCCGAATGATTCTGCTGGCGGCCGGTTGGCAGCCCACAGATAGCCAGTTTGCGTTGTCGACCCGATTTCCGCCGCTGCTAACTCGGGTTCTTTCACTGGCTAGCCCGGCTCAAAAAGATCAGCTGGTGCAGACTGTGGGCGACATGATTCGTCCCGGAGAACTGGTGTCTGCGGATGACTGGTCTATTCAGTTTCCCGACGGAGAAATTCGAACGGCGGCGTTTGTGCTGAATAAACTTCAGGAAATGTCGGCCGTAACTGCAGGCCAGCCAACATCGCAATCAGCCACGGTAAGGCTCCGTGCACCTGGTCGGTATACCGTGACAGGAAAAAACGAAGACGGTGATTATTCAGTGTTATTGATTGCTGGTCTGGCAGCTTCGGAAAGTCAGACTGAAATGCTGCCGGTCGGGCAGCTACAGGTGCTTGGGATTGGTGTTGAGCCAGATCCTGAAAAGTCTCTGGACGAAACGTCTGACGTTAATGAAGAGGTTGTCAAAGGTCAGCTAAGTTCAAGTGAACTGGAGCGAAAACAAAAGTGGTGGCGTTGGCTGCTGCTGGCGGGAATGGGATGTCTTCTGGCGGAATCCTTGTGGGCTGCTGCAATTGAACGGCAACGGTCTGCGTCAGCTGCCTGAAATTCCGTTTGGCGAATTGGCAATGTCTCGGTTTAGTGAAAGTCGGGGCTTTGCTTTGCGATGTACATGGTGTTGCACGAAGTGGCGACAGCGAAGAAGTCGAGGAATGATTATGACCGGAACCGTGCTGGAACGCAGTCTAAGAATAGTTGCTCAGCGGCTGTACAAGCTGCGCGTCCTGCGGCGACAGGCGCTCTACTGGGTGCTGCTGCTGGTTCCGACTGTTGTGCTGGTAATGCTTTTGCCTCAGTTGCAGGGGTTGATTCCGACCAGTCTGCCAGTGTTGCTGGGCGTTACATTGATCGGGCTCGCGTTAGCGCGATGGAAAGTTCCGTCGCCCACAGCCATTGAAACCGCTCGGCTGGTTGAGAAAAATCGCCCCGAACTAAACGACGTGATTCTGACAGCCGTGCGAGCGGATCAGTCTTCTCGTCATCAGCAGCAGCCCTCGATTCTTAACGAATGGGTGATCGAAGAAGCGGACCAGCTGGCTCGTCAGTCCGACTGGCGGTCGGTTATCCCTGGTAGGCAGATGCTGGCGTGGTCGACGATGAGTTTTCTTTCATTTTGCTTTCTTGTGACGGGAGTTGTCGCGGCGGGACGCTGGGGGCGAGACATGCAGTCGCCGGAACAGCTGCTGGCGGCCAAAGCTTCGGGTCAGAAAGAAATGATTGGCCAGACGGAACTGACGATCGAACCTGGCAACATCGAACTCGAACGCGGCACTTCGCTGACAGTCGTGGCTCGATTTGGAAGAGTGCTGCCATCGGATGTTGTTCTGCAATTAAATACGGCCGACGGTTCCGCCACGTTTGCGATGGAGCCAACGGTTGATGAAGGTGTCTTTGCGGCTGTGATAAGTAGCGTTACGGGTGATGCCACTTATCGAGTATTGTTTGGAAGTTCTGTCGCGGAGCTCAGCGGGATCGACAGCCCGGATTTTGGAAATAAGTCAGAACTTTTTAGCGTCACAACTTATGTGCGTCCTCGTCTGCAGCAGGCAGATGTACTGATAACGCCGCCGGCCTATACGAAAAAACCGGAACAGCTTATCGAAGATACTTTGCGTATCACGGCTGTTGAAGGCTCAACGGTGCAGTTGACGCTGCACCTGAACAAACCTGTCGCGATTGCAGAACTGCGAGCCGACGATGGCAGCGTGATTTCGTTGGTAAGTGCTGGCCCGGAAATTGATACAGTGACGACAACGCTTGAAGCGATCGAAAGCCGGACATATCAGGTTTATCTCGAAGACGATGCTGGACGCACGGCTGCAGACGAGGAGACCATTTCGCTAAAGGTGACTCGTAATCAGCGACCCAAAATCAAGATGACGTTTCCAGGACGAGATACAAATGTGTCGCCGCTGCAGGAATTCCAGATCGAAGCGGAAGCGACTGATGACTTCGGCATAACTGATTTCGGAGTGATGTATTCGATCAGCAGCGGTGATTTCGGCGAAGTTTCATTGGCCAACCGGGCGGCGGCGGATTCGACGACCGCTGACGCATCACCAGGGGCAGTGAGTTCGGCAGTGAGTTCGGCAGTGAGTTCGGCCGGGGGCGAGGCTGCAAAGGTCAAGCTACAACACACGATTGAAATGGAAACGCTGAACGCAGTTCCGGACGAGCTGCTGTCGTATTCGTTCTATGTCGAAGACGTTGCTGCTGACGGTACGCCGCGGCGAACTTATAGCGACATGATGTTCGCTGAGGTCCGTCGCTTCGAAGAAATCTTTCGCGAATCTGATCAGCAAAGCCAACAACAGCAACAGGAACAACAGCAGGAACAACAGCAGGGCGGCGAAACCGAAAAGTTGATGGAATTGCAGCGGCAAATCATGATTGCTACCTGGAATATTCAACGTGCTTTGGATGAAACGCGTCCGAAGGAAAAGGCGATAGCCAGGGCCTCAGAAGACGCGGGCGTGGTTATTGAATCACAGCAGCAGGCGATCGAACAACTGCAGGAAGTGAAGGAAAAGGCGGCTCAGGATCCTGAGATCTCCCGGATGGTGGATGGCGTCGAACGAGACATGCAGAAAGCCGTTGAAACACTTAACGCATTCAAAATGAATCCGGGAGACTCGGAACTGTCAAAGCCGTTTTCAGCAGAACAATCAGCCTTTGCCGGGTTGATGCGGATGCGAGCGAAAGAGCACGAAATTCAGCGTTCTCAGTCGCAGCAGGGAAAAGGGCAGGGGAAAAGCAGCGCTTCGCAACAGCAACTGAGTCAACTGGAACTCGACAGCGAACGTAACCGTTACGAATCAGAAAGCCAGGCTCAACAGCAGCAGGAAGAAAACGCGGCACAGGGTGAGCAGTTGCAGATTTTGAACCGTCTGAAAGAACTGGCACGCCGTCAGGAAATGGTGAATGATCGTCTGAAGCAGCTCGAATCAGAACTTCGTGCCGCAGAGACTCAGGCAGAAAAGGATGAGATCGAACGCGAACTAAAACGTCTTCGTGAAGAGCAGCGTGAAATGCTGCGAGACGTTGACGAACTGCGTGAAACGATGGATCAGCAATCGGCCGAACAGCAACAACAGAACCAGCAGACTCGCGAACAGGTTGAACAGGCTCGTGAACGCGTGCAGCAGGCGGCGCAGGCCATGGACGAAGGCAATCTGGCTAAGGCGATTTCTGACGGAACACGGGCCGAGCGGCAGTTTGCACAGCTTCAGGAAGAGTTTCGTAATCAAACATCAAACAAGTTCGCAGAAGCGATGCAGGATCTTCGTGACCAGGCGCGCAGAATGAGCGAACGTCAGGAAGAGATCGCTCGAGAAATGGCGGGCGAAGCAAAACCAGAAGATGCCGCTTCAGGCAGTCAGCGACCTTCTTTACGAAACGAACGTGATCGTGCAGGGCTACAGGAAAAGGTAGCAAAGCAGCGAGACGATCTGGAACGCGTTTTAGAACAGGCCAAAGAACTTGTGGAAAAGGCGGAAGACAGCGAACCGTTATTGTCGCGACGCTTGTACGACACAATCCGGGAGACTCGAGAAAAGAAACCTGCGGAAGCTCTAGAGGCGACTGAAATTCTTGTCAGCCGTGGCCTATGGAATCAGGGGCAGCAGGCCGAACAGATTGCTCGTAAAGGCATCGACGATTTGGCGAAGGGAATTGAAAACGCCGCCGACGCAGTGCTTGGCAGTGAAGTCGAATCGTTGCGGCGAGCACAGGAAGAAATTGAGGATCTTGCGAATCAGTTGTCCAGTGAGATTGCTCAGGCAACCGGCCAGAACCCTGACGGCGAATCTAAGGAACAACATCCCGGCGTTCCGGGTTATGGGCAGCAACTTTCAGAACCACAGGTCGGTGAAGGTTCCGGTGATGGTCAGCAGGCCGGCGGTCAGCCTTCGCAGCAGCGTCAGGGCATTCAGCGGGCAGCGGCCCCTTTGCCGAGCGAACTGCAGGCGGCGGCGAATGCTGGCAATCAGTCATCACAGCAACGACAGTCTGGGCAGCAAACGCCCGGCGGTGCCGAGGCAACTGACCAGTCACAACATCGCAGCGGCGAGATGCGTGCCGGGGAAACAGCCAGGCAGCAGAACGGCGAGCAACAAGATGACCAGCCACAGCAAGGCGAACAGGTGTCTGGCGAGGCTCAGGAAGGTCAGTCGCAACAGCCTGGTCAGCAACCAGGCCAGGGGCAGCAGGGCGAGCAAACCGGACAACAGCAAAGTGGCCAGTCAGGCCAGGGTCAGCAATCTGGGCAATTGCCGCAGCCTGGTCAAGGTCAACAACAGGGCCAGCCGTCACAACAGGGCCAGAACGGTCAGCAACCTGGGAAAGGTCAGCAGTCGGATCAATCGCCGCAACCTGGCCAGGGGCAGCAGTCGGGTGGTCAACAGCCGGGCCAGCCGTCGCAACAGGGGCAGCCTGGTCAGCAACCTGGCCAGGGGCAGCAGTCGGGGCAGGGAGGTCGTTCTGGTCAGGGTTCCTTCCTGATGAGAGGCGGCCGCGAATCTAACGGCGGACAAAGTGCCAACCAGGGGCGCCCGTTAACGGGCGATGAATTCAGCGATTGGTCTAATCGATTGCGTGAGGTTGAGGAAATACTGGACGACCCCGAACTTCGTAATCGGGTTGCTCAGGTTCGGGATCGAGCACGTTCCATTCGTGCGGAGTTTCGTCGCCAAGGGACTGAACCGCAGTGGGATCTTGTGAAGTCGCAATTGCTGGATGAAATGACGGCTTTGCAGAAACGCATCAGCCAGGAGTTGTCGAAACGCAATTCCGATCGATCCATGGTGCCCATCGATCGTGAACCGGTGCCTGAAGAATTCGACGACCTTGTGCGACGCTACTATGAACTGCTCGGGCAAAGTCGACAGGGGAATAAGTAATGAACATCAGAAACCAGCCTCACACTATCGAACAGAGGGCGGTCCGATGATGCTTGCAAGTCTTGTACTTGGCGATCGCAGCTGGATTTTTCCGGCGATCGTTGTGGCTGCCGTCGGCATTTTTGTCGCTTTGTGGGTTAGTCGCAGCAGGCTGGCAAAGCTAGGGCTGGCCACGTTTTGCCGAGTTGGCGGCTGGTTGCTGATTACAGCCTGTCTGGTTAATCCATTGTGGAGCAGTGCTCGACCTCGTAGTGGGGCCAACGTGCTGGCAGTTGTGACGGATGTCAGTCGCAGTCATCTGGTGATGATGGATGGGCAAAAGACTCGAGCTACATTGTTCAGTGATGCCTTGAATCGTGGAGAATTGTCTGAACCTAATGGCTGGATAAATCGCATTGCCCAAGATTTTGAACTGCAACGTTATACGCTAAGTGACCGGTTGGAGCGGACCGACACATTCGAAAATCAGGCCTTCGATCGTCCTGCGTCGAACCTGTGTTCTGCATTGCAGCAGCTTCAACAGCGATTTGCCGGTCAACCTTTGGCGGGCATCGTTTTGTTGTCCGACGGCAACGCCACTGACGATTTTGAAACTCTGGATGCCTTGAAAACGCTGGCACCTGTATATCCTGTGCTGGTCGATGACAGCGGTGGCGCGCCGGATGTTGCCATTGGCACTGTTACGGTAAATCAATCCGCCTTTGACGATGCTCCTGTCACAATTCAGGTGCAGACTCGGCAAAGTTATACTCATGGGCAGAAGGTTCAGTTGACGCTGCTTGACGAACAGGGCACGCCTCTGGAAACGAAGATTCAAACCGCCGGTGAAGATTCGGTCGTTCGGTTTGAAGCTCGGCCGGAGAGTGGGGGAACTGTGTTTTATTCGGTGATAGCGCAGTTGCTCGATAAGGACGACAAGCCAATTGAAGCAGAAGCCACGGACATCAATAACGAACGACTGGTTGCCGTGGACCGTGGCAGTGAAAAGCGTCGAGTTTTGTACGTGTCGGGGCGTCCAAACTGGGAATTCAAGTTTCTTCGTCGAGCCGTAGAAACGGATCCTCAAACCGAACTTGTGGGATTGATTCGCATTGCCAAAAAGGAGGCGAAATTCGATTTTCGGGGCCGCGAAGGCGAAACTTCGAATTCACTGTTTCGCGGTTTTGATGCTACAGAACAGGAACTGGCCGAAGAATTTGACGAACCCGTTATGGTGCGGCTTGGCACAAAAGACGAAGACGAACTGGCAGGTGGATTTCCCGAAAAGGCGGAAGATTTATTTGCCTACGATGCCATTGTTCTGGACGACGTCGAGGCTGCATTTTTTACGGCTGACCAGTTAGAACTGATCTACGAATTTGTCTCAAAACGCGGCGGCGGATTTCTGATGATGGGCGGTCAGGAATCGTTTCGTCAGGGAGAATACGATCGCACGCCGATCGGAGAATTGCTGCCCGTCGATCTTCATCGCGATGTGCCAGGTCCAACTGGGCCGGTACAGTTAAGTCTGACTCGCGATGGCTGGTTGCAGCCTTGGGTGCGGCTGCGATCGGACGAAGAAGCGGAGAATCAGCGAGTTGCTCAGATGCCCTCGTTTGTAACTTTGAACGCCACCAGCTTTATTCGTCCCGGAGCTGTGGTTATGGCGAAAATTGCGGATAGCTCGGGTAATGAATTTCCGGCGCTGGTAACTCAACGCTTCGGTCGCGGGCGTTCGGCAGCGCTGTGCATTGGCGACTTCTGGCGTTGGCGAATGAACGAAGGGCGCCGAAGATTGCAGGACTTTTCTTTGCAGGCTATTAATCTGCCAGATGGGCCCATAGCTCCTGGTGAAGAGCCTGAAGAAGATCTCAACGATCATGCTCGGTCATGCCGCCAGATGGTGCGTTGGCTGGTGGCTGACGTCCCGAAACGCCTTGATGTTTCCGTCAAGCCGGAACCCACTCTGGGATTGGGAGCAGTGCGACTTGTCGCTGATTTGAAGGGGAAGGATTTTGAAGTTCGCGAAGATGCCGATGTGCGCTTTGTTGTCACAAAGCCCGACGGCAAAAAGATTGAGATATCCGGCGAACCTTCGGAAGATGTCATCGGACGTTTCGAAGTTGTGGTTTCGTCCGTTGCGGCAGGAGCCTATACCGCAGATGTTGTTGCAACACTCAACGAAGCCGATCAGGAATCGGAACAACTGACGGCTAATGTTGGCTGGGCGAGTCAGCCGGACCAGGAAGAAATGGCCTCGGTCTCAGTGAATGTTCGATTTCTTACAGACGTTGCAGCGGCTACCGGTGGTCGTGTTGTGGCAATGTCTGAACTGGATTCGTTTGTTGACGATCTTGCGCATTCAGACGCGCCGCTTGTGGAGGTCTGGTCGTGGCCGATCTGGCATCAGTGGTGGGTGTTTGTTGCAGCAATTGGCTGTTTTGTTACTGATTGGACATTGCGCCGTCGCATGGGTTTGCCATAAGGTTGTTGGTCCCTGTTGTTGGTCCCTGTTGTTGGTCCCTGTTGTTGAAGAAGTTGTTGAAGAAGTTAGCGTGGTCGAAGACATAGAAGTTTGCGGCGAAAGGTGAAGATGACGTTTTCCTGTTCAGTAAGTCAGCTTGTTTTGAGCTTGATGTTTGTGTTGCCATCAGTCAAAGGCGAGGCTCAGGAACGCCAGAGCGTACTTGTTGTTATTGGTGCTGAAGGCACGTCGGAATACGGGGCTCAGTTTTCAGAGTGGGCGGATCGCTGGCAGGCCGCAGCTAACACGGCCACTGCGGACGTTGTTGTGATTGGTCGCGGTGATAACAAAGATGATCTTGAGGAACTGCAGCATCGCCTTTCCGAAACCAGTTCGATCAAGTCGGCGGAACCTTTGTGGCTGGTGTTGATTGGGCACGGAACATTCGACAGCCGAGCCGCCAGGTTTAATCTGCGTGGAAAAGATCTTGCCGCGATAGATCTGGCAGAACATCTGGTGGCGGCTCAAAGACCGTTGGTGATTATTAACTGTTTTTCCTGTAGCGCCCCCTTTATCAATGCGTTGAGCGGTCCGAATCGGACCATCATTACGGCAACAAAGGACGGCAGTGAGACCCAGTTTGTCAGGTTTGGCGGTTTCTTGTCGGAAGCGATTAGTGGGTTGGCGGCGGATATTGATCGAGACGGGCAAACCTCACTTTTGGAGGCCTGGCTATTCGCAGCTCGACGGACCGCTGAGTACTATGAAGCAGACGGACGGCTCGCCACTGAGCATTCATTGCTGGATGACAGTGGTGACGCAAAGGGTACGCGGTTTGAAATGTTTGAGGGAGTTCGCGTAAAAGACAGTGTCAAAAATAAAACTGAACTCGATGGAAGTCTGGCGAAACGCTGGCACCTGATACGCAGCGAGTCAGAGAAGAGTCTGACTGGTGAGCAGCGGTCTGAGCGAGATCGTCTGGAAGATGAATTGGAACAACTTCGGGGTCGCAAAGACGGACTGTCAGAAGACGCCTATCTGGTTGAGCTCGAAAGGCTATTGGTACCTTTGGCAAAAATCTATGCTGCTGCCGAATCGGCAATGCCCTGATTTAATGCCTTGAATTGCAGGAAGCAGAAATTAGGGCATGACTGCCAAAACGCTTTTGAAATGAAGAAGTGAGAATAAGAACATGCGTCGAATAACGTTATCAAGTGAATTGCTGAATCGATTGGCTGTCGTTTGTTGTGCTGTTGTGTTGAGCGCAACAACCATCGTTGCCCAGGACGCGCCGGTAAAAGATGCCGCGTCAGATAAAGACATTGAAAAAGACCAGGAGGAGCCACTGTTTTTAGTTCCCACTGGTACGGCAGATGAACTGTTTGCATTCATGAACACTGTCAAGCGAACGCCGCCGAAAGAGCGAACTCCGGAAGGCTCAATGGCTCACTTGAAGTTACAGGTTGAAGCTGTTTTGGCAGCCTGTGATAAAGTCATGGAAGGCAAGCCGGAAGAAGCTGTCGAGCTTAAAGTGATTACAGAAAAACTTGGTGCCTTGAATGCGATGACCCGCGTGGATGCAAAATTTGCAGCAGACAGCACGAGGGCCCTGATGGAATCCCTTGAAAGCGATACTCGACCTGCCATCGTGGATTTTCTTCGTTCAAAGAAGCTGGAACAAAAGGCCGCCTCGGTCAGAACGATGTCTAATGAAGACCGCACCGCTTTTATTGATGAAGTGTTTGCGATGGTGGATGCAGACGGCCTTGATCGCACAACCTACGGCATTCTCTCCGGCATTGGCCGCACGCTTGGTGCTGGTGAAACAACGGAATCGGGAATTGCCCTTTATATGCGTTTGGCGGACGCAATGGAAAAGTCTGACGACGAAGCCATGACGTCGCGTGCCGAGCGTACGCGTGGTGCTGCCCGTCGCCTGAAACTTCAGGGTAACTTTATGGAAATCACAGGCACGACCGCTGAAGGAACAACTTTCGACTGGGCGGCGTACCGAGGCAAAGTTGTACTGGTTGACTTTTGGGCCAGCTGGTGCGGTCCGTGTCGAGCCGAAATTCCGAACATGAAAGCTCAACTTGAAAAATACGGTCCGAAAGGCTTTGCGATTGTCGGCGTGAATCTGGACAACACGCAAGAGGCTTACCAGAAGTACGTCGACAAGGAAGAATTGACCTGGACGAATTTGATGAGCGCTAAGGAAGAAGAACGCGGGTGGAATAATCCTTTGGCAACCTACTATGGAGTCAGCGGCATTCCCACGGCGATTCTTGTCGACAAAGAAGGCAAAGTTGTTTCTATGTCGGCTCGCGGAACTCAGCTGAACCAGCTTCTTGAAGATCAACTGGGGCCAATTGAAGAAGCGGAAGCATCAAACGACAAGACCGAATAACGTCGCGTCAAAGTTCGTTTGTCGTTGAATGGCAATGACATGACGTTGATGATTTTGAACGGCCGTTGCCTGTCCATTGTGGCAGGCAACGACCGTTTTTTGTATTATTTCTAAAGCGAATTTCGCTGACTTCTGGTCGCGAATCTCTTTTTTTGGACTGCAATATAAGGTTCCCAGGAGCCAGAGCCGTTCACATACTTCTGTAAACTGCTCTAAGCGTCAAGAACAGGCTGTATCTGTTTTGCTCGCAGACCGGTCACTTTGCCGAGTTCAATTATTCGGCGTTGTTCCGAATTGTGCAGAGGGCCTTCGGATTCCAGGCTTTGCTTGAGTATCTGAATCAGAAGAACTTTGCCTTCAACGTCAAGTTCCTGAGTTTCTGCCTTGAAGAACTTCTTGATTTCCGGTGAAGCACTCTGCGCCATTTTTACGTCGTTGGCGATGTCACTCTTTTCGACATCGATCTCAAAAAGTTCGTCAAGCACGTCCTTTAGTGAACTCAGCGTTGACGAAGTACAGCGGCCGACGTCCAGCAGAAACAGCACGGCCAGTCGTTGATAGTTGGCGATGCTTTCTTCCATTTCGGCCACTGGATCATAGTGTAGGATGTCCTGCGACCAGGCCTGTTTGCAACCACCGCATTCCAGATAGTCTTCGCCCTTGCCGATTGGAAAGACCGGGATGAAGTACAGGGTGAAATAGTTCTTTACCTGAAAGTGTTTGTAGTCTTGTTCTGAGTTACATCTGGGGCAAAAGAAATCGCCATCTGCGACATGAATACTTTTACCTTTGGTTCCGTAAATAATCATGCATAGTCCCCGGTCAGGCTTTTCGCCGTCGTCGTATGTTCCGCTTTTTTTCAAAGCGTAGTGATGGTGAACGACGTTCACAACCGTTTTTTGTGCAGTACGCTCTGCAGGTCGATGGTTCATGTAACCCGTTTAACCTGCAAATCTGGCACACCTCTCTGGATGTCTTGTCAGGTTTTCTTGCGACGGCACTCAGTTGGCGAACTAACTTTTTGAAGCGGCCAAACTGGCCTGTAATGCTTCTTTTTTCTGCGAGTGAACGAGAAGATTCAGTCCAACGCTTCGGTTCGGTGTGAGCAATGTGGAGGTTCCGCGTCCGTCGTGTCCGGCCGAGAATACATGCAGTGTGATTATTGCCAATCGTTGGTGTTTTCGTCTGATAACCCGCTGACGATCGATCGCATTATCGCTGCCGGAGGCGAAACGGATGCTGACTGCCCGGTTTGCCAGAAGAGCCTGCAGACGGGCCGCCTGGAAGATCGCCCGGTTTTGTACTGCGGCGGATGCTACGGCATACTGGTCAGAAATGAACACTTTGGTGCCATCGTTCGCGAACGCCGAACTCGTCGAAAAGGGTGCGAAGCGAAGGCCGGAAAACTGTTGAACACGGAAGAATACAAGCGACAGATAGGTTGCCCGAACTGCCACCAGAAGATGGAAGTTCATCCTTACTATGGTCCGGGAAATATTGTCATCGATTCGTGTAACGCGTGCCAGTATATCTGGCTGGACCACGGCGAACTGCGGACCGTTGAGCAGGTGGAAGGCGGAGTTGAGCCGGAAACGCTGCCGGTTTTTGTCAACGAAGAAGGCGAACTGACCGTCATCCCGCCGCCGCCAGTTTCGTCGAGCAGCGCCCTGCACAGCAGGAATTCTCCACTGGCTGCGATTGCTAATGTGATCTTTGGGTAGAGCAAAAAGCGACCGTTACTAAGATCCTGAGTTTCGCTATCATCCGCGCCACTGCAGCGTTTTGATGGTTTACTTTTTGCAAAACAGGTTTCTTCGATGGCTCGCGACTTTACGATAGAAAGTCTTTCTCACGATCCTATTCACGGCTACATCCCGTTTATTTCCAAAACAGGATTACCGGACGGAGAAGCAGCCGAACAGCAGTTGATTGATCATCCCTGGGTGCAGCGGATGAGACAGATTCACCAGTTGCAGACGGCATGGTGGGTGTTTCCGTCAGCAGAACACATGCGGTTTCAACACGTGCTGGGTGTGATGCATCTGGGAAGTGTGGCTGTGTCTGCCTGGTACGAATCTCTGGCCGATGTCTGTCGAAACGTGCCTTCTCGAGCATACGTTGAGAGCCTCGTTCGCATCGCCGGGCTGCTGCACGATGTTGGACACGGGCCGTTTGGCCATTTCTTCGATGATCATTATCTGGATCAGTTCGGTCTGACTCACGAAGACATTGGCAGCCACATTATCGAACATGAACTCGGCGACATTATTCGCCAGATTCGTCGTAATCCCAACGGAAAGCTGCAGCAGCTGGAGGAACTGGATCCTCAACAGGTGGCGTGGCTGATTCGTCGTCCCAGTGGAAAGCCGGAAGACGAAAGCGGCCACCCGGACTGGCTTCGTAAACTGCGTTCGCTGTTCAGCGGAATTTACACCGTCGACAACATGGACTTCGTTTTGCGCGACGCTTACATGTCGGGCTATAACACCAAAGCTTTTGATATTTCGCGTTTGATGCACTACAGCTTTTTCACGAAGAACGGACTGACGATTCATTCGCGAGGTCTGCCAACGCTGATTAACTTCATCGAAACTCGAGCCAATCTTTTTCGAACGATCTATTTTCATCGAACGGTTCGCGGCATCGACATCGCTCTCGAAGATTATTTTGCTCAGACGATGGAACGTTTGTTTCCTGGCAATCCTCTGGAGCATTTGTCTGCCTATCAGGGACTCACCGAAACGTCGTTTCTGGTTGACGTGCTGCGCTGGGCTGATAGTTCCGACCCGGAACTGAAAGAGCTTGGAGGTCACTGGAAGGCGATCGTCAATCGCGACGAAATGTGGCGAATGGCATCCGAACGGACGATGCACTTTCATACAGGTCAGGCAGAAAGCACGACGATCTTTTCTGAACCGGAACTGGTCGAACGTCGCGTGCGCGAATTCTTACCCGTCAAACTAAAGGATATTCCTCTACGAATTGACGTGGCAAAGCACTATCACCGTCCGAGTGCTCGCAAGCCATCCGGCAAGCAGAACTTTTGGTTCGATCCAGCCAGCGGTGAGTCGCACGAATTGGATGACGACGAGTTGTTCCGAAGTCTGCCCACAAGTTTCATCATTTTTCGCATCTACAGCCGAGACCACGGGTTCGACAAAGAAATCAGCGCTGCTCTACAAAAAGTAGCCGGCGGCACCGGTGGCGACACGAAAACAAATATGTAGGCCGGGGCGGACCGGCGGTCGATGGCGTGGGGTGTTGGGATATGTTGATGCAGCGGCAACGCCGAATGCGTTTGGTGAAGCGTCGGGGCGGCGATTATCGTTGGCAATTTTGGTTGGTGAAATAGTGAGACGCCATAGCAGTTTGCTGCGCGGGCTGGGATCAGATTCGCTGGTTTTTTCGGTTGGCAACAGTGTGTAACGCAGTTACGTATACACTGCAGGATCATAGTGGATAGCTTCGGAACACAGCCTCAGTTTTTGGCTGACTGTCGGGTCGAAATGCATGCAGATGACCGAATAGGCCCACCTGGCTCAGCGATTGCTCGATAATGACGAGCAGGTGCTGGACGAAATTCTGCGCACGATTGGGCCAGTGGTTCTGGCGATTCTGACTCGCCGTTATCCAAACTTCTTGCGAGAACCAGACATTGAAGACGTGATGTCGATCGGCTTGTTTCGCTTGTGGAAGAACCGCGAAAAGTTTGATTGTGGCAAGGCATCCCTGAAGGTCTGGTTTTTTCGAATTGTCGAAAATGCAGCTCGAGATGTTTTGCGGCACGATTGGCATAAAGCTCGATTGCTGGAAGTCGATGGCGATGCGGGTCTGATGGGTTTGGCGGATGTGTCCTGCAATAGTCAAGCAGAAATCTCGAAGCACGTGTCCTTTGCGAATTCGTCTGATCCGGCTGCCGGCACTTTATCTGACCAGCAAGTCGACTTGCGAGAAACTGTTGCCGCGCTGTCAGAGCAGCAGCGGTTTATTGTGCTGGCGGAGGCATCAGCTAAGGATGGCGTCACTTCCAGTCAGTTGTCGGGCGACGAACTTGGCATCCCGGCATCGTCTGTGCGAGTGCACCGGAAACGAGCCATGGATCGGATTCGAACAGAACTGAAAAAGCGTGGACATGATGTTCCGGAACGATGATCTGCTTGGTGATTTACCGATGCGGCGACGAATAAGTGACTGACCCTTTGCTGCGACTTCACGGGTTTACGCGAAAAGAATGCGTCATGAATAGAAACACAGAAAACAATGACGACCACCTGCTGAAGGCTTTGGCCAATGCAGTGCGTCCGAACAATCTGTGCGGCAGGAAGCACGGATTGTTCAGCCGAAGGTTGATCGCGAACGGCATGTTGCGTCCATTCGCCGACAATGGACGACTGCAAAAACGGTCCCTTAAGGCATCGCGCAACGCGTTCAGGTTGCTGATACGGTGACAACTGGTCTTCGCGAACGCCGTCGTTTGAATCTACCGGACGGTTCTATCCTGTATGTTAACGAACTGACTGAAGTAAAGGTCGCTGCAGATCGGCGAATCGAAGTGGCTTGTGGTGAAGTATTCGTGGAAGTGGTGCCCCAATTGGATGGCGACAATCAGCGAGCACTTTTCGAAGTTGTTACGCCAACTCGAACCGTTACGGCTTTGGGAACAAAATTTTTGCTGTGTGATGGAACCGGGCGGCACGTTTATTTTTGCGTAATGTCTGAGGGACTGCGTGAACAGGTCGTTTGTGACGGTAGTCAGCTGATTCATATTTATGCCGACATCGGCCTGGCCTCGGAACGCGTTTTCAGCCGGTTTCATCGATCAGCTTTGGAAACTTTTGTTCCGTGGTTGATGCCGACAGCGGAAAACTTGCTGGTGAAGCAGATGTTGTACTGATCGACGACAATACGATTGCCATTATTCCGAAGCTGCAAGAAGGCGACAAAGACGTTAAGCAAGGCAAGCCGTCGGCAGCTGCGGACGTTCAGGATGCAGCTGGCCGTTTGCTGGAGACTCATCTGGTGTTCGCCGCTGATGGTCGGTTGCAGGAATGTCGCATTGTCGATCCCGAATCGAAGATGGTTCTGTGGAGAACGATCTTCGAAGCGGATGGTCGTGTTCGAATACTTGATGGCAACGATCAGGAACTGCTTGTTGTTGATCTGAAACGACAGCCTGCGGAAGCCCCGGATCTGAAGCCAGACCTTAGCAACGTTGTGGTATTGCCAATGCCAATTCGATCCGCCGATTATCTGCTGAAACAGAAAGCTCCCGCCGACGAGCAACCGAACTTCTCGGCTTTGTCGAAGAACGAGCTTATGTCGCTTTTCCTGGCGGACATGGCACAAGGCAATGGACCTCGTGTTGCCAAATTGATCCACGATCACTTTATGGCGAAAGGTGATATGCGCGATGGGTTTTACGTGTTGCTGAGTCGTTTTCCGTCCAGCCTTACGTGGCAGGAAGACGTCGAAGGGACTGATGGTCGCAAGCGAAAGGTAGACCTGCGTCCTTCTGCAGAAGGTTCACAGTTGCGACAGTTTGTGCGTCAGCACATCAGCCGATAAATCAGTGGCGTGGCCGCATCGTCACTGTTTGAACTGGAAGGTTCCACTGACACATTCATCCAGCGACTGGCAACCGCCAGCAATCTGTCCTATCGCTGGCACTCAGGTGCTGCGACAAAGGACCGCACAAAGTTACAGATTCAAGCTGAGTTGCAGACAACTCTGGAATTCATCGCGTCCTGCAAGACGGGCTCCATGGTATGGACACTGCTGAGCGCCGTTCGGCCAGCGGCGGAAGCAGCCGGCATGCATGCAGTGCTGGCCGATGCCGCATTCGATTTGAACAGACTCCTCGTATGGTCGATCTGGCTAGACCTGAACGAGTGCGTCTGCTGTTGGCAGTCGAGCATTTGCGGCAATTGAAGGCCGAAAAAGCCGGCACATTGCTGGATGCGGTTCTAAGCCTGAAGCCCCTGCAAAACGACGCTGTGTTCTGGCGCTATGCGTCCGGTGTCGCCGATGATCTGGGACGAAAACAAACGGCGTTAGTTCGATTGGAACAGGCGATGCAGCTGGAATTCGAAACACTGTCCAAAGTTATCAACGCAGCACAACTGCGAGCAAACTATACCGGGTTGATGAATCGGTACGAAGAACTGATCAAAGCAGCGGCGACACTTGAGACCACTTTGCCCGAGGATCTGTTCGCCCGCATTATTCGAGCGGCCGATCAATGGCGGTCGTTGGAAGATGACTCAGTTGTCGGTTGTCACACGACCGCTCGATTGTTGATGTTGTTGGACAACAAAGATCTGGCGCGGAAGTACCTTACGACACGTCTGGCAGAGCATTCAGGCGAATCATCTGTGTGGCGAATTCTGGCAAGAACACTGACCGAACAGAAGCAGGTTGATCTGGCCGACATGGCGTGGGGCAAAGCTTTTGCATTTGAACAAACGAATCCGGAAATTCTGATGGAACATGCGAACATGTTGAATGCGCACGGCCGAACAATTGCCGCACGAATCTTGCTGAAGAAGATTGTGGATTCCAACTGGCAGCCACGCTTTGAGCAGGTTCGGTGGCAAGCCCAAAATCAGCTGCCATAACGGGGCTTGATTCATGCAGGATTCCTTGTTTCTTCACAGTGCGCAAACGGTTGTGATGCCAGCACGAAACGGCACGGAGTGAAGTGCCTGCGTGTTTCCGAATTCACGGGCTAGAGGCGGTCCTGAACCCGCAAATTTGCAAACAAGCGGCGTGAGCAAGTGAATCGAGGCATTGCAAAATACACTCGCTCGCGAGTCGTGCTTAGATTGAGGTGTTCGCAAGAGCGATTTTCGGACCGCTTCCAGGGTGGCCTACTTGTGAATTACGCACGTTGAGCAAATGAGTCGCCGTGATGATTCATAGGCGGGCGTTGAGTTGAACGCAGAAACGAAACTTAATTCGGGACAATTCGCCTCTGCTGATTTCTGGGACTTCGTTTCTCTCGCGGCCGAAAACGTCACTCTGCCACGTTGAAAATACATTGACGCTTATTCAGTGTTCAGTAACCCCAGTTGCAACATTTTACGCAGGGTTTCGCGAGCCACTGGTCCGGCTGTGCGGCTGCCGGAGCCTCCGTGTTCGAACACAACGACGAATGCATACTGTGGTTTGTCAGCAGGGACGTAACCTGCAAACCAGGCATGGTCCGGCTTACCCGGACCTGTTTCAGCTGTCCCCGTTTTGCCTGCGATCGAAACTTCGTCCAGCCGCACGGTCTTATAGCCACTGCCATACTGTTCCTGCACAACGGCTCGCAGGCCTTCGCGTACGCGTTCCAGTGTCGATTCGGCCAGGCCCGTTATGCGTCGACGGGAAATTTCGCGAGGTCTGTCATCAATGTCGTTGGTTGTGCGAGCTGTGCCATCGGGACTAACAACGTGCGGTGTGATCAGCCAGCCACCATTCGCGATGGCCGCCATGGCTCGTGCCATTTGGATTGGAGTCACTGTCAGGCTGGATTGCCCAATCGCGAGTCCCAGTGCTTCGCGCTGAAAACGCTTTTCTGTTTCAGCCGTTGTGGAATGCGATCCCGGTACATTGCCGCTTTGTTCGTACGGCAGATCAATTCCCGTTTCACGGCCAAGCCCAAAGCGATCACACCAAAGTCGCAGAGGTGCAAAGCCGGATTTTTGTGCGGCGGAAAAAAAATAGACGTTGCAGGATTGGGCGATCGCTCGTGTGAGCGTAATTTCGTTGTGTCCCTGATTGTAAAGCCGATAAATCAGGCAGCGATGTTCGTCAGGGCGTTTCAGGTAGCCCTGACATAGAAACGGATCATCGGGATTCAGATTTTCCGATTCCATCATGGCGATGGCGGATAGCGGTTTCATGACCGAACCCGGAGGGACGGCCATCGATGTGACTCGCGAAAGAAACGGATGCCGCTGGTCTGCGTTGGCGGCTTCCCAGTCTGCCGTTGTTGAACCTGTAAACAGCGACAGGCTGAATGACGGAGCACTTGCGGCGGCAATCAGTCGGCCAGTGGTGATGTCCATAACTACGACACTGCCGCCGGTAGGAATCGGCTGCGGCGAACGCGTTGGCTGATTAGAATCCTCGTTTGGATCCACTTCGTTGAGCGGCAGCAGATAGGCTGGCTTGTCGAGCAACGTTTCCGCCAGCAGTTGTTCGACGTGTTGTTGAAGAGCTGCGTTTAAGGTCAGCACGATGTCACGACCTCCGACAGGTTGCCTTTCAATTTCGGATTCAACAATTTCCATGCGGCGATTTCGGACAATTCGCCGCAGCCCCGGAACGCTTTGCAACTGGTGGTTGTAACTTAGTTCAACTCCAAATCGCCCCAGCCGCGGTGTCCATGAATCAAGCTGGACATTTTCTGGTAGTCCATTGGTCTCATCATCTTTGGCCGGCGTTCGAGCTCCGATAAGATGCGGGGCCGTATTCTGCATCGGATATGTACGCCGGTTGCCCGCGACGACTCGCACACCTGGATATAGGTGCGGCTGTTCGCGGATTGTGGCAGCCACGCTAAGCGGCACATCCGCCACGATTTCGTGAAACGATTCTTCTTCTCGCACCACAATGCGTTCCTGAATCTTTCGGCGAGGTGTGGTGGTGACAGCGGTTCGAATGGCGGAAGCAAGTTTCATAAAAGGGCCGGTCGCCTGGTTGCTTTCCGCGTCCGTTGGCGTTTCGGTCTGCTGACGTCGTCGATTGACGGAATCTGCGATACGAATCACCTTTTCCTGAATGGCGGTTCGTTTTTCTTCGGAGGCACGTTCCTGAATTCCCGTTACGGTAACGATGGCTGCCCACATAGCCTGCCGCTGCTGGATCAACGACGTCTTGACCTGTTCGACGGCCGTGCTGTTCTGACGTTCTGCACGCGACAGGCGGTTGCGGATCTGTCGCTGCACCCACGCATCGTCGATTGGGTTTTGTAACCAGCGATAGTGTATCTGCACTGAATATTGATCGACATCTGTGGCGAATACGTCGGATGATTCGCTCAGAATGCGGCCGTCGCGAGCGGGAATGACTTCGTATTCTGTTGTGGTTGCGTTCAAGGCTTCCAGGTAGCGACCCTGCAGTTTTGCCTGGACCCAGGCGATTCTTCCAAGCACCACAATCGCGGCGACCACAAACAGGATGGCCAGGCTGCGAAAACGTATTACTGCTGGTAAGTCAATTAGCGAATCGCTGCCAGCTTCGCCCGCTGGGAAAATCGAGTTGTGCGGTTGATTGAGCATAACGACAGAATACCAGCGCCGAACGCGGCAGGCGAGATCGGCTTACCGTTGAATGCCGATGGTGTACACTGCGACCTGGCTGTTGGCCTACAGTTGTAAAACAAAACAACGCTTATCTTCACGACCTTACGGTTCTGTGAAATATTTGTTTGGGGGAATACGCAGTTTATCAGCTCAAATAGTCGTGCGACGTCGCCAGCCGAATTCGTCAGCCGTTCGAGCGACTAACAGGCACGCGATCAGGCAGGGGACAGCGATCAGCAATCGATGGGCGATTTCTGAAATCGCGTTTGCCGAATTTGTTTCGGGCTGCAGCAGAGCGTGGGCGACAATTCCCAGCAGCATGACGCTGACGGGATGTCGCCACCATGTCTGCTGAGTCGGCCGAGATTCAGCGGGCGACCAACGGTCTTGCATACGACCGCGCGTAATGTACATCGCTGCCATGACAAGCACGATCACAACATCCAGCGGTGCGAACGACGGACGCAGCACCCAAAGCGCAGTCAGTGCCAGACCTGCTAACAGACATCCGAAACCATTTCGCGTCCAAAACAGACAGCCGACAGATAGTGGCAACATCAGACTGCCGGAAGGAATCCAGTCCGAACGACTATGTTCAAGAACCAGAGCCATCCACAGCGTTAACATCCACGCGACTTTCGTCTTCATTATCGGACGCCTCCATTGGCCGATTGACGCGGTACTTCGGTGCCAGGCACACCATTGGTAGACGCTGACGTGCGAAACCTGTTGAGTTGTTGCTGTACAACGGTCACCTCGGTGAGGTCCTCACTCCGAAATGCGGGTTCCACGCGAATGTCCCACTGGCCACCGGAAGAAAATTCTGCATGCACCACCTTTCCGTAATACAGCCGGGGCCCCTGTACACCGTCGATGTCGGCTGAAAAAACCTCGTCACCGACAGCCACCGCTTCTGTGTAGGGAATGCCTGAAATTCGGCAATTACTTTCGCCCGTTCCTTCCAGCATTCCTTTCGCGCCGTAGGCAGCTCCCTGTGGAGCGAGTTTCACAATCTGCACTGCAGCTGAAAAGCCTACGTGCGTCAATGGCTGGACCAAACCGACCCATTGCGAAACTTCGGCAATTCGTCCGACAACGGCGGTTCCGTGAGCTACCTTCTGTCCTTGAGCCAGTCTACTGTCGAGACCCTTGTCCAGTAGAAGTCCGGTGCCATCCACCACAAGCTGCGATCTTTGTAGGCCCTGAGCCTTGCCGGCATCGATAAAAGCTTCCGTTAAGGCGTTCGGAAGTCCGCTGCGACTTAGAACTTTTGCTCGTACGCCCACGAAATCAACAAGCTGCTGATCAGTAACGGATTCCACCGTCGCCAGTCGCTTCATTGATCGCACCTGATTGTGCAGTCGGGCGTTTTCAATCAGCAACTGCCGGCGCTGCAGCTCGTTTTGCAGCAGAGCGTTCTGTAAATTGGCGACTTCGTCTTCGGAAAGATTCGGAGGCGTCGAAGTTGTTTTCGTCTGATTTGCCAGCGGTGCCGAAAACGCAGTCAGCACCAGGCGTCCGGGGCTTAGAAGGTTATGCAGCGTCATGCGAACAGACGTTAGCGAGCCAGCTTTGTCGGCAAGGCATACCCCAACCGCCAACACCAGCATGATGCCGGTGCAGAACCAGATTCTTTGAGTTGAATTAGGCGAGTCCATTGGAATTCAGATCGCGTTTTATTCTATGAGCCATTATCCAGGCGGTCCTGCCACTGTTCCAGATGATCAAGGCAGACCATGGCACCTCGCGTTACGGTCGTACGAGGAGATTCAGCAATGCGCACCGGAATGCCGAGATACTGATTGAGGTATCGATCGATGCCGCGCAGCATCGCGATGCCGCCGGTTAGCACGAGACCTGTGTCGGCCAGATCGGCGATCAGTTCCGGCTGGCAGCGTTCAATGGTGCCTCGAATGCAGTCGATAATTTCTTCCAGCGGTTCGTACAGGGCCTCTCGAACCTCTTCGCTGGTTACCATCGCTTTACGTGGAATTCCGCTGGCGGTGTCGAGCCCGCTGATTTCATGGCTGAGTTCGTGGTCCAGCGGAGCAGCGCTGCCGATCGCAAGCTTCAGAAGCTCGGCCGATTGTTCGCCGATACGCAGGGAGTACCGTCTACGAAGATATTTCACAATGGCCTGATCCATTTCATCACCCGCTGTGCGGATGGATCGGCTGGCGACGATATCACCGAGACTCATGACGGCCACTTCCGTTGTTCCGCCACCGATGTCGCATACCATGCTGGCCAGGGGTTCAGAAACTGGCAGGCCTGCGCCAATGCCGGCGGCGCGTGACTTTTCGATCAGCCAGATCTGTCCTGCTCCAGCTCGTTCGGCGCTGTTGATGACGGCTCGTTTTTCGACAGCCGTGATACAGCCGGGGATGGCAATCACAACTCGAGGCCGAAAACCTGTGCTGCGCCCCGTAGCTTTTTGCATGAAGTATCGCAGCATCGCTTCCGTCAGCTCGAAGTCGCTGATGACTCCGTGAGCGATGGGGCGAACAACGCGGATGCCGTCGGGGGCTCGGCCCAGCATTTGATGAGCCAGCTTGCCGACCGCCGCTCCTTTGCCCAGCACACCTCGCTGACCGCGCGCGACGGCAACCACCGAAGGTTCGTCCAGGCGAATTCCTTCTGCGGGCAGACCGATCTGCGTGGATGAAGTCCCGAGATCGATCGCCAGATCAGTTGTGAAGTTTTTTCGAAGCCAGCCGAGCATCCGTGCTCAATCTTTCTCTGCGGCCGTATTGACCGCATTCAATCGCTCGAAAATTTCTAAGTCGCTGCGTGCCCCGATGCCCGCCGTTGATTCAAGTTGGTATTTCGCCCGTGTTTTACCGGTAAATCGGCAAACTCTGCAATATCCAACTATCGGCCGGCAAATACTGCTTTTCGCTTCCGTTTCACAGGCGTTGCGGCGTAAGCAATCCTGCAAGTCGTTTGCCTGAATGTGTTTAGACGTGCGTACGACAGGTTGACGCAGTGATTTACGGCGGCGATTTGGCATTCCCGCGGATTCATTCAGTCGCCATTCTGCAGTCGATAATGTTGTTTTTTCAGAGCTCGTCACGGATTAGGGGCTGCCCTGGTCGAATATTTTGAGGATTTTCATTGGCTGCCTCGGACTCAGATGAAGACGTGAACCCGTACCGGACCGGTGCGGCTGCGTGCGTGCTGAATGAGACGAGCGATCCTCGCTGGATGAAATTCGCGCGGTGGATGGGAATCGACCGAGCCGTCGGCTTCGCTGTGTTGGCTCGGTTTTGGCAGCTGCTGACAGGCCCGATTACACAATTGCTGATTGTGTTTTGCTTCAGCGATATCCAGCAGGGCTACTACTACGCCTTCATGAATTTGCTGGCGATGCAGATCTTTGTGGAACTGGGACTGCATGTCGTGATTATCAATGTCGCGAGCCATGAATGGGCGGGTGCGGAATTAGCGGAAGACGGGACAGCGCGCGACAATGATCGTTTGTCGAGGCTGATATCGCTGGGGCGCACATCCGTCTGGTGGTACTCCATTGCGTCTGCCCTGTTTGTTGTTGTTGTGTCGATTCTGGGTTCGTTGTTTTTTCTCGATCTGGAAGCCGGATCAGGTGGCGGCCTGGTGTTAGCGGAATGGCTGGCACCATGGATTGCCCTGGTTGGGTTAACAGGGCTTCAATTGGCATTACTTCCTTTGACGGCAATTCTTGAAGGATGCGGGCAGTTGCCTGTGATCAATCGAATTCGGTTCTGGCAGGGAATCGCCGGGTCAGTCATTGTTTGGGCGTTAATATTTGGCGAATGCGGGCTGTGGGCGTTAAGCGGTTCCGCTGCCGTGCGATTGCTGGGCGAACTTTACTTGGTGGCTGTCCGGTATCGGTCATTCTTCGCACCGTTTCGGAAAAGGCCCACAGGTCAGACGATCCGCTGGAAGACGGAAATCTTGCCGTTACAGTGGCGCATGGCCGTTCAGGGATCTTTGCTATGGCTGGCGAATCATCTGGCCGGGCTTGTCGTCTTGAAGTGTCATGGAGCTTCTGCGTCTGGGAAATTTGGCATGATGTGGACAATTTTTGTCGCGATGCAGGCGGCTTCTATGTCGTGGATTGAAACTCGTCGCCCGCTTTTTGGAAGACTGATTGCTGAGAAAAACTACAAAGAGCTGGATACGTTATTTTTTCGCATGAGCCGTATCTCGATCATGTTGCTACTGACCGGGACTTCGTTGTTTACGGCGGGAGTATGGATTGTCAATCAGCTGCCGTTTTGGTTCTTTCAAAGAATTGCTGACCGGTTGCCCGGCGTTATGCCGACTGCGTTGTTTGCTGTGGCGTTGGTTGTTATGCAATTGGCTCAATGCACAAACATTTACGTTCGAGCTCACAAGCGAGACCCTTTTCTTTTGGCGGCGATTGTGTCTAACTTGACCATCGCAAGTCTGGTTTTCTGGCTGGGCAGCACTCAGGGGATTGTGGGTGTCGCGATCGGGTATTTGGCTGGTGTAAGCATTGTTCAGGTGCCGCTGTGGGTTGTTATCTGGTGGCGAATACGAATTGAATGGCACTCCGATGGGGTTGCAGCATGAGTACCAGCAGGTCCAGCAAAATTCTGTTGGAAGAAATCGACTGCCCGTTGTGCGGTGCCACAGAAAACCGAGTCGTCGTTGAAACGTGCGATCATCAGTGGGGGGCATCCGGCGAATTTGCCGTTGTGCAATGTTCGGAATGCGCGCACCGCTTCATGAACCCTCGGCCAACCTTGGCGTCACTTGGAAACTGTTACCCCGCGCACTATGGGCCCCACCAGCTTCGTCCGGAATTGAAGGATTCCGCCGCCGACGTTTTGGGGCAGAACGTTGATGCTGGCGTTTCAGCAAATGTGAAGCCCTGGTATTTGCGTTACCTGCCGCTCCGGCATGTTCCTGGACTGCGGCAGTTTTACTATTGGCTGACTGATGATCGCAGTCAGGTTATTCCGGATCTGCATTCGGGAAATGCTGCTGGCGAGGCAAATAGGTCGCCGCGAGTATTCGAACTTGGCTGCGCGGCCGGGGCATATCTGGCAAAACTTCAGACGCGCGGTTGGGAGGCTTTTGGTGTTGAGCCTGGAGATGGTCCTGTTCGTATCGCGCAGGCGGCTGGCTTGTCCGTTCATCATGGAACACTGGATGACGCTGATGTAGAGTCAGAGTCATTCGACTTCGCAGCATCATGGATGGTGATTGAGCACGTTCCCGATCCTCGGCAAACACTGACTCAATTGTACAGGCTGCTAAAGCCCGGAGGATCGCTGGCGCTAAGCGTGCCTAACGCTGGCTGTTGGGAGCCGCGATTTTTCGGCAGGTACTGGGACGCGTGGGATTTGCCGCGTCACTTGCATCACTTCAGCCCGTCGACAATTCGCAGGCTGCTTCTCGAATGCGGATTTGAGGACATTAGCGTTACTCATCAGCGAACATTATTGAACATCTTTGGCAGTATCGGAATATTATTGACGGCGCGAAGGCCGTCGAGTCGACTGGGGAATTGGCTTCTTCGGTATCCGCATTCCCCTCAGCTTGCTGTTCAGTTAATGGCCGCCCCGCTGGCTCATGCGTTGGCTTTTTTTCGCCAAGGTGGGCGACTAACGATTACTGCAACTCGGCCGCGAGAAGTTAGCGACGCAAGTGGTTAGGTTTGTTTCGTATGAAGTTGTTTGTGTCGGAAAGCCGGGGCATATAGCAGAAGGTAATTCGCCACGTTGTTGTGAACGGAATTGGTTCGGTCGACCAACGAAGCTGCGGCTTTAGTGTTTCGTTTGTGGTCGGAAGTACGTGGAATTCGCTTTAGAAAGTGATCGTGAAAATCCTGTTTCTTTCATCCGGGGTCCGAGTACCTTCCGCTCGTTTTCGCATTCTGCCATACCTGAGTCACTTTCGGGCAGAGGGGCATCGGTGTGTTCTGGCAAACAGCTTCCCTCAGAAGTATGACTACTTTCCGTGGATGGGTTTTCGTCCCAGTCAGCTGTTGAAACGCAGCGTGAGGTGGTGGCACTGGTTGCGAGCGAAACTGAGTTCGTTCGACGCTGTGTTTGTTGATCGTGAGATCTTTGATAACACATCCACTTACATGGAACAGCGGTTCCGTGAATGCTGCGGAAAGCTGGTAATCGACATTGATGACGCTGTATTTCTGCGATATCCGGAGAAATTTCAGGCACTGATGCAGATGTCGGATCTGGTTGTCTGCGGTAACACATACCTGATGGAAAAGGTTGAGCCGCTCAACAGCCGTCGGTTACACGTTCCAACGTGCATCGATCTGTCAGACTACGGAGTCAGGGACGTCAAGTTAGACGATGCTTTGCCAGTTGTCGGCTGGATGGGGACGACCGGGAATTTAAAGTATCTTGAGGTGCCTGCCGAAGCGTTGCGGATTGTTTCGCAGGAGATTCCTTTTCAGTTAAGAGTTGTTGTTCCTGACGCGAAACCACTTTCTGAATTCGATCTTTCCGGTGTCAACGTGATGCATGAGCCATGGGATCCGGCGAATGAAGTTCGTCAGTTGCAGCAAATGGATATCGGACTGATGCCGCTATTTCCCAATCAGGAATGGGATATTTATAAGTGCGGGTTGAAGCTGATTCAATATCTTGCGGTAGGTGTGCCTGGCATCGCAGCGCCGGTGGGTGTGAATACGAAAATTATCGCCGGAAATCGCAATGGTTTTTTGGCGCAAACGACAGCAGAATGGACGACTGCGTTAAGGGTATTACTCACTGATGCAGGTTTGCGACAAGAGATGGGTGCCAGTGGTCGTAAGACGGTTGAAGAACGTTATTCGATTCAGGCAAACTACCCGGTGCTGCGCGACGCATTGCTTGAACTAACCCGCTAGGCCACCATTAGCTTTTCCAGCTGGGTGGAAGCCCCTTTTCAATTTCGATGTTGTCGAATGATTTGCTGCTGCGAGCTCCGGTAGTTTTGGCCCAGGCGGCCATTCTGCGAATGCCTTCCACCAGTGGAGTTTCGGGGCTGTTGCCAAAAACCAGATCGCATCGGGAATGGTCGGACCATGCCATGTGGACTTCGTTTCTGGCTGGCAGGTACTCCAGATTGGGTTCTACTTCGAATTCTTCTGCGACCAGTTTTGCCAGGTCACCGACACTCACTGGCTGGCTGGCACCAACATTGAATGTTTGTCCTAACGCGCCTGACACAAACGGGGCTGAAATCAGGGGCCCAATGAGATCCTCAACATATGTGAACGCTCTCTGCTGACTTCCGTCTCCGAACACCGGCAGGGTTTGATTTTGCATGATACGATTCATGAAGATTCCTACGACATTTCGGTAGCGGTCGCCAATATTCTGATATTCGCCATACACGTTGTGTGGGCGAAAAACGGTAAATGGCAGGCCAAAGATTTCGTGGGCCGCTTTGAGATCCATTTCCACAGCAAGTTTGGCGATTCCATACGGATCTTCCGGACACGGCGCCGTTTCTTCTGACATTGGCAGCTGTGCACTGCCATATACCGCAATGGAACTCGTGAAAATAAAGTACTTTACATCTGATCTCACCGCTGCGTTGATCAGGTTGATGCTGCCAATCAGGTTGTTTTGATAGTTGAAACGCCTGATGAAATGGCTAAGTCCTTCTGCCGCATAGGCGGCCAGGTGGAATACATATCGAATGTTGTATTCGGCGAAGATGCGGTCAACAGATCCTTGGTCGACGACACTGGTCTGCTGAAAAAACAGCCTTTTGTCTTCTGGCAGATTTTCGCGGAACCCACCCGACAGGTCATCAACGACCAGAACCGATAAATCGTCATAGCGGGGGTCATTCAGGATGGCTTTAACGACATGGGCACCCATAAAGCCGGCACCGCCAGTCACGAGGGCGAATTCTTCTGTGGTGTCTGACATGCCTGTTCCAATTCGACTTTGACTACGTGAGAATGGCTGGATATTATCACGGATTGGTTGAAAGCCCCATCTTTGCCGAAGCGTGGCAACAAAAGTACGAGGAAAATGATGAAATCACATGCCCGTGTCTTGCTGGTTGTTTGCTCGCTGTCGTCTTCGGCTATCAGTTTAGGCAACATTCATGCTGCTTTGAAATCGACCACGATTCCACGTTATGACGCCGCGGTGGCCAAGGGAGTCAGTTTTCTTACATCGACGGCAAAGGTCGCAGAGCGAGAGCAAACGCTTGTGGCTTATGCATTGCTAAAGGCTGGTTTGGAAACATCGCAGCCCCTTGTGGCCGAAGGTATTCGGGTTGCAAGAGAACGTGCTGGCGGTGGGAAATACACCGGATATGACCACATTTATCTTGCCGGTGTTGATGCGATGCTGCTGGTCGATTCTGATGAGGATGCTTACTTCAAAGAATTACAGACTCTGGCTCAATACGTTGAATCCGCTCAGCGAGCTGATGGTTCCTGGAGTGATACGCCTCGCGCGCATGGTGACGTGAGCATGACGCAATACGGCGTTCTTGCGTTGTGGGCAGCTCAAAGAGCGAGATGCAAAGTTTCGCCTGACTGTCTTGATCGCGCTGCAGACTGGCTGATGAAAAGCGGAAATTCCGACGGCGGCTGGGGTTACCGGCCGGGTACGAACGAAGGACCAGGCAAAGGTGCTTCAACTCACAATATGACATTGGCCGCCGCGGGAAGTATCGCCGTTGTGCGAACTCTGCTGCATGGACCGAAGAAGGCTATCGCGAAGGCGAAAGAGGCTCCCAAATTTGGGGTACTGGAGAAGGTGGAAACGGAAGTGGAAAAGGCGGCCGCGAGTGGGTCATCTTTTCCGGGCTATAATCCCCGAACTTCGGCTGGTTCATTAGATGATCGAGTGCAGCGAGCCTTTGGTTGGAATCAGGCTCGGTTCTCGCCAGTGAGTAAGGCTGAACACAAGATCTATTTCTATTATGCTCTTGAACGAGCGGCGGCTCTCGGTGATGCCCCGGATGGCTGGTATACGACATACGGCGATGGACTGCTGACTTTGCAGGGCCCCGATGGTGGGTTTTCGACGTTTTCCGGACCTGCGGTTGGAACAAGTCTCGCGGTTCTGTATTTCATGCGGTCGACTCAGCAGATCATCGACAAGCAATACGGCACTGGTATTCAGGCAGGTGGTCGTGGGTTGGATGACCTGTTTGGTCAGAAAGAAAAGAAGAAGAAGGAAATGGGGCCATTGGATGAACTTCTTGCCGAACTTGAAAAGGCGGATCTCTCGAGCCTGGACAACATCAATACAGATGAGATTGTGCAGAAGGTTCAGTTTGGTTCGAAAGAAGAATTGATTGGCCAGGTTGATAATCTGAAGCTGTTGCTGAAAAGCAAAGATGCGACACTGCGTCAAACGGCTTATTTCGCATTGGGCCGAACGGGCGACTTCTCGCTGATCCCCGAAATGCTGAAAGGGTTGCGTGACCCGAGTCTTGATGTAAACGTCGAAGCCCTGATGGCGTTGCGGTACATTGCTCGCAAGCCGAATGGCTTTGGACTTCCCCTGGACCCACTGACTGGCGGCGCGATTAAGTCTGATGAACAGAAACTTCTCCGGGCCAACAATTGGCGATCAAAAACTTACAAAGTCTGGGGAGACTGGTATCGTAATGTCCGGCCATACGAAGAAGGCGGCGGTCTGGACGAATTGGAATTACTGTCGCCCACTGCGGGACTTCAGTAGACAGTTGTCGCGTCGGGCTCTGTACAGATTTAAGAAAACATGAAGCCCCGATCGAGTACAGCTCGTTCGGGGCTTTTTCGTTTGGCTTCACCGCCGATTCCACTGGCCCGACGTTACGATGTTTCTGCGCCAGCGCTGACTAAAACAGCGTGTAAATGAATGGCGCCGCGCCTGTAGATGTCAGCATCACCAGTACGCCGACAGCCAGCAGCACCACGACGATCGGTGTCAGCCACCACTTCTTTTCTTCTTTGATGAATAGCCAGAATTCAGCGATCAGGCCAAGTTGCTGTTCGTTTTTAAGTTGCTCAAATTCGCTTTGAGCTTCGCGTGGTGTTTCATCGGACATCGGGCTGTTCTCGTGAAGGGCGTGTTTACGACTGCTGATAATACTTCCGGATGCTGCTGACCGGATTTCGTTTCTGCCAAAACGTCTTTTCGTTGTGACCGGATCGTCGTTGTAGCGAATCTCGGCCAATCATTCTAAACACAATTGCCATCGGTAGGAACAGTCCAAAATAGATGAGCAGCATCGCCAGTTCTCCTACTACCATACCGATTGGCATGGTGATAATCATCAGGCCCACAAACACGGGTTTGAGCAATTGCGGAAGCAGCAGGCCAAGGCCACACAGCAGCACTCCGATTCCGCCAGCCCAGCCTGTGGCCACCGCATTTTGAGTCCATAGCCAGGTGATTGTTGGTAAAGCGGACACACAGATCACGCCAAATTGGCGTAACTGGCGATCCGTTGGTTGTGCGTTGAAGTCAATCAGAGCCATGTCTTCAGGTTGTCCTGGCGGGGCTGTATTTGGAGAGCGTTGGTTGTTGCGTATGCCGTTAGCAAATCTGGCAGCGATAGAATCAAGTCGGCCGAAGTTAAAGGGCTAAGCCTTAGTCCAGTTCAAACTGCTCAAGATACTGTTGGCGTTCTTCTTCCGAAAGCTGATTTGGCTGATCAGTTTTCTTCAGAATGTGATGGCCCAGCACCAGCACGTCCATGTCTGTCATCATGAAACAGCGATAGGCGTCTTCCGGCGTGCAGACGATGGGTTCGCTGCGGACGTTGAAGCTGGTATTAATCATTACCGGGCAGCCTGTGCGCTTGTGAAAGTGCGTCAGCAGGTTATGAGTCAGTGGGTTTCGCTGTTTGTCGATCGTTTGAACGCGAGCGGAATAGTCGACATGAGTCACCGCTGGTATTTCGGATCGCTGGTGCTTTAGTTTTTCGATGCCGAAAGCAGATTTTTGTTCAGTGCTGGCTGGCGTGCGAAGACGTTCATGAACAGGGGCCACCAACAGCATGTAGGGACTGTCTGTATCGGGGGCCATGTTAAAGTATTCGTGGACGTGTTCTTTCAGGATAATTGGAGCAAACGGTCGGAAGGATTCACGAAACTTTATCTTCAGGTTCATCAGCGACTGCATTTTTTCGCTGCGAGCATCACCCAGAATACTGCGACCTCCAAGCGCTCGCGGTCCGAATTCCATGCGTCCCTGGAACCAGCCGATTACTTTTTCGCTCGCAATTAGATCAGCCACCTGATCGCAGAGTTCATCATCTGAAGCGGTTGTTTGATAAGTGGCTTGATTCGAATTCAGGAAATCTGCGATTTCGTCGTCGGCAAACGACGGTCCCAGAAACGAACCTTTTTGGCTGTCTGGTGTTTCCGGAATTCGTGGTTTTTCCAGAAGCTGGTGCCAGATAAACAGGGCGGTGCCCAGTGCTCCACCTGCATCACCGGACGCGGGTTGAATCCACACATTATCAAACGGACCATTGCGAAGAATTTTGCCGTTGCCAACGCAGTTCAAAGCGACACCGCCAGCGAGTACTAGATTTCTGAGACCCGTTGTTTGATGAACATGATTCGCCATTCGCAGCATCACTTCTTCAGTGACCGCCTGAATGGATGCGGCGATGTCCATTTCTCGCTGAGTGATTTCTGATTCCGCTCGGCGAGGCGGGCTGCCGAACAAGGAATGCAGTTTTGCTGACGTCATCGTAAGTCCCTGGCAGTAATTGAAGTAGCTCATGTCCATGTGGAACGAGCCGTCGTCTTTCAATTGCAGCAGGTGATCCAGCATCAAGTCGCGAAATTGTGGTTCACCATAGGGGGCCAGCCCCATTAGCTTGTATTCGCCGCTGTTGACCTTGAAGCCGGTGTAATATGTGAAAGCGGAATAGAGCAGACCCAAAGAATGTGGAAAGCGAATTTCGTGCGTTAGTTCGATTTTGTTTCCACGCCCGACACCCATCGCGGTTGTCGACCATTCACCAACTCCATCCAGGGTCAGGATGGCGGCTTTTTCAAACGGGGACGGAAAGAATGCGCTGGCGGCGTGTGATTCGTGATGTTCCGTAAAGACGAATCGTCCTTTGTATTGACCGCCTAGTCCCTTGCGGAGTTCGCGAGGCATGTGCAGCTTTTGTTTCAGCCACAACGGCATGGCTTTCCGGAACGAACGATAACCGGCTGGCGCATACGAAAGATACGTTTCCAGCAGGCGTTCGAACTTACGCAGCGGCTTGTCGTAGAATCCGACATAGTCCAGTTGATTCGGCTTTAGCCCTGCTGCCGCAAGACAGAAATCGACAGCGTGCTGCGGAAATCCTTCGTCGTGTTTCTTACGAGTAAACCGTTCTTCCTGCGCAGCCGCGACGATTTCGCCATCAATCACCAGAGCAGCGGCAGAATCGTGGTAGAACGCGGAAATGCCAAGAATTGCAGTCATACACGGCTTACGCTCGACGGGCGTTATTGGGTGAAAGGAATTTTCTTCCAGATGGCCTGTCGAGCGCCAATCAGAATTCCCAGAATGAATCCGCCAAGATGTGCAGCATTGGCGATCGGTCCGAGAGAACCGGTCATACAAAGTAGAAGCCAGGCAATTGAATAAACGACAGTCTGATGTTGCAGGCCGATTCCAATTTCAGGCTGAGTCTTTCCCTTCATCCAGACGTAACCGATCAGCCCGAACACGACTCCGGACATCCCTCCAAAACTGGGCCCCGACCACAGCACCTGAGCAAGATTTGAGACCACTGCGATGATCAGGCATAGCAGGACAAACTTCCCGGTTCCTCGGACGTACTCGATCGCACAGCCCATGGCTCGCAACCACATCATGTTGAAAAGAATGTGCAGGCAATCCATATGAATGAAGATAGGTGTGACAAATCTCCACAGCTGTCCGCTTTGGACAACCGATTTTGATCCAACGATACCGCATTGTGCTCTCAGCTGATGTTCTTCCATCGGAGACAGTTCGGGTGGTTTTTGCATGTGCAGTCTGACGCGGTTTGTTGCAGGATCGTTTTCAATGCGAGTCACCTTCAACTGCAGAATGTTTAGTTGTTCTTTGAAGGATGCCTGCACGGCTGCGTCGTCAAAAATGTAAAGCTTTGGCAATAGATAGGAATCCGCTTTGTTGCAAAGTCGTGGCACGCCAAAGCCTGAAATCCTGATGTTTTTCCAGTCTGAGCAAATTGCGGCCACAACAACACAGATTCCGATCATGATGTAAGTGGCTGGATGGCAGTACCACCAGGAACCGCTAAATCGCTTTTGCAGCTTGATTTGTTTTTTCTGAGCTTCCTGGTGCATCCGGTCTGCTTCTCGCAGGACGGAACGTACTTTTCGCTCGGCGTTTTCAAATTTGGAATCGGCCGGATTTGTGCGGTAGTCGTTTAGGTATTCAGTGGCTTTGTCTCGGTCATCATCGTTGTGAATCCAGACCACCCACTCTTCTCCATCGTTGTCGACCGAGCATTCGATCGCCTGGACCGCCAGAAAGGCCATCAAGCGTCGAGCGTCGTTCTCGGTGGAAAAAGTGCTAAGTTCCCGCATCAAACTGCCTTCAGTACAAAACAAAACGTGCGGCTGCCGGGCCGCGTGCTGCTTAGTGTAGCTCAACAACCTCGCTATCGCGAAGCACATGATTCTGACCGGAAAATCTAGCCGTCCCGACCGCCGGGGCTTCAAAAAGTTTGCGTGATTTGGGTTTACAGCAGCGTCCCACAAGAAGTACGGGCCACATCCTGTGCGGTGCCGTTTTCGGGAAACATCGGCGGAAGAAGTCATGTTGGTTGAGTATCAACGGTACCTGTTAAAAATCTGCTGCTCTGAGTCGTCGAAAACGAATGCCTGATTGAAGGAGGTGTTGGGCGACAATTTCCAGATTCTACGGAAAACCTGCCTGCTGACTATGACCTATTCGTCAGTCACGAAGCCAGTGGCAAACAGAATCTTCAGAACGGAGCGGACGAAACCCGAGTTTCGCGTACAATACACTAGCCCAACTTCCATAAATGTTACACAGGTAAGCCGCATGTCCGCTCCATCGAACAATCCTCATCGTGGCGGCATCATTCATACGTATCAAAAGTACGATCCCGGCAAGTTTCCTTCGCCCAGTGTGGCACCGCCGGATTTGGTGTCGCCGGTGTTTGAGCACATGTTGCAGTTCGGTTCGATGCGTGAGTTTTCGGAAGAAGAAATTGCGAACGCCATCAAGCTGGATCCGGGACAGTTTGCAGGACTCGGGCCATCGCTGGACCAGATGATTAAGATTCTGGAAGAACGCAAAGAACGTGTTCTGGCGAAGTACGAAACGGACTCCGTTCAGAAAAAGGTAGCGAAGAAATATTCACAGGCGGCTCAGGGAGCTCGCCCGCCAGGCAAGCAGGACAAGGCCTTTAATCGAGCTGTTCGTGACGAACAGATTTACCAATTGGAAAATATTTGGTACCAGGCCGAACGTGCCGATCCTCGGTTTGCGTCGCAGGTGTTACATCTGATGGATACGCTTGGCGAGAAGTACCAGATTGACCATCTGGCAGCCGAATATGCCTTCACTGGTCGCGAGTCGATGACGATTCCGGAAGCGATTGAAATTCTGGAAGAGTTGCAAAAGATCGACGAGCTGTTGAAGCAGCTGGAAGACGCCAAAGAGAACGCTCAACTGGCGATCATCGATCTGGAAGAACTTTCACAGTTTGCGGATCCCGACGCGATCGAAAATCTGGCAAACTTTCAGCAGCAGGTGCAGGAATATCTGAAGCAGTTGATGGAAAGTCAGGGGGTCACAGGTAAAGACGGTAAAGTGCATCTGTCACCAAAAGCCTACCGGTTGTTTCAGGGTAAACTTCTGGAGCGAATCTTCAGTAATCTGGAAGCTTCGAAGTCGGGCCGGCATCAAAATTCTGTTGTCGGCGAAGGAGCCGTGGAGACTCAGCGGACCAAGCCGTATGAATTCGGCGACTCTGTCGCTCAGATGGATATTCCTCAAACCATGATCAACGCCATGCTGCGGCAGGGCAGCGAGCGGCCGCTTCGTTTGCGGCAGGACGACATCGAGATCCACAAGACTCGGAACAACCCGAAGTGTGGCACCGTTGTGTTGATGGATATGAGCGGATCCATGCGATACGACGGCCAGTATGTAAACGTGAAGAAAATGGCTTTAGCGCTAAACGGACTCATCAGCAGCGAATACCCGGGAGACTTCCTGAGATTTATTGAAGTTGCCACGTTTGCAAAAGTCGTTCCTCCTGGCGACCTGATTTCACTGATGCCAAAGATTCCGACAGTTACAAATCCAGTGGTGCGATTGCGGGCCGACATGAGTCGCGATGATATCAGCGAATCGCAAGTGCCGCCTCACTTCACAAACATCCAGCACGGCATGCAGATGGCTCGGCAGTTTCTGTCGTTACAGGATACACCGAATCGTCAGGTGATTTTGATAACGGACGGACTGCCCACTGCTCACTTCGAAGGCAGCAATCTGTACATGCTGTATCCTCCGGATCCCCAAACGGAAGCGGCCACAATGCGAGAAGGCATGTTGTGTCACCGCGAGAACATCACAATTAACATCTTTCTGCTGCCTAGTTGGTCACAGACTTCGGAAGACATCCAGTTTGCTCATCGCCTAGCCGAAAGCACAGGCGGCCGCGTATTTTTTACTGCCGGAAAAGACCTCGATCGCTATGTGGTCTGGGACTACGTTAACCAACGCCGTGAAATTATTGGTTAGCAGGCAATGTTGCAAAAGCACAAATTTGTAGTAACTTAGTCAGGTGGGACTTGCTGATTTAACTCGCTCGGCGCAGCAGCATTCAGCGAGTGAATTGCCGCAATCAGCAAACCGCAAACGGTGTTGTTGCGTTGATTGATGCCGGGCGAATTTTCAGTAGCATAGCCCCATGAATAAAGATCAATTCAACACGTGGCTCGGCGAAAAAGTCGAATTCCAATACAGACTTACGATCAGCGCGATGCTGGGCATGGTCGCGATTGGTACGGCGGCCTTGTTGTTTCAGGGCGGCCTGCTGTTTGTCTTTCTGAATTGGGGCTATGGACTGTTTCCTGCGGTAATTGCTGTGCTCGGGATATTCGGCGGGATGGTTTTTTATACATGGACGACTGCTCCGAAGGCTCTTTGTGACGAACAGCATGAAGTTGAGCTGACAGATAAATCGATCGTCGTTCCGATAGCGCCCACAATGTCAACGGCATGGACGTTTGCCATGGGCAGCCTGGAATCAGATCAATCGATTCTTGAACGTATCTTCGGAATGATGATGCTGGTTCCACGAATGTTCTGGACCGCGTTGTACGTCTTTGCCCGAACCAAAGAAGTCAAAGATATCGACGTTAAAGAATGCGGCGCCATGCTTCGCTACGCTTTGAAGAAAGCAGAACGAGTTGACGTGACTGAGATCGCCAAGAAACGCCCCGCCACCGATTTGCCTCGCACGATCCGTCAGGTTTCTTTGTTGGACGGCGTGGTGTTTTTGACCAAAGGTAAACTCGGCTTCACGCTGGCGAATCGGTTCAAAGATGATTTGGAAAAAGGCACGGGCAAAGTTACGTCAACTTCAACAGAAGATTCGTCACCGTTTGATGACTAATGTTTTGCCGTAGGGCGATCGAGGTCGGGGCGAATTATTTATTGCGTGCTGGCGTCAATCAGTTGGCGGATTGTTGCTCTCAACAGTTCTTCGCCACCGAACTGCATGCCCAGCCCCTTGATTTTATCGCTGATGATTTCATTTTTTGGCGCAGTTTGAGTGCCCTTGATCTGTGCGTTTGATCCGCTGAGTTCTTTGGCAATCGTGGCGACGTCAAACTGCGAGATGTAGCGGTCGTAGCAACTGTAAACTTCTCCCGCGTTGTCTTGTGAATGCAGCAGGATGTCGGTCGCTTCGGCTACGTCGGCGGCATGAACTTCTTTACCGCCGCCCTGACATTCTACTGTTTCGCCGTTTGCAACACGCTGCACCAGGTCAAACCATTTGCTGCGTTCTGGCTGATGGTGCAACCCGTAGATTCCAGTCGGACGCAACGCAACAATCGGGAATCCAATTCCGAACCCATAGCTGTGGACAAACTGTTCGATAGCGGCTTTGTAGGCTCCGTAGTGAGTTGTCATCCACAGGGGATGTGTTTCATCTAGCGGCCGATTGTCGAGAATTTTTTCATGCACCGCGCAGGTTGAAATAAACACGAATTTCTTCACGCCCGCTTTTCGAGCGGCTTCAATAAGTTGAATGGTACCGACAATGTTTTTTTGAACGAATTCGGTTATGTCGCCTTCTGTTCCTCGAAACGATTCGCCGTTTCGATGCAGGCCGGAATGGACAACGGCGTCACAGCCTTTCAGCAGATCTTCGCAGGCTTCGATATTGCCGAGTTCTCCCGGCGTCCATTCAAGAATGGATGCGGACGATTCCGGAATATAACAATTGGATTCTGAGCGAAACCAGCAGCGGCACGAGTTGCCAACAGCGTGCATCTTTCTCACCATGTATCGCCCAAGGAACCCAGTTGCACCGGTAATGGCAACCTTCATGTTGATCTCCGTGGAATCAGCGTGTCGCGCGATTCACAATGTTAGACTAGTTGTTTTGAACAGTTTTTAGAGCGACGAAATCGTGTTTCGGCGACGTAGGCTCTAAGTTCAGTTTGAATTGTCTTTATCACAAATCACAAGCGAATGGCTTGTGCTGTAAACACAAGAGGATAGCGATTATGGAAGTTGATTGTATTACTGTCAAAGCGAAGCTGGATGCTGGCGACGACTTTGTATTCATCGACTGTCGAGAACAGAATGAATACGATCTTGTGAAGATTGCAGGGGCCACGCTAATTCCTATGAGCCAGATACCCAATCGTGTCGGCGAACTGGAACAGCACAAAAACAGCGAAATTATCATTCACTGTCACCACGGCGGTCGCAGCATGAACGTCGCCATGTGGCTGAAGGGGCAGGGCTTCACAAATCCACTCAGCATGGCCGGTGGTATCGACGTCTGGGCGCAGGACATCGACACTTCACTGCCGAGGTATTAACCAATCGCATCGCGAATTGGACGCGTTCAAATTGTGCTGAAGATGCTGAAGATCAGCGTTCTTTCAGGTGCGGGAGATGCACCTGAAAAGCCATAAAACCGTCAAGGCAGGATCTCTTGGCGTGCCTGAGCAGGGCTTCATTTCGCGTCTTTCGTGGTTGTCTGTTATTGCGTGTCGAATTACGAACGATGGGTTTGGCGTCTGTGGGTTCCTCTGGTGCTGTAACTTTGGGGGAAGGTCGTGCATTATCTTTGGTGTTTGGCTATAACATTGTAACTTTGAAATTGTAGATTGTTTGGCTGAGACGAATGGCACAGCCAGCTTGCATTGAAATCTTGTCGTGAGGATTCCTGCCGTGACATTCCCGAAACATTCTCGTCGAAAGTTTCTTGCGACGGCAGGTGTCTTTGTCGCCGCCACTTCCCGCAATAGGGCGTTTTCTGCTTTTCAGCAGGAAGATGCTTCGACTTTGATTCAGGGTAAAGACAAGCGACTGCTGGTGCTGAAAAAGTATCCAGCCGTGTTTGAAACACCGCTGAAACTTTTGGCAGATTCAGCGATAACTCCGAAGAGTCTGCTGTTCGTTCGCAACAATCAGCAGCCGACAGATTCCGCTACGTGTGCTCCATCGTCACACGCCAACTGGACGGTGAAGCTGACCGGCGGCGTGACCCGCGAACTGTCGATTTCACTTTTTCAGCTGTGTGAAATGGAAATGACCGAATACGAAATGGTGTTGCAGTGCAGTGGCAACCATCGTTCTTTGTTTTCCAAAACGGCTGAAACCAGCGGCACACAGTGGGGTCGTGGCGGGGTGGGCAACGTTCGGTTTGCCGGCGTGCGACTCAGCAAGGTACTGGAAGCGAAAGGAATTGAAATTGATAAGTCTGTGCGTTATGTGAACGCATCCGGCGCTGACAAACCAGAACCGGGTAAAGAAGATTTTCTTCACAGCCTGCCCATCGATCACGTCCTGAATCGCAGTATCATTGCTGTGGATCTTAACGGCGAACCACTTGCCGCCATTCACGGCGGTCCGGTGCGACTGGTCACTCCGGGCGTGTATGGAACGATGCATATGAAGTGGCTGGATCAGTTAAACTTTGTTGCAGAAGAATCCACTAACGAGAATCACATTCCACGCTATCGGGTGCCTCGGACGAACATCAAGCCCGGTGCTGAGTACGAATTTACTCTGAAGAACAGCACCTACAACTGGAATATGAAAATCAAGAGCGTGCTGTTGTCTCCGAACGATGGCGATCCACTGCCATCCGGGACGACGACAATCAAGGGCGTTGCGTTCAACGATGGCCTGACGAAGATCAGTTCGGTTTTCGTTTCCATCGATAAAGGTCAGACGTGGCAATCGGCTGAGCTGAAACCATCCGACAGCCTCTACGGCTGGACTCAGTTTCAGCTGCGGAAAAATCTGTCCGTGGGCCGCCATGAAATCTGGTGCCGCGCTGTCGATTCGTTCGGCCGGACTCAGCCGTCAGATGGTAGCATCACGTGGAATCCTCGCGGCTACGAATGGAACGGTTTCGAAAAGATCACCGTTGATGTTGTCTGATCGGGGTTGAGCCACAACTTGTTCAGGCTGCCTACGGAAACGTACCGTTGTCGGTTACAGAAGAACGATTGCTGTTTGACGACTGCTGTTTGACGACTGTTGTTTGACGGCAGTCGTTTGCAAAGACTTTCAGTCTGGGCGTTTCCCGGCACTATCTTGCGAATTTTCAGAGCCGGTCTTCTACGTCAGAATTTCGTTAACAACGTGTCCGTGGACATCTGTGAGGCGTCGATCGATTCCGTTTTGGCGATAGATCAGCCGCTTGTGATCGATGCCCAGCAGGTGCAGCACGGTTGCATGGAAATCGTAGCAATACGTTTTTCCTTCGGCGGCCTGATAACCCCAGTCATCGCTTTGGCCATAGCTGGTTCCGGCTTTGATGCCGGCTCCGGCCAGCCATGTGACAAATGATCCACCATTGTGATCTCGGCCATCGCCACCCTGAGCAAACGGTGTGCGACCAAATTCGGTTGTCCAGATCAGAAGCGTGTCTTCGAATAGTCCGCGTAACTTGAGGTCTCGAAGCAGCGCGGCGATCGGTTGATCAACAGACGCGGCGATCGGTGGCAATTCGCCCGAGATGCTGCCGTGATTGTCCCAGTTGCCGGTGGCTCCCTGAGGCCCGCTCCACACCTGCACAAATCGAGTGCCGCGTTCTGCAAGTCGGCGAGCCAGTAGGCAGCGGCGGCCGAAGTCTTCTGTGACCGGACTATTTAAACCATAAGACGCGTGCGTCGTTTCGCTTTCTTTGGTCAGATCGAATGCTTCCGGAGCTGACAGCTGCATGCGAGCGGCTAGTTCGTAAGACTGAATGCGTGCATCAAGTCGCGAGTCGTTAGGGTTTTCTACAGCGTGATCCGCATTGAGTTTCTGCAACAATGCAAAGCCGTCTTTGTCTGCGGCTGCCGTGGCAAACGGAAACTTTTGCTTCGCAAACAGGTCGGGAACCGGATTTTTTCCGGACGCGTTAATCATTGTCCCCTGATGCACGGCGGGCAGGAAGCCGGCGGAGAACGGCCCTTTCTGATTATACGGAAGGCCTTTGGCATCCGGCAGTACGACAAATGTGGGAAGTTCTTCTGTAAGGTGGCCGAGACCGTAAGAAATCCATGCTCCCATCGAAGGGAAACCGGGCAGCAGAAAGCCCGAATTCATCATGTATGTGGCTGGCCCGTGTACGTTTGTCTTAGACGCCATTGCCATCAGAAAAGCCATGTCGTCCACAACTTCGGCCTGATGAGGAAACACGCTGCTGACCCAGCGACCGCTTTCTCCGTGTTGTTTGAATTCGAAGGGACTCTTCAGAATGGCGCCCGCTGGTGCGGTGAAGCCTTCTGGTTTTTCTGTTGGCCCAAGTTTTTGCCCGTGAAGTCGTTCCAGTTCGGGCTTATAGTCGAATGTATCCATCGGGCTGGCGCCGCCCGTCATGAACAGCTGGATCACGCGTCGGACTTTGGCGGGATGATGCAGGCCTCCGTTGAATTCCGGGTTGGGGCGGTCATTGTCGACCGACAGTGCGGCTTGCGCCAGCATCTGAGAAACAGCCAGCCCGCCAAGGCCGCCACCAATGTTCCACAGAAATTCTCTGCGTGAGTTAAACATTATTCAGTCCACAAAGATAAATTCGTTGCTGTTCAAAAGTACTCGACACATGGCCGCCAACCCGTGTTGGCTGGCGTATTGTGCCAGCAGAGCCGTTTCTTCCTGTCGAGGTTCACGCAGAAAAATCAGACGGCAGGCTTCCGCCACCTGGTGCTGAAGTTCAGGATGTTGGGTTGTCAGTTGATCGGCCAATACCTGACTGTGATGCAGTACGAAGTCGTTATTGAACACTGTCAACGCCTGCAGCGCAGATACGGATACTCCGCGTTTGGGAGCCAGCAGGCCAAGGTCCGGGAAATCCAGTGACTCCATAAACGGATCCGCGATACCTCGCCAGACCACTCGATAAATGCTGCGCCGTGCCGCAGATGGATCGCCCCAGTCGAAGGCGTCGTAATCCAGTTTGGGTGTTGCCTGAGCACCTTTAGACTGAGTGAACTGTTGTATTCCGGGGCCACCCATTGTGAAGTTGATACGTCCTGAAATCTGCAGCACCGCATCACGAAACGATTCGGCGTCGAGTCGCGAACGGTTCATTCGCCACAGAAGTCGGTTTCCGCCGTCTAAGGATTCCGGATTGACAGAATCGATGAGTTCCGGAATGCGAGACGCCTGCTGATAAGTGGACGACAGCAAAATAAGGCGGTGCAGGATTTTCAGTGATCCGTTTGCATCGTCTCGAAACCATACGGCTAGCCAATCCAGCAGTTCCGGATGCGAAGGGATGCCGCCCATGCGGCCAAAGTCGTTCGGCGTGTCGCACAACCCATTTCCGAAATGATGCGACCAGATTCGATTGACAACACTGCGCCAGGTCAGCGGGTTCTCAGTCGCGGCCAGCCATTCTGCCAGGGCAACTCGGCGAGTCGCTTCGTCACCGGCATCCAATAGTTCGAATCGCCCGGGCAAAGTCGCGATCGCCGATAATGCTCCCGACAGGGCGACGTTTCCGGGTTTATGAATGTCACCTCGCCGCAGTACATTGACGATTTTTGGAGCTATGGGCTCAGGCAGTTTACTGGCGCGTGAATAGCTACTCGATACGGCATAGACGGTTGCTTTTGCAGGCAGGGCGGCCAGTTGTTGTTCGGCATGTTGCTTCAGAACGTGCGCCGCGATGGCTGTTCGCTGTTCTTCTGATCGTACATCGGAGGAAACTTTTATGGCCGATCGCACAGCTTCTGGTAATATATCAGCCGATGCGTTTTCTGCATCGGTTGCAGATAGCCTTAGTCGCCCGATTAAGTGACCAGCTCCGTGTAATTGTTTCAAAGTGATCAGAACCTGGCTGTTAGGTTGCAGAATCAGAGCTGCTTCCAATTCAAACACGGCATGGTGCGAGACTCCAACCTTTGGGTGGATTCCCCAGGCCGTTTTCAGGTCGCCGTCGAGAGCATGGGCAATTGTCCAGTCAGGCTGGTCAAAGTCTGCTGTCGCCCTGTGGATCTTCAGCCGGGTGGGTTGAGGAGCGTTCGGATCGAAAACGACGGCTTCGAATTCCGTTAGGTGAAGATTGCCATTATCCTGTCGACCGGGGCCATGCATTGGTAGACTTTCATCGGCCAGGACATCCAGTCGCAAGGCTGTGAGTCTTGTGAGTGACGTTGGCGCGGTGATGGTGTACGTGTCCAGATCAGGACGAACATCCGAGGCTAGAATGGAATGGTCGTCCAGTCGTTTCAGTGTCGCACCGCCTGAGGAATGAAAAGTCGCTGGCGAAAGTGGTTCCCAGACAGCCGGATGGTCTCCAGTCTGCTGTTCCCACTTTGCAACGATATCGGCATACTCGGGGGCGAGCAGTTTCAAACGATCATTGTTGGTCGTGGCCAGCAGCAGTTCGTTCCAGTGTTGACGTTTGCTGGCGACTTGTGGGTCTGCATCGAATTCGATATCGCCTTTGCCGACGCCGGCGAACACGGCCTGCAGTGAGTAATAATCTTCCTGAGTAATCGGATCGAACTTGTGATTGTGGCAGCGAGCGCAGTTGGCCGTGGCGCTGGCGAAGGCCGCCATTGTTTGTGCTACCATGTCGTCGCGATCGAGATAATCGAACGTAATCGGCGCCGTGCCGGCTCGGCTAAGTTCGAGAGGTCCGGCCGAAATGAATCCCAGCGCGGCTGTCAGTTGAGTGTCCTCAGGAAACAGGCGGTCGGCCGCCAGTTGTTCGCGAATGAACCGTGGCCACGCCGTGTCCCGATTGAAACTGTCGATCACGTAGTCTCGATAGCGCCACGCATTCGGGCGGAAGACGTCGTGTTCGCAGCCGTGCGAATCGGCGAAGTGCACGGTGTCCAGCCAGTGCCGCGCCCAACGTTCTCCGTAACGTTCTGAGGCCAGCAATTGATCGACCAACTTTTCATAAGCCTGAGGATCGGGGTCAGCTTCGAATGCCGCAACGCCCGCCGGAGTTGGCGGCAATCCGTGCAGGTCGAAATACAATCGTCGAATCAACGTTCGCCTGTCAGCTTGTGGCGCAGGAGGCAGGCCCGCCGTTTCAAGACGTTGGCCGATGAACGCGTCGATGGGATTGCCGCCCGTTGCGTTGGCCAATTCAGGGACGGGTGGTTGTTGCAGGGTCCGCAGAGACCACCAGTCCAGCGGGTCACCATTGTCATCTGGTGCGTGTACAGTTTTTCGCGGATCAGCGGCCCCACGTTGAATCCATTCCGCGAACAGTTGGATTTGAGCGTCCGTTAACTTTTGGTCGGGCGGCATCTGCAACTTCGGGTCAGTGCGACGCACTGCTTTGATAAGCAGACTTTCTTCTGCCTTACCGGGATGGATGGTGGTTCCGCGATCGCCTCCCTGGACCCAGCCGCTGCGCGAATCCAGAGTCAATCCGCCTTCCAGTTGTCCGGCCGCGTGCGAATGACATTCCAAACAGTGAGCCTTCAGCAGCGGTTCGATGTTATCCAGAAAAAAGCGTTCATCAGCATTGGCGGTCGCTCGCTCATCGGCATGCAGAACTGGTGCCACCAGGCATGATATGACGATCATCGAAGCAGTTGCCAGGGCGCGCAGCAGGGATGGCGTTTGATTGTGGTGAAGACTGGTCAAGGGCGACCTTTGTTGTGTTTCTACAGCGGCAGGTTTAGGCAGGAAGGGAGGGCACAGCGATGCGTTGATTGTGCTGAACAATACAGCACAATCACCATGCCGAAACTACATTCAGCGTATAGTAGGCGGTTCCATGCGGCAACTAAGATCAATCTCAGACACCCGTTATTGCCGCTTTTATTGGGCAGGGACGACTGAAGGTATTGTCGGCTTAAAGTGAGCAGTAGTCTCGGGTGATTCTGCCGTTTGAATTGCAAGCGTGGTGTTTGCTTCGGAAATCCTGTTCCGAAACATTCGACGGCTGCTGACCTGTAAGCCTGCAAAATCGTGGATTTTGTTGCGACCTCTGAATTTGTAGCTGCAGTGTGTGGCGGCCTGCCGAACTTGTTATATTCAATGGGTGCAGCGTTCGGCAAACGGCTGCGTTTGGTGAATTTGTGACAGACGTTTTTTAACCGGGAGTGTAGGCGATGGAACAGGTTTCTCGAAGAACGCTAGGTCGGAATGCACTTGGTTCGATCATCACGTTTTCGTTGCTGGAATCTTTATTTCAGCACGATGCGTTCGGTGATGAAGTGAAACCATTGGTGACCAAGTGGGTGGCTGACCTGGATGAGTTGGGGCGAGATGTCAAAGGGCAGAAGGTGTCACAGATTTTGTGGCAGCAGAAAGTCGAGGAACTATTTGCTGCCGTCGATCTTGACGAACTTCTGAAGTTGGTCGACTTCGACAAGCTGACAAAGGACATCAAAATTCCGGATCATGGATCGAAGAGTCTTGGCTTTCGGTTTCCGGAAGTCGACGGGATTCCGAAACAGCTGGTGTTTGGGAAACAGATTTTTGCACTCAAAAAAGGCCGCTCCGTTGTTCCTCATGGGCACAACAACATGGCGACTGCATTTTTGATTTTGAACGGTGATCTGCGTGGTCGGCACTATGATCGTGTAGAGGACGAGAAGGACCACATCATTATTCGCCCGACAATCGATCGCAGTTTTAAACTGGGAGAATATTCTACTGTCTCTGATTACAAAGACAATATTCACTGGTTCAAGGCGGAATCGGATGTGGCCTACATCTTTAACATTCACGTAAACGATTGTCGCCCCCAATCTGAATTGCAGACTGGGCGAGTTTATCTAAATCCGAACGGCGAAGCATTAAGTGGCGGGCTAATTCGTGCTCCAAGAATCGGCTATACAGCATCGCATAAGCTGTTCGGTTAGCAGACTGTTCGCAGGCGAATGGTCTGCGTGATGAAGATTTTGCAATCCATTCTATCTACCTACTTTCGGATCACCGTTCCATGAAATGTATGAATTTGTTTCTTGTGTTGAATCTGCTTTCAGGTGCGGCGGCTATCAGTATAGCTCAGGACGCAACTGTCGCCGGTGCGGCCGCGACAATTCTGCTGGAAGATGACTTTGACCGCGAGGAATCTGATCCTGCGAAAGAAGAAGTTGGTAATGGCTGGGGCACCAACAGTAAAAGCCGAGCCAAAGGTGTAAAGCAGGTTGATCTGGTAGGCGGTGCTATGCATATCACAATGGCTGCAGTGGCAGATCACGGCGTTTCTGTCCACCACGAAGTCGCCTTCAAAGATGCTAATATTCGTATGCGTTTCAAGCTGGGCGCTGGAGATGATCTGGGAATCAACATCGCTGACATGAACGAAAAATCTGTGCACGCCGGGCACATTTGTGTTGTTCGGATCAAACCGAAGACCGTTGAACTCTCCGACCTGAAAACCGGCAATATGAAGCTTGAGCACCGTCAGGCCCGACAGGACAAGAAAGTCTCGCCGGAGCTCACAGCGTTGCTCAAGGGCAAGCAGAAAAAGTTTAGCGTCAATTTGGCACTCAACGAATGGCACACGCTTGAGGTTCAGATCAAAAGTGACGTGATGAGCGTGACGATTGATGACAAGCTGGTCGGCGAATTCCAATCAGCAGGCATTGGGCACCCCACCAAAAGTCGCCTTCGGCTGGCCGTCAATAAATCTGCATGGGTCGACGACGTTAAGATCAGTAGCTAAAGCATGCAACAAATTACGACCACCGTTTCTGTAGGGCACGGCATCCCGGCTGCCTTCGTCATGCTGACATTTCGTGGATCCGGGGCTGATGTGCAATAAATGTTGTAGGCGCATGCGGAGGCGCAATTGGTTTTGATTGGTTTACATTCCAATGGTGGCAGGCCGAAGGCGTCGGTGAGTTTCGTGAAGCCGGCTTGGCGGTGCGTTTGCAGGCCCGTTAAGGAAGGCAAGTGGGAGCTGTGCCCTACATAGCTGGATAACGGAGAAGTGGCAGGCGATAGTTTGCTTTACGGTTGTTCGCCGCCTTTCAGCACGAAGTCGAACATTTGTCCTTTGGGTTTGCCGTCGAGTGTGATGTCGAACGGGGCAATCTGCAGGCCGGGTGGCAGGACAGTGGTGTCCGCAGTTAGCTGCACGGAGAACGTGCGACGAGATTCAGCCGGTACGTTGCCATCCAGTATGGTTGGGTTGGCTGTCACACCTTGCGGAAGAATCAGCTTGATGTGATGCGTCTGTGCTGTGCTGCGGAAGTTGCGGACGGTGACCTGCAGTATTTGCTGAGCCGATTCTGTGAAGTCGACTCGGTAGGGATACGCGGAGACCCAATACGGATCGAAGTCGTATTCGTAATCATGATCGGGCAACAGGTCGCGATACACGGTGATGATTTCCTGAGCCCACGTTGTGTAGCGATCGATGAACGCCTTCGGTTGCGGCATCACATAGGAATGGCCGCCCATGATCAGGTCGGGCTGCAGTTTTTGAAGGTACTTTCCGGCGTAAAGATATCCTTCCTCAAAGATGCCGCTATTCCGGGCGACAACGCATTCGTGACCATCCTGAGTCACATCGGAAGGACTGCCGAACAGGTTGTCGCCGGTGAAGGCGATCTTTTGTCCGTCCAGTTCCAGCCACAGGCAGCAGCCGAATTCCGTTTGGCCGGGCATCCAGTCGACGTGAATTTGATAGCCCTCCCATTCGACGATTTCCCCTTCTTCGATCGGGCGGTCAATCTTCATGCCGTCGAAACCATCGCCATAAGTGTTGATTAATGCGGCGTAGTCGTAACGTCGCGGGTGTTCGCAACGGTCCACGATGCGGTCCAGCGTCCATGCCTGAGCACCGTACTTTTCCTTCAGCACTTTGCCGAGCAGAAAGTGGTCGCCGTGCATATGTGAAATCCAGACGGCGTCAATCTGCTTCAGACCCAGATGTTCGCGCATTCCAACGACGATTTCTTCCAGCGTCTGTTCGGGAAACAGACCGCAGTCCAGCACAAGCCCGTGGCCGTTGTCTGAGATGATGATCGAAAAATTGCGTCCCTGCATTGTGTGGTTCAGCTTGTACAGATGCGGAGTCACCTGATTCAGCAGCGGCACTTTGGTTGGTTGCGAAATCGGATCACGCTTCGATACCGTCTTGTCGAACACCGGATAGCCTCTCACATAGCGTTCGCGAAACTTTGTCAGCCGACGGCCAAACTGCCGCAGTTGGTCGACGGCATCATGGATGATCGGCCCCTGCGACGGCAACAGGATATCGGGTGTTTGTTCCAGTACGATCGCAACGGATTCGGTGAGCGTGTCGACGCCTTTGCCGAAGCCGTAATCCCATTCGGTGTCGAACCAGTTCGTCATTTTGGCACCGTCATGAATCAGGCCGCCGGTAAAGGCCAGCGTCCTGCCGGCGCTGCTCAGCAGGTACGTCATGCCGCCTGGGGAGCTTCCCGGAGTTGCCAGGCAGCGGAGTTTGTATTCGCGCCATGAGAATTCTGTGCCGGTTTCGAGCGTCTGATCGATAGATATCGGTAGGCGCGGTGGACGCACATAGCTGGCACCGTAAACCGAATATTTGTCGCCAAGCGTCGGGGCCCATTTGCGAAACGCGGTTGGGGTTTCGAACAGTTCTTGTTCTGCGGCGGGAACAGCAATCTTTGTGACGCGGCGATCAAGTTGCTCGAAGCCCTGACAGTTTTCACGATGATGATCGGTGAAGACGACCTGTTCAACCTGCTGAACGCCAATCTCCGGAAGTTTCGATAGCACACTTCCGTCTCCCAGATTGATCAGCAGTGCAGCGTTGCCATCGCGAAGGACGTATACGTTGCAGGTGTCTGTCCATTGAAACAGCTGCGGGAACGCCTCAGCTTCCGGCTGACGGAATTCCTGCGCTGAGGCCGACTGAGTTACTGCCGCTAGAGGCAGTATGAAAAACAGGATCATGAAAAACGTGTGAAATGGATGCCGGTTCATTGCTGAAGTCCTGTGCGAAGTCGCAGCGTGAGATTCGTGAGCACGGATGATTTTCGCCATCAGGCGATGATGTCTGAGACGACTCGACCGCCGACGTCCGTAAGCGTTTCTTCGCGGCCCTGATGGAAGTAGCTGAGCAGTTCGTGATCGAGTCCCATCAGGTGCAGAATGGTGGCGTGAATGTCGTGCAGGTGAACTTTGTTGCTGACGGCTTCGAAACCAAATTCGTCGGTTTCGCCGTAGCGAATGCCACCTTTGACTCCGCCGCCGGCAAACCACATGCTGAACCCATACGGATTGTGATTGCGGCCGGGAGCGTTCTGGCCTTCGCTGAATGGCATGCGTCCGAATTCGCCGCCCCACACAACCAGCGTTTCGTCCAGCAGTCCGCGTTCTTCCAGATCCGATAGCAGTGCGGCAATGGGTTGGTCGACTTCGGCTGCATGACGACCGTGGTTCTTTTCGATGCTTTCATGAGCATCCCAGGTTTCTTCCAGGTGTCCTCCGCCTGAATACAGCTGGATAAATCGCACGCCGCGTTCGACAAGTCGCCGAGCAATCAAACAATTGCGTCCGTATTCATCCGTGGGTTGTGCGCCGACACCGTACATGTCCAGCGTTGCCTGCGTTTCTCGGGAAACATCCACGGCTTCCGGTGCCTGCGACTGCATGCGATACGCAAGTTCGTAGGTCTTCATTCGTGCCGCCAATTCGGCTCCGTCGGGGCGTTCGTCAAGGTGCTGCTGGTTTAGTTTCGCCAATAGGTCAAGTTGTTCTCGCTGCACATCTTTCGTGATATGAGCGGGCCCTTTGAGATTCAGGATTGGATTTCCTGTGGGGCGAAACAACGTGCCTGAAAACGTCGACGGCATGAACCCGCTGCCCCAGTTAGGTTGACCACTAATTGGGCCGCCGCGTTTATCCATCATCACAACGTAGCCGGGCAGGCTCTGGTTTTCCGTTCCCAGTCCATACGTACACCAGCTTCCCAGTGACGGGCGACCGATGAATGTCTTGCCGGTGTTCATCGCAACCAATGCCGAACCGTGAGCATGGCTGTCTGTGTGACACGAATTGATGATTGCCAGTTTATCTGCATGCCTGCGGACGTTGGGGAAGTAGTCGGAAACCAACAGACCGCTGTCTCCGCCAGGCAGGAAGCGTCGCCAGTTGGGAGTCAGGTATCCCATTTTTCGACCACCTGAGTTAATGAACTTGCGGTCGGCGGGCATCTGCTTGCCAGCGTACTTTATGAGTTCTGGTTTGAAGTCGAATGTATCAACCTGACTCGGTGCTCCATTCATCATCAGGAAAATGCAGGCCTTGGCGTTTCCCGGAAACTGCGCGGCTTTGGGGGCCAGCGGAGCCGGGGCACCCACGGATTCGGCGCCGTGAAGCTGGCAAAAAAAACCATCGCTTGACAGCAATCCGGTCATCGCCGTTCCCGCAAAGCCAGCTCCCATTTGCCAGAGGGCTTCGCGTCGAGTTTGTCCACAGGGGAAAGGATTTTTCATTATTGTATACCAAATAAAACCAACGTTGTTGGGTGAGGAGTATCCAGTGCGACAGGTTTTCGTTCTGCTAGAGGCGGTCCTGAAATTGCAAATTTACAAGCCCGCGGCGCGAGCAAGTGAATCCAGCCATTGCCAGATTTACTCGCTTGCGTTTCGCGCTTGTATTGAGAAGTTCGCCGGAACGGTTTTGGGACCGCTGCTAGTCGATGTACAGAAACTCGTTGCAGTTCAGTAGCACGTGGCACAGGGATGTCAGGGCGTGGTGTGTTGAAAGCGTTGCGTTTGCGGTGAAGTTCTGGCTTTGAAATTTCAGATGCTGCAGCGCAAGATCGCGTTCGGCGGCTGTTGGCGGGCGTGAAAGAACTGACTTCCAGACAGCGGTAATCTGTTCATCTGTTGGGGTGTGAAGTTTTTTAATTCGTGTTGCCAGACTTTCACTTCTTGCATGAACGAACTCGTTGTTCAGCATTGCCAGCGCCTGAGTCGGCACAGTGGTGACATCGCGCTGACCGCAGGGCAGGGTGGTGTCGCACTGGTCAAAAGTTGTCATGATTGGCGGCATCAGACTGCGCGAGACAAAGATGTACAGGCTGCGGCGATGTTGTTCTGCTGCAGAGGCGGCCTGCCAGACCGCGTCTTTTCGAGAAAAACCTTCCAGTGCTTCGGCGCTGATGGTTGGTTTGAAACCTTCGCCGCCGATTCGCAGATTGATTTCGCCGGAAGCAACCAGCAAAGCATCTCGCAGCGATTCTGCATCGAGGCGTCGTCGGTTGGCTCGCCACCATGACGTGTTGGCCGAATCCGTTTCTGCATATGTGGTCGCGTTGGGATGCAGCGACGATTGCTGCCAGGTGCGGGACATGAGGATGAGTTTGTGAATGTGCTTTGGCGACCAGTCACTAGAAATTAGTTCGGCTGCCAGCCAATCCAGAAGTTCCGGGTGCGTGGGTAGTTCTCCTTTGAATCCGAAGTTGTTGGGCGAACGGACCAGGCCATTACCAAAGTGATGTTGCCAGATTCTGTTAACGAAAACGCGAGCGGTCAGCGGGTTGTTTTGTTCGGTGATCCAGTTGGCCAGTTGGCGACGACGTCCGGTTGTCTGAGCGTCGGCAAGTGGCTGTTCGAATGTTGTTGTGATCGCCGCAGCAAACGTCAGTGTGCCTGGTGTTACCGGATGCAGCGGTTTATCTCGTTCGCCATTTTTAAGAACGTGCAATGGCGACGGAACTGCGGAAAGGTCCGTCCAGCCCAGCACTGCTTCGTCGCCAAGTTCTTCTTTTGAAGGGCCACCCAACAACGCGCGATCTCGAGCTGCGATGGGTCCCGGCCAGAACGCCGATGCAAACTTGTAGTAGTCGTCCTGTGGAATCGGATCGAACTTATGGTCGTGGCAGCGAGCACACTTGACTGTTAGTCCGAGAAATGCGGACGACGACGTGTGCACCATGTCTTCCAGTCGATCGTATTGATAATCCGCATCGTCGTTTGGTTCGTCATTCCATGTCCCGAGACGCAGGAAACCGGTGGCGACCAGTGATTGGTGAGTTTTATTGGGAAGCTCGTCTCCGGCCAGTTGTTCGCGAATAAACTGGTCATACGGCATATCTGTGTTGATCGCATTGACGACCCAGTCGCGATACTTCCACGCGAAAGGCTTGGGTTGATCGCGTTCGTATCCGGACGTTTCTGCATACCGGACCAGGTCCAGCCAGTGTCGTCCCCAGCGTTCGCCAAAGTGAGGACTTGCCAACAGATGATCCGCCAGCGTGTCTGCGTCAAAGTTGGCGTTCCAGTTGTTTAGTTGATCAAAGTTTGGAGGCAAACCTATCACATCGAAGAACATTCGCCGCACGATTGTTCTGCTGTCTGCAAGAGGGGCTGGCGAAAAGTTTTTGAGTTCCAATTGGTGAACAATGAACGCGTCGATGGGATTAGCAACCGCTGCAGTATTCGCGACTTCCGGAACAGTCGGGCGTTTCAGCGGTTGAAAAGCCCACCAGTCGCGGCCGCCGCGAACTTCTGTGGTGACTTCGTAAAGATCCAGGGTGCGGTTTTTGGGCCATGGTGCTCCGGATTGAATCCAGTCGCTTAGAATTTGCGTTTCGGTTTCTGAAAGTTTCTGCGTCTCTCCCTTCACGGGCGGAGGCATTTCTTTGTCATGAATTCTCTGCAGCAAATAGCTGGCGGCCGGTTTGCCGGAAACAAAAGCATTACCAGATTCGCCACCCTTATTTAGCCCGGCGGCGGATTCGAGGCTAAGGCCTCCTGACGGAGTGTTCCCCTTATGGCATTCCAGACAACGCTTGATCAAAATCGGAGCGACGTGTTGTTCAAAGTTTGCGGCATAGCCCGTGTTGGCGAAGATCGCTGACAGACTTAGTAAAACGACTGTGCGCATGAAGTGGTTCCGTATTTGGCGACTGTGAATGAGTGATCACGGCGGATCGCTGCAGACGCTATTCTGGAAAAACCGTGTACTCCTTATGCTACCCGGGTGGAGCATGGAATGTCTAGAAACGTGCATTTTGAGGACGGAGTCGTCCTGCGAGTCGTTCTGTTGTCCTTTTGTTCGCCTTGATCGCAACATCCTATGATGCTCAGGAAAATGACGGAGCTACTTCCAGGGCCGCAGCCTTTGGGCATGCTCTGGCAGATCGCGTCGTGCCCCAGATTTTGATCGAAGTGAGTCTGACCAGCGCGGCATCAGGCGTGTTTTGAAAATTGAAACAGGATGCTTTGATTCGTCTGGCACCCCGAAGCATTTAAGCAAAATAACGGAATTTAGTTGGTTTCAGCCACCAGCGTTCTGACGAAACGCCAGCCTGTTTTTGTGATGACACTCACCAGTGAATCGCGACGGCATCTGGTGCAGCAGGACGTGCTTCGAATACGATGTTTGCTCCCAGGGTCACGCTGTTCGATGGTCAGGCGGCGGAGATTAAGGATTCGGTTTAACGCCCATTTGTCGTAGGATTGAAGCCGAACGGTGGTCCGCCCGAGTCGGAAATTCGGATTCTGGAAGACGGAACACGAATCGAGCTTCGGCCATCTCGCCGTCAGATGGAGCCCGGTTGGATATGTTGATCAATGTTTCAAAGGTCAAAAATTTCGAAGTTGTGTCGGCATGACCGGTGAATCACCAGGTTCAGGTGCTGGAAGTCAGAGCGACCGAGATACAGCTGTCTGCCTTTGATCCGACGGGGAAAAGTCTGGCAATTTGGCGGTTTCCGATACAGGCTGAAGTCCAGTCGACAAAATTCGGGATTCGGGGAGTGCCGTATCTGTCCAGAATGTTCAACAGTACCGGACTTGCTAGGATTAGCACCGATCTGTTGGTCATTGTCACGCCGACAGTTTTGGAGCTACATGATTCTGTTGCCGCTGGTGAAACTGATCGTTCCGGAACCCCAACATGCCCTTGATTGATGTGCCGCTGAATATTCGTGAGCGGCGTCTTCCTCGCGATGTCGCCGAATTTTTGGCGGAAGCGGACATTCGGATTCGCGATTTCATTGCCGAGCGAAAGATTCGTATCAGTGGGTTTGTGCCCAGCGATTTCGAGCCAGTCTTCCATGCTCTTGATGCATTGGTGGAAAACGATTTAGCCACTGGCAGCACGTTCTGCGAATGGGGCAGTGGGTTCGGCGTCGTGGCGATGTTGGCCGCGCTGCTGGAATTCGAATGTTACGGCATTGAAATCGAAGACAGCCTGGTGACTGGTTCCCGGATGCTTGCTGAAGACTTCGATTTGCCCGTTGACTTTGTAACCGGCAGCATGGTGCCGGTCGGGGGCGAACCTATTGTTGAACAACTTTGTTCGGGCGACAACGTCTGGTTGACGTGTACCACCGACGACGCGTACCAGCAGCTTGGCATGGCGCCCAACGACTTTGATGTGATCTACGCATTTCCATGGCCTGGCGAAGAATCTGTGATTGCTGCGTTGTTTGATGAGTACGCAGCTGTGGGAGCTTTGTTGCTGACATTTGATCACATCGAAGGCGTGCGTGTTCGGCGAAAAGTTGTAAGGCTGAAAACCGCAAAGCGTTAGTTTCTTTTAGAAGCGTCCCAAAACCGCTGCGGCGGACTTCTCAATACCAGCACGACTCGCGAGTGAGTTTTGCAATCGCTTGTTCGCGCCGCGTGCCTGTGAATTTGCGATTTCAGGACTGCCTCCAGCGTCTGTGGCGAAGCGAAGAGAGATTGCTATATTGAATCGGCGCATTGAAAAAACTCTGTGGAAGTAATTCGACAGAGCCTTTGCGTGTTTTGAATTAGCAGCTTTGGGGACAGCTTAGTCGCGGCGATTCAGCTTGGAAAGCAGTCGTAGAAGTTCCATGTAAAGCCAAACCAGGGTGACCATCAGTGCGAACGCTCCGTACCATTCCATGTATTTGGGAGCTCCATGTGCTGCCATGCGGTCGATCAAGTCAAAGTCCAGCAGCAGGTTGAAGGCGGCCAGCCCAACAACGAATACGCTGAAGGCAATACCCATTGGGCCAGCGCTGTGGATGAAGCCAATCGGCATGCCGAAAAGGCTGAGGACGAAGGAAACCAGATACAGCAATGCAATCGCCCCTGTGCAGGCAACGATACCCATTCTTAGCTTGGCGGTAACCTTGATGATGCCAGTCTGGTACAGCACCAGCATGATAAACAGAACGCCCATCGTTAGTCCGCACGCTTGAAACACAATTGGTACCTGAGGGAATTGCGATTGAATCATGGCGGAAATGCCACCCAGGAAAAATCCTTCAGCCAGAGCGTAGACGGGCGTGGTAATCGGAGCCCATTCCTGCTTAAAGATCGTGGCGATGGCCGCAATCAGGCCCACGATAAAGCCGCCGATGAGATACGGTACAACGTTTTGGCCCTGCTCGAACTTGATGAACGTGAAGCCGGCTGTCATAAATGCCAGCATGACCGCAATTAGCGTTTTCAGGGCCGTGCCCGTAATGGTCATCCGAGTTGAATCGGCATACGAGTCAATGTTCTGAAAAACACTGCTGGTTAAAGCCGGGTTTGAAGATCTCATATAGTTTCCCTGGAAGTCTGATATTCTTTGATTGTTGTTAGAGTAGGAATTTGTAACGTTTTACATCTACCTGCCTCTATTTTTCCTCGTCAAAGCCATTGTGGCCAGTCCGAATTACGGTTTTCGCTTAGCATTCCCGTCGTTTCGCCAGATTGCTGATGAAATTTATCTTCGTTCGGCAAACATTGATAAGTCGCAGCATGCGTTCGGATATCCGCGAAAATCCGCCACAATTCATTGCTGAAGTGAAGTCAGAGTCAATAATTTTTTGAACATAGTTCAGCTGCAGGATTTTCCTTGACCACTTTTAAAGAACTCAATCTTCTTCCTTCGCTTGAAAAAGCAATCGAAGAAGAAGGTTACCTTGTTCCGACTCCCATTCAGGAGCGGGCGATTCCGGCTGCCTTGGCCGGGCAGGACATTTTAGGCTGCGCTCAGACAGGGACTGGAAAAACGGCCGCATTCTGCCTGCCGATTCTGAATCTGCTGGTCGGGCAGGAACAAAAGGCTGTGCCTCAGCGGCCATTGGTTCTGGTTTTGTCGCCCACTCGCGAGCTGGCACTTCAAATCGGCGACAGCTTTGCGACGTACGGCCGCCATGTCGATATCAGCCACACGGTGGTTTACGGCGGCGTCGGGCAGGAAAGTCAGGTCGCGGCAATTGAAGAAGGCGTGCATGTTCTGATTGCGACACCCGGCCGGCTGCTCGACCTGCTTGGCCAGGACTGCGTTTATCTGAACCGTCTGCTGGTTTTTGTCCTGGACGAAGCCGACCGGATGCTGGACATGGGGTTCCTGCCTGATCTTAAGAAAATCATGAAGGTGCTGCCGCTTAGTCGGCAGTCGATGTTCTTTTCGGCAACGATGCCGCCAAAGATTGTCCGGCTGTCGGATAAGCTGCTTTACGATCCGTTCAGTATTGATGTGACTCCGGAAGAAGCCAGCGTTGAGGCCATTGATCAACGAGTAATTTTTGTGGAATACGGTCAAAAGAAGCCGTTGCTGGTGAAGTTGATTAAAGCCGATGATGTTGGACAGGCTATTGTCTTTGTGAAGACAAAACGCGGAGCATCATCAGTCGCCGAATACCTGGAACGACACGAAATCAACGCTGTCGCGATTCACGGAAACAAGTCGCAAACTGCTCGCCAGGAAGCTTTGAATGAATTCCGTGAGAACAAGGTTCAAATACTTGTTGCCACAGACCTGGCCGCTCGCGGAATTGACGTCGACGGGTTGACTCACGTATTCAACTTCGAATTTCCAATTGATCCGGAAAGTTACATTCATCGCATTGGACGAACGGGGCGCGCAGGTGCAGCCGGAATCGCAATATCTTTGTGCACCGATGAAGAACGCGAAAAACTTCGTAGCATTGAGCGGTTAATCGGCTTTGAAATTCTGCCTGACGGTCGTGAACCGGAACCGCTGACACAGGCGGAACTGGAGACTGCGGATGAGGAAACCGAAGGCAAAGGTCGACGAAACCGCAGGCAACGCCAGCAAAGAGGTTCGTCGATCAGTCGAGACACGGACGTCAGTCCAACGCCACCAGCCATCAGGCTCGAGCCGGAGTTGTTGAAGCGTGAAGCAAAGCCGCGTCCAACGGCGGCTGAACGCAAGTCGACTCGAAACCGCCGTCGCCGCAAGTCTGACGATGATAATGAGTCGGGTGACTGACACTCAGGCGAGTGAATGGCGATGTTGATAGCCCATCTCGCATAATTGGAGTCTTCCGGCGGGTGTTTATCGGCCGCAGCAAGGGTAAAGTCAGTCGCTCATTAATTTTCAGGCAGATTCTCGGCTTAGGCCCGATAAGCCGTACTGGTTGTTGGTCTTTCCGATGGTGTTTAGAATTCACGCTCCCTTCAATTTAAATCCACGGAATAGGCACGACGTGGGCAGAGTGTCGGACAAACGTCATCCTTCACGCTCTTCTCGGTAGACCAGTTTCCAAAATCCTGAAAGCCCATGATGCCTCGAACGTTTGTCAAAGAACTGTCGGACGGATCCAATGTCAATGAAATTTACCTTCTGGCCGACAAGCAGTTACGCGCCAATCGCAATGCTGACCTTTATTTGCTCGCGACTCTTCGAGACAAGACGGGCATTATCAGTGGTTTGATGTGGAACGTGCAGGAAGACCGTGTTAACCACATTTCTGTGGGTGATATGGTTCATATCAAAGGCAAGGTGCAGCTTTATCAGGGAGGGCTGCAGATGATTGTCAACTATATCGACCTTGCGTCGGAGTCCACCTACAACGCGGAAGACTTTCTGGTTGAGCCTCAGGCCAATGTTGGTCCGTTGCTGGAACGACTCCATGAACTGCTACTTTCAATTAAATCGGATAAACTGCGAACCTTGGCAGAGTGCTTCCTGTCTGATAAGGCACTGGTGGACGATATGTGTGCCGCTCCGGCCGGAGTGAAGGCTCATCACGCTTATCAAGGTGGGCTGATCGAACACATTGTGAGTATGGCCGAAGTGGCGGACCGACTTTGTGGGCATTATCCAAATCTAAATCGCGACCTGCTGTTGCTGGGAGTGCTGCTGCACGACCTCGGTAAGGTGCGAGAACTTGCGTGGGATCCGACTTTGTCGTACACCGACGAAGGTCAGCTGCTCGGTCACATGAACATTGCTGTCGAGATTCTGAACGAGAAGCTTCTGATGGCTCGCGCCGAAATGGGTGGCGCCGAAATTAATCAGGAAGACGTTCTGCGCTTAAAGCACATGATTCTGAGTCACCATGGCAGTCTGGAATTTGGAAGTCCTCGAGTACCTATGACACCGGAAGCGATCGTGTTGCACCACATTGATAATCTTGATGCAAAGTTGCACGAGTTTACTCGTGCGATCGAAGACGACATGAACAAAGATGCGGCCTGGACGCCGTACAGCCCGCGAATTGAACGAAAACTGTTCAAAGGGTACGGTAAGTCAGAAACTTAATCGTGCCGCTTCGTCGTTCTGAAACTTAACTTAAACAAACTGTCCGGAAACCAATACTTCATGATGCATGGCGTCCGGCCAAAAAAACACAGAGCGTTAGCTCAAATTGAAAGGCGGCCATGCCGCCCACAGGAAAAACATTGAAACAACTAGAAGACCAAATCATTGAGTGTCTTTCGGAGCCCGCGTATCGACCAATCGATATCGGTGCGTTATCGAAGAAGCTGAAAATTGGCAAAAAGGGAATGCTGAGATTCCGCGAGACACTGGATGGACTTGTGTCTGCCGGGAAAATTCGAGAAGGCAAAAAAGGCCGTCTTCAACTGAAGGCGGCAGCCGGATTTGTCACGGGAACTGTAAAAAAAATTACCAGCGGTGCAGGGTTCGTGATCCCGAACGATTCTCCCGCCGGAGCGAAAAATCAGGACGTCTACATATCGTCCCGTGATCTTCATGATGCCCAGACGGGCGATGAAGTTCTTGTGCGTCTTAGTAATCGCGAACGCAGCAATGGACAGCGTTGCGGCCGCGTTGAAAAAGTTCTTGAACGAGCCAGCAATGTGTTTGTTGGCACCTATCTGGAAGCGAACGGCCAGGGATTCGTACGCGTTGATGGCACGGCCTTTCAGGGCGACATCCATGTTGGCGACCCCGGAGCAAAGGGAGCGAAGGCTGACGACAAGGTTGTCATTGAAATGCTTCGATTTCCGTCAGCGGATCGAATTGGTCAGGCTGTCCTGACCGAAGTGCTGGGTCAGCGAGGAGATCCAGGCGTTGATACGAAGACCGTGGTTTACAGTCTGGGACTGCCTGATGATTTCGGTGAAGACGTGCTGGAAGAAGCGCGGCTGCAGGCAGACCATTTCGACGATACCGACTTCGGTGATCGTCTGGACATGACAAAAGAAACCATTGTCACGATTGACCCGGCAACCGCTCGCGACTTTGACGATGCGATTTCGCTTCGAAAAGATAAGCGTGGTCATTGGCAACTGGGCGTGCACATCGCTGACGTGGCGCATTTTGTGCCTGCTGGTGGTGCACTGGATCGTTCGGCCATCGAACGCGGCACCAGCGTGTATCTGCCTCGACACGTAATTCCCATGCTGCCGGAAGTGATCAGCAATGGTCTGGCGAGTTTGCAGGAAGGTCAGGTTCGTTATACGAAAAGCGTGTTTATCGAATTCGACGCCCAGGGACGGCCTCAAGGCGCTGAAGTTGCGAACACGGTGATCAAGGTGTCGAAGCGATTCGCCTACGAACAGGTGATGCCGATTGTTAGTCATCCCGAAAGTGTTGAAGGTAAGGTGTCGGCCAAAGTTGTGCAGCTACTGCATCGCATGTACGAATTATCCATAATGCTGCGTCGCCATCGCTTTGAAAATGGCGCTTTGCAGATGGGGATTCCGGAAGTCGAAATTGATTTCGACGACGATGGCCATGTGACAGGGGCTCACGAACGACACCACGATCAAAGCCACGAAATTATTGAAGAGTTCATGTTGGCGGCGAACATCGCAGTGGCTCAGATTCTTTCAGCCCGGGATATCCCGTTTCTTCGTCGAGCACACGGAACTCCGGACGAACTGCGACAAAAAGCCTTTCAGGACTTTTGTCGTGGCCTGGGTTATGAACTGGAAAAGTTTCAGAGTCGAAAGGACATTCAGAAACTGATCAACAGTGTTGTCGGCAAGCCGGAAGAACGTGCCATCAATTTTGCTTTGCTGCGAACAATGAAGCAGGCGGAATATGCTCCGGATGACACTTCGCACTACGCGTTGAACGAAGAAGATTATTGCCACTTCACGAGTCCGATCAGGCGATATCCCGATCTGACGATTCATCGAATCATTGGCGAACTGGCGGCAGGTCGAAAGCCAAAGCTGTCCGGGATGACGGAGCTTGTTCAACTTGGCAGAAGCTGTTCGGTCACAGAGCGGCGGGCTGAGAAGGCAGAACGTGAGTTGAAGCGAATCAAGCTGCTTCGCTATCTCGAAGACAAAGTTGGTCAGGAGATGGATGCGTTCATAACGGGCGTCGAAAGCTTTGGGCTGTTTTGTCAGGGAATCAAGGTGCCGGCGGAAGGGCTGGTACACATCAGTTCGCTGACGGATGATTTTTATACTTTCAATCAGGCCAGCAGAAGCCTTGTTGGAGACCGTTCGAAGGCCGAGTTTAGGCTTGGAGACCCCGTCAAAGTGCTGATCGTAAACGTCGATGTTGATCGTCGGCAGTTGGACCTTAGGGTTGTAGGAACTACGGAAAGCCGCCCGAAACGCCCCTCACAGTCGGCTCCCCAAACGCAGTCTTCTGGGAAACCACCGCATAAAAGCCCCAGTTCGCATAGCGGGAAGCCGAAAAGCAAAGGGAAAATTCGTGGAAAACGCCGAGGTGAAGGGCGTTGATTCAATTATTCAGGTATGTTTGGGGCAATCGGAATCACGCTTCGTGTTCGAAGTGGCCGAGTTCAGAGAATTATTGGATAGTTTCGATACTGGTGGAAACCGCATTTGCCGGATCCACTGTGCTTTGCTATCCTGACACTCACAGATAACTTCGGAACGTTTTGATCTTGGAGTAGTAAGCAGAATGGGAACAAAGAGGACAGGTAAAGGACGTCGGAAGATTGGCCGCAAGAAGCGTCGTATGCGAGCCAAGATTCGCCATCGCAAATAAGCGAAGACGTTAGGTTTCCATCTTGGACATATTGCGAAGCCCGGTTCGGTCTCGATCGTATCGGGCTTTCTGCATGCGCCGTGTTTTGGGATTTGACGGTTGTGGCGATTATTCCGACCTTTACAAAATGGATTGGTGTTACACTAACGTTTCTGGAGAGCTTGACAGGGCGTGTCTTGGTCTGAATCCTAATGTTAGGTTTAGGCAGGATGTTGCATTTCGGCAACATCTACCCTCCTTGAGAGACCCTCCTCATGACCTCGCCCGTTTCCAAAATCTTCTGTTTCGTTATCGCAGCGTTCATCGTTTTAGCAGAAACGCCTCGGCTGTCCGGTGACGACGCAGGGAATGTTGACACCAACTTTCTACAGTCGCAGTTAGACTCCGTTGTGAAACAGCAAATGGAGGCCCGGAAGCAGATCGCTTTGAAGAAGGCAACTGTTGACGTCGCAATCAAGCGTGAGACGCAACTGCAAAAGCAGTTGACGGATGCGCAGCAGCGCGTAGTCGCGGATAGCGCGGTTCTGAAGGCAGCGATTACTCTGGAATCAGAAACGTCACTGCAGGTGGCATCGTTGTCGGAGCAACTAAAGCGTCATCAGCAGGTCGATCAGTTGCTGGCGGTCGCTGCGGCAGCGAAAACCGAAGCTGATGTCGCTACAGCTCAGCACGCTTCTTTGACCAAAGAATTGGCGTCTCTGCAGACGCAGCTTTTTGAACAGCGGCAATTTGAAAACAAAGCGGCGGCTGCATTAAAGACGGCCCAGGAATCTCTTCCCAAAGCGACGGAAGAACTTTCGGCAGCCAGAACAGCTTACGACGCTCTTGCTAAAGATGTGGATGTTGCTCGAGTGTTTGCATCGGCTGCCCGCAAGGTTGTGAAGGAACAGGAATCGCTGGTCCAACCCGAAAGAGCTCGTTCACACAATGCGTCGGCTGCAGTGGTCCAGGTCAACGCGAGTATCAAGTCCCTTGAACAATCGCTGGCCGTTTTGCAGGCTGCTGCAACGTCGGCGGGATTGAATACTGAAGACGTGGGTGCTGAATTGGCGGCGTCGATCAAATCGTTGCAGGCTCTGCAGGCACGGGCGACAGAATTGGCGTCGTTGGCGGAAGCAAAGGTTGCGGACGCCGAAAAGCATGTCGCGGCGGCAGTCGCCGCGATGAATGCGGCCGATGTTGCTTTGCGTGATCACCAAAATAAATTCGCAGCACAAAGCCGCTTGCACTTTAAGCTGCAACTGCGTGTCGCTGATCTTCAGAATGCAGACAAATTACGTCAGAAACAGATTGCTGATGCGAAGACCCAGCAGGAAGCTCTGGCAGCAAAGCAGAAGGACCTGGACGTTCAAATTACTGCGGCGGCAATTCAGGTTGAGAAATTGCAGAGTGAGTACGTTGATAAGCAACGCATTGCTGAGGCTGCCATGGAACCTCTCGGTCGCTTTGTTTCGTTCTCTCGGCACATAGCACCGATTTTTGCGAAGAAGTGCGTCGCCTGCCACAACACTCGCACTGCCAGTGGCCGACTAAATATGGATTCATTTGCGGCGTTGGCAAAGGGTGGTGAATCAGGAGCAGCCATTGAAGCTCATCATGCCGAAAGCTCGTTGCTGTGGTCGATGATTGACGATGGATCGATGCCGAAGGATGCAGATCCACTGTCAAAAGATGAAATAGATTTGATCGGAAAATGGATCGAAGTCGGAGCGCCTTTGGATGCGGGAATTGTTGTGACGGCGGAACTTTTTGACGTCATGCCCGAGATTGCTCAGCCGCTACCGCCAGAGACCTATCGAGTTCCAATTCCTGTAACGGCGACTGCGTTTAATTCAGACGGCTCAATTCTGGCTTCATCCGGATATCACGAAATTCTGTTGTGGAAAACAGTGGACGGCAGTTTGATACGTCGGATTACAAACGTGGCCGAACGCGTTTACGATCTGGAATTCAGCAGCGATGGATCACAACTTGCGGTGGCTGCCGGAACCCCCGGACAGCTCGGTGAAGTGAAGTTGTTTTCTAGCGCAGATGGCGAGTATCTGAAAACTCTTGTCCGGACAAAAGATGCTGTGTTCGCTGTTGCGATCAGTCCGGATGGAAGTCAGATTGCAGCTGGCGGAGCTGACCGAATTGTGTACGCGGTTGAAATCGCAACGGGCAGGACAATTCTTCAGATTGAAGATCACGCCGACTGGGTTATGGATGTTAACTGGTCTCCGGATGGTAAGCAGTTGGTTACGTCCAGCCGCGATAAGACCGCCAAGGTGTTTGATATTGCCAGTGGTGCTTCTGTGATCACGTTTAGTGGTCATGGTGATGCTGTGTACTCGGCCTCGTTTCTGCCGGACGGAAAAAGCGTGGTGAGTGCTGGCAGCGATCGACAGGTGCGAGTCTGGAATCCGGTTGATGCAAAAGAGATCCGCAAGATTGGTGGATTTGGCAGTGACATCTTTAGAGTTGTCGTGACGCCGGAGAGTCACCTGTTAACAGCGTGTGCCGATCGAAATGCTCGCGAACACAACCTTGCCGATGGGAAGGAACTTCGCATTTTCGCCGGTCATAAAGACTGGGTCTACACGCTTTGCTACAACCCTGCGAAAAAGCTAATTGCGACGGGCAGCTATGATGGTGAAATTCGCGTGTGGAATTCAGAAGACGGCAGCGTTGCAACATCGTTTATCGCCATTCCGAAGACTGACGACGCGACAGTTGCTGCGACGGAAGAATAGTTGCCTTAGCCGCCACGCCCTGTGGGGGAAATGTTGTCGCCAAAGTTTGGCGGCTCATTCCACGAGGGGAATTATGCGTTTGAGCTTTTTGTGAGTAATGTGGCCTTTCCGACGCGTCCTTCGAGTCACTAGGATATTGTTTTCTTCGGGAGACAAAAAATGGCGATGTCAAATTCACGTCGGGTTGTTCGTGCCAGCTTATTGCTGATCATTCTCACAGCCATTTGCTGCGGATCTTTAAACGCCGCCGATTGGAATCAATTCCGCGGTCCTGGTCGAGACAATCTCTCAACGGAAACGGGATTGCTGGATCTATGGCCCGAAGGTGGCCCGGACCTTGTGATGACAGTAACCGGCCTTGGCGAAGGCTACTCGACCGTCGCTGTTGTTGCAGACCTGTTGTACACGATGGGAAACATTGATGGTGGTGAGTACGTTATAGCGTTAGACAAAAATTCCGGCAGCATTGTCTGGAAGACACGCAATGGAAACGAATACCACGAAGGGCAGGGCAATGGTCCTCGCGGCACGCCAACAGTTATCAACGGCAAAGTCTATGCCCTGGGCGGCAATGGCGATTTGGTCTGCTGCGATGCCGGCAGCGGCGAAGTGATCTGGCAGAAGAACATACTCATCGATTTCGGCGGTTCCAACATTACCTGGGGGATTAGCGAATCAGTGCTGGTGGACGATGGGAAAGTTATTTGTTCACCTGGTGGAAGTCGCGCGACGGTTGTTGCGTTGGACGCAGCCACGGGCAGTACGAAGTGGACTTCGCAGGTTCCCGAGAGTCCTCAGGCATCATATGCGTCACCCGTGATTGCTAAGGTCGGCCGGATAAAGCAGTACGTTATTTTCACAAGCAAAGGAATTGTTGGCGTACGCGCCACCGACGGCGAACCCATGTGGGGACAAAACAAATCTTCGAACGGCACTGCTAACTGTGCAACTCCGTTGGTTGTCGGCAATCAGGTATTTAGTTCGTCGGACTATGGTACCGGAGCCGAACTGGTCGATTTGCGTTCCAGCGGAGCGAAGACAACAGCTCAGGCGGCGTATCACACTAAAGATATGAAGAATCATCACGGAGGAATGGTTTATCTGGACGGCTTTGTCTACGGATCGAACGGAGACATGCTTTCGTGCGTGAATCTGCGAACCGGCAAGCCGACGTGGCGCGAACGAAGTATGAAAGGCTCGGTCGTTTACGCAGATGAAAAATTTGTGTTCCGCAACGAAGGTGGAGCTGTTGTGCTTTTGGCGGCGAATTCAAAGGTCTATAAAGAACTTGGTAAATTTGATCAGCCCGGTCGCAGTAATCGCCCAGCCTGGTCTCATCCTGTGATTGCTGATGGTCGCCTGTATCTGCGTGATATGGACAAGTTGCTGGTCTATAACCTGAAGCCATGATTTGCATTTCTGACTCGCCAATTCAAAAAGAAATTGAACCGAATTCTTAGCGCCCTTGCTTTACTGAAACAACAGCAGGGAGCGGTGTCATGAGTCAGTTCATTGAATAGATAGATCTTGCGGCGACAGACAATAATGTCTCAGTTCTGCGGAAGTTGCGGCGTTGCGTTGGCCGAGCATTCCTGTGGTTGGCGTACCTGTATGGGCTGGTCATTATTGTTGGAATGGTGCCTGTTAATAACGATTTTGTGTCTGCAGCCGACGGAGTGGAAGTCTTTGTGACTTCCAATGCTGTGCATGCCGAGCTTGTCGATTTCCAATCGAGACTTCGAGTATCAATTGGGCCGATTTTTTTCCAGGCCATTATTTCAGGAAGTACTCTGCCTCGGCGACTCATGTGGCCATCGGCTGGGGCGATCGAGGCTTTTTTCTGGAAACAGAAACATGGGATGGCCTGCGATTCAGCATCGCCGCGAATGCTCTGTTACTTCCGTCTGCAACATGTTTGCACGTGACGATGAAGTCCGGAGTAATGCAAACAGCGAATTGTCGGTCTGTTAGATTGTCCCAGTCGCAATATGAAAGACTTGTTCAGTTCGTCTGTGATAATTTCTACCGCGATTCTGGTGGTAATGTGATTCCTGTGGGGACATCGTATTCTTCGAACGATGCGTTTTTTGAATCGCACGGCACCTACCATGTCTTGAATACCTGTAACTCGTGGGTAGGTCGAAGTTTGAATGTCGCGGGCGTGCGAGTTGGCTGGATGACGTCACTGCCGAAGACTGTGTTTTGGTACCTGCCTGCGGCGCCCGATCAACGTTACAGCGGATTACTCTGACTGGTGTCCGCCAAAGACGGGACCTGTTTGATGGCCACCGAACCAGACAGGTCAGAACCGTCAACGTGATTCTGCTGTAGGCTCGTGCAGTTTTTTGCACCATACAGGTGCCGGGTATTCAGGGGTGTTTTGAAACAGAAAACGGGCCTGGAGTTTGCCTCCAGACCCGTCTGCAAGAGCTGTTTAAACGTCCTGTAGCGGCTAACGCTAATTGCCGGGCATGCCTGAAGCGATCAAGCTTTGCACGTGTGCAACCGCGTTTCCGATTGGCACATGAGTCGCGGCAGCATCGGTTCTTAACTTAATTTCGGCGTTGCCTTCTTTAAGTCCTTTGCCGCCAATGACGACTCGGATTGGCAGCCCGATCAGGTCGGCGTCTTTGAACTTAAATCCAGGGCGTTGGTCGCGATCATCCAGAAGAACGTCGACGCCTGCTTCACTGAGTTCACTGTAAATTTTATTGGCGACCGCCATGACTTCGTCGTCAGTGACGTTCAGGGGAATCAGTTCCACGGTGTACGGCGCGACAGACATTGGCCAGACAATTCCGCCCTCATCGTGGCAGGTTTCAACGATGGCAGCGACAACTCGAGTAACACCGATGCCGTAGCAGCCCATGATAATCGGGTGCTTCTTGTCTTCGCTGTCAAGGAAATTGGCGTCCAGCGATTCGCTGTACTTTGTACCGAGTTTGAACACGTGACCGACTTCGATGCCATGCACGATTTCCAGCTTTGCATCACATCGTGGACATGGGTCATCGGCGTCCGCGTTTCGCAGGTCATGAGTTTCCGTGAGGGCGAAATGCGTTCCGGGAATAACTCCGGTCAGGTGAGCGTCTTTTTCGTTGGCACCAGTGATCGCTGACGCGATTTCGGCGATGTCGTGGTCGGCGATGAATGTGCATTTGATGCCAACAGGTCCGGCAAAACCGACAGGTGCTCCAGTTACTTGCTCGATTGTCGCTTCGTCAGCCATCTCGACAGCGGTCACACCGAGTGCTCGGCGAATCTTGCCTTCGTTAGCTTCCTGATCGCCACGAATCAACACGGCGACAGGTTTACCATCAGCAACGTAAATTAGCGTCTTGATAAACGTTGATGGTTCGGCCTTCAGCAGCTTGCTGACGTCGTCGATAGTGCCTGCGTTTGGAGTCGCAACCTTAAGTGGCTCTGCAACGCCATCAATTTTGTCACGCGGGCTGGAAGTACGGCCTGTATCTGCGCGTTCCTGATTGGCCGCGTAGCCGCAACCTGTACATCGGACAACAAAGTCTTCGCCGTTGTCGGCAGGTGCCATAAACTCATGCGACGCATCTCCGCCGATGGGACCGCTTTCGGCTTCGACGGGAATATATTCAAGACCACAACGTTCGAAGATCCGGCAGTACGCGTTATACATGGCGTCGTACGCGTCGTTCAGCTGGTCCAGCGAGGAAGCGAAGCTGTAAGCATCTTTCATTAAGAATTCGCTGGTTCGCAGAACGCCAAAGCGAGGACGTTCTTCGTTGCGGAACTTAGTTTGAATCTGGTACAGCGTGATCGGCAACTGCTTGTAGGTCTTGATTTCACGAGAAACAAGATCTGTGATCACTTCTTCATGAGTCGGCCCGAGCGCGAAATGCAGCTTACGGTCGCCTCGCTTTGTTTCGAAATTGAACAGTACATTTCCGAAGGCTTCTTTTCGACCTGTGCGTTCGAACAGTTCGATTGGCTGGATGGCCGGCATGAACAGTTCCACGGCGCCGGCTTTGTCCATTTCCTGACGAACAATTTCCGAGACTTTCCGGACGACTCGGTAGCCCAGAGGCATGTAGGTGTAGGCTCCGGCCATAAGCTGACGGATCAGCCCGGAACGCAGCATCAGTTGATGACTTGGAACTTCGGCGTCCGAAGGAACTTCCTTCATGGTGGGAATAAATGTCTGAGTCCAGCGCATCGGGGACCTTAAAATCTTGAGTTCGGCAGCAATCAGGCGGGAATTGGGGATTCCTAAACCTGCACAATGGCACGGATCGTAACGCAGAATTCCAGCGAGACAACGTCTATCGGGCACTGGTTCGCAGCTTGGGAATTTCCGACGCTGGGAAACTCAGTTTTGAAAGCCGGACGGAAACCCGTCAACGTCCCATCAAAACAGAGCTTGTTCGCAAAAAAACGCTTATGATGTGCGAAGTCTTATGAATCCTACTGCTTACAACAACAAAACTCTGCTGTTTGTCACCGGGCGGCTTGCCGAGGCTAGCCTGCGCGATGTCGTTGGGAACCTGTCGAACGTATTCGGTTTCAGGTACGAAATTGCCGTGCCTGGAATTCAGGTTGCCGCATTGCTGCACGTCAATTTGCTGCTGCGTCGCCTGCAGATCCCCGAACACATTGATCGGGTGATTCTGCCGGGCTGGGTTCAGGGCGACCTTGACCTGTTAGAAGAAAAGTTCGGCAAACCTTTTGAGCGCGGGCCTCGTGATCTGCAGGACCTTCCCGAATATTTTGGATTGGGCAAGAAGCAGCAGGTGCGTCTGGATCGATATTCCATAGATATCATTGGCGAAATTAACCACGCTACAAGAATGCCTTTGCCCGATGTGGTTGCAGCCGCATTGGCGATGTCGTCCGATGGTGCGAACCTGATTGACGTTGGCTGTGTGCCCGGCGAAAGCTGTTTACGGGTTGCAGAAATTATTGCAGCCTTGAAGCAGGAAGGACTTCGTGTTTCCATCGATAGTTTCGACGAGATCGAAGTGGAGCAGGCGGTCTCTGCCGGGGCCGAATTGATTTTAAGCTGCAATCATTCCAATCTGGATTGGGTGTCGAAGCTGGGTGTCGAAGTTGTCGTTATTCCCGACACGCCTGCGGATGTAGATTCGCTGGATCGTTTGATTGAAGAAGTGGTGGCGGTGGGCGTGCCGTTTCGCGTTGACCCAATTCTTGAACCAATCGGCATGGGCTTTACGGCATCGTTGCAGAGGTACATGGACGTTCGCCGAAAGTATCCTGAGCTACCGATGATGATGGGCGTTGGCAATGTTACGGAATTGACCGAAGTTGATTCAGCCGGAGCCAACGTGCTGCTGGCGGCAATCTGCGAAGAACTTGGCATACAAAGTATTCTGACTACTCAGGTGATCAACTGGTGCCGCACCGCAGTAGCGGAATTTGATGCCGCTCGTCGGTTAGTTCACCATGCTGTTAGCAGGCGCGTTGTTCCCAAGCATCTTGATTCGTCTTTGGTGATGTTGCGAGACGCAAGGCTGAAGCATCGGTCTGAAGCATCGCTGGAGGCCTTGGCGGCAGCGTTGACGGATTCAAATTTTCGCATCTTTGCAGAACAGTCGGGACTGCACCTGATGAACCGTCATGGCCATTGGCATGGCGAGCGACCATTTGAAATCTTTAAGCAAGCTCGAGCACTCAACACGGACATTGATACTGAGCACGCATTTTATCTTGGATACGAGATGGCGCGAGCTGAAGTCGCTCGACTGCTGGGTAAACAGTACACTCAGGACGAAGGACTCGACTTTGGTTTGGCGGGGCACCTGGAAGGTTCGGCGACCGTGCACCACGAAACGACGCCGAGCAAGGATCCGGGACGATAATTCCGGAGTGTTTTTTTTGACGCCGCATCTGCGAACTAAAGTGATTTGTGCCGAAAATCGGCGTCTATCGCAGCGGTTCAGAGCGCTTGAATAGTATTTCGGTATTGAGTGAACTGGACGCTGGCAGTAGTTCAACTAAACCCTCGACTTGATTTTAACGCACCTGGAACTCTGGCCGAATAAGTGTCCAATAGACTTCATATCAGTGATCTGCCTTCAACCCTCGACGTGATGGACACATTGCGCCGATTTGAAGGTGAGAAGTTTCTTCTGCTATTGGATAGCGCTGCTCACGTTCGTGAACGTGATGCTCGTTTTACCATCCTGACCGCTGATCCGGTTGAGTCAGTTAGACTGGATGACGTTCATTTGGATGTTGACCCGTTCGCAGTGTTGCGGCATTGGCAAACGCTGGTGCCGGATGTGCCTGATTTTGCTCCACCATTTTGCGGGGGCATAGCGGGACTTCTGTCCTATGAATTGGGGCAGGCTTTCGAACGGCTTCCGACGCCGGAATTTGATCCGTTTTCGACGCCCGCGTTGGTAGCTGGTTTGTTTGACTGGGCCATTGTCTGGGACCACGTCGACCGTTCTGTGCGGATGTTTGTGATTGATCTGGGTTCTGGCGTTGCTGGCGAGTTCACTCGTTCGACTCAGGCCCGCATTGACTGGGTGCTGGCGAGATTGCAGGGCGATATCGGTAGACTTAGTCATGTAAAGGTTGCTGAACCGGCGTTGGCCGAGTTACTGCCCGCTGGTCATAAGGTGCCATCTGAGGAAAATGTTGTTTCGTGTTTTTCGCGAGACGATTACATCACTGCTGTCGAACGCGTCATCGAATACATTCGAGCAGGTGACATTTTTCAGGCCAACCTTGCTCAGCAAATGACGGCATTTTGGCCTGGGACAGCTGTTAGCCTGTATCAGCGAGTACGCGATCTCAACCCGGCGCCGTTTTGTGCTTTGTTGCAGTTGGATGATTTTTCCATCGTGAGTGCATCACCTGAGCGTTTCCTGAAGGTAGGCAAAGGCAACATCGTCGAAACACGTCCGATCAAGGGAACTCGGCGGCGACAGCGTTCTCCGATTGCAGATCTGTACACAAGCAATGAATTGTCGGCGAGCGAAAAAGATCGTGCCGAAAATGTGATGATCGTGGATCTGCTGCGAAACGATTTATCGAGAGTCTGCCTGCCGGGTTCCGTGAAAGTTACCGGGCTGTGTGAGATTGAAGTGTTTGAAACTGTGCAGCACTTGGTTTCCACGGTCGTTGGCAAGCTGTCTCACGATAAAGATATCTGGGATCTTTGTGCGGCTACGATTCCCGGTGGCTCAATCACAGGAGCGCCCAAGATCAGGGCCATGCAGATTATTGCGGAATTGGAACCGGTGGTCCGCGGCGCTTACTGCGGGAACCTGTTTTACCTGGGGCCGCGCGGTGATTTCGACAGCAGTATTCTGATTCGAACCTTCACTCTGAAGAATGGCGTTGTGCAGTTTCCGGTCGGTGGCGGAATCGTGGCGGATTCGTCACCTGCTGATGAATATCAGGAAACACTGCACAAGGCTGCGGGAATGATTCGAGCAATGAATTCTAATAAGCCCAAACCTCCGCCCGCAGCTAAAGCAGCTTACTGAACCACGTACCCGTTGTTGGCGTGTAGGAAACTGTTATGCCCCAACAAACGCGCTGTTCGCAGATGCGAGGCAACGTAAAATGCTGTAGCAGTAATTTGCACTTTGCCGACTGATGCAGTCGCGTGCAAACTAACGCCCCGACAAAAACGCCCGCTGTTGCCAGCGGGCGTTTTACTTATTTCGATTCCATCAGATCTGATTATGTAAGCTTACGCTCACGAATCCAGTCTGTGTGGAACTTCTCGCCGCGAGGCTTATCGATGCGTTCGTAAGTATGGGCACCGAAGTAGTCTCGCTGAGCCTGCAGCAGATTCGCTGGCAGTACTGCGCGACGATAACCATCAAAGTAGGTCAATGCAGCGCTGAACGCAGGAACTGGAAGTCCAAGTTCAACGGCAGCCGACACAACACGACGCCACGATGGCTGAGCTGTCGCAATGGCGTCTTTGAAGAATTCGTCCAGCAGCAGGTTTTCCAGTTCCGGGTTCTTATCGAACGCGATCTTGATGTCCTGCAGAAAGGCGGAGCGGATAATACATCCGCCTCGCCAGAGTAAAGCGATTGGACCGTTGTTAAGCTTCCAGCCAAATTCTTTTGCCGCCGCGTTTAGTTGAACATAGCCCTGAGCGTAGCTGACCAGTTTGGACGCGTAAAGGGCCTGCCGAACGTCATCGATGAATTGCTTTCTGTCGCCTTCGAACTTTGTGTCCGGGCCGGCCAGAACTGCGGAAGCTCGCACGCGTTCATCTTTCTGAGAAGACAGGCAGCGGGCGTAAACGGCTTCGGTGACAAGGGTTGTGGGAACGCCAAGTTCCAGAGCATGCTGACACATCCAGCGACCGGTGCCTTTCTGGCCCGCGGTGTCCATGATCATGTCGACAAGTTCGTTCGGCGTTTCTTTGTCAGAGACGGTGAAGATGTCTCGAGTGATTTCGATCAGGTAGCTGTCAAGATCGCCTTCGTTCCATTCCTTGAACACTTCATACAGTTCGTGATTGGTCAGGCCAAGTCCGTGCTTCAAAATGTAGTAGGCTTCGCAGATCAGCTGCATATCACCGTACTCGATTCCGTTGTGAACCATTTTCACGTAGTGACCGGCACCTGCTTCGCCAACCCAGTCGCAACAGGGAATGTCGTTGTTGGGGCCAACCTTGGCACTAATTTTTTGCAGAATGTCTTTCACAAATGGCCATGCTTCTGCGTGACCACCCGGCATGATACTGGGGCCCTTTAGCGCGCCTTCTTCGCCACCGGAAACGCCGGTGCCGATAAAGCGAAAGCCTTCCTCACGCAGTTCCTTATCACGGCGGTTAGTGTCGACGAAATCGGCATTACCGCCGTCGATGATGATGTCGCCCTTGTCCAGAAGCGGCTTCAGCTGGTTGATTACGGAATCGCAGGGGCCACCCGCCTGAACCATAATCATGATTCGTCGAGGTGATTCCAGGCTGTTGACGAAGTCTTCGAGAGTTTCATAGCCATGGATACGAGCTGCGGCACCTTCTTCAACAACACCTTCCGGTCGAGACTCAAGTCCTTCAACGAACTCGGTCATCTTTTCTGTGGTGCGGTTGTAGACGGCAACATTGAACCCTTTGTTGGCCATATTCATGACCAGGTTCTGTCCCATGACGGCAAGGCCAATCAGGCCGATATCGTGCTTTGACATTAAAAACTTTTCAGTGTTTAGAGTTCAGATTTCGGGAAGTAGCCGAGCAGAGAGGCTGCCACGCGTTGGGTGACGGCTGAATGAACGACCGGTCGCCGCATATTACGGCAGTTTCTATTTCAATCGCCTAAAAGTGAAGGCGTTGTCCGCTGTTGCGTCAGCGGACCGTCATCACATGAAAAGTGATGGTTGTCTTTATCAGCGTTGAATACGAGCTGAACCGCCAGCCGCGAACGCTTCGACTTCGGCAGCACTGGCCATGGTGGTGTCGCCAGGATAAGTTGTTAGCAAGGCTCCGTGAGCCCAGCCAAGGTTCAGGGCTGTCTGAGGATCCTTGCCACCCAGCAGGCCGTAAATCAAACCGGATGCAAACCCGTCACCGCCGCCGACTCGGTCAAGTACTGTCAGTTCTGTTTCCGGGGCTTGATACGTTTTGCCATCCAGCCACAAAACTGCACTCCAGTTATGGCGATTGGTGTTCACGACTTCTCGAAGCGTTGTGGCAACAGCCTTGACGTTGGGAAGGTCTTTTGCGACGCCTTCCATCATGCCGAAAAATGCTGACGGATCGAGCTTGCCGGACTTTTCAACGTCCTGGCCTTTCAGCCCAAGACCCTTTTGGAGATCTTCTTCGTTGCCTACCAAAACGTCGCAGTGTTCAACGATGCTGCGCAGAGTTTCCTGAGCTTTATCGAGGCCTCCACTGATCGCCCACAGCTTGGCTCGATAGTTCAGGTCGAACGATGTAATCGCGCCAGCTTTCTTGGCTGCCTTCATGCCTTCGATAATAACTTCAGGAGTTGTTGAAGACAGAGCTGCGAAAATACCTCCGCTGTGAAACCAGCGAACTCCAACTGCGAAAATTTCATCCCAGTTGAAGTCACCAGCTTTCAGCAGTCCGGCGGCTTCGTGACTGCGGTTGTAAAATACAACAGGAGCGCGAACGCCGCAGCCCTGGTCGCTGTAAACAGTGGCCATGTTTGGTCCGCGAACACCATCATGTTCGAAGCGTTTGTAGAACGACTTTACGCCCATGGCTCGTACACGCTCGTTGATCAAATCTCCCAGCGGGTTATTGACCATCGCGCTCACAATGCCGGTATTCAGCTGGAAACAGTCCGACAGGTTAGCGGAGCAGTTAAATTCGCCGCCACTCACGTGAATCGCAAGTTGCGTGGCTTTGCGAAATGGAATGCGACCCGGATCCAGTCGATTAACCAAAGCACCCAAAGAGACAAAATCGAGACCACCGCTTGGTTTAATGTCGAGCATCGCTTGTTATTACCTTTTGTTGACTTTGTATCGAAATTGACACAATCGCTGCCTTGTGCGGACCGGTCACGCGACCAGTCAACTTGAACCATGCTGCCATGAAGTTGGCAAACATTTCCGGCAATCGACCTGATCCTGCCGGTGAGTTACTTCGCCACAGTCGGTGGCCGGATCGGCAATGTCTGCCGATATGCGGTTCGTTCTGAGTTGGTCGATGTTGGCTGCCAAGACTTTACGGTCTGATGGCCCTTTGATTGGGGATGCATCAGGCTGTTTTAGAGCCCGCTCAACAGCGCAAAACTGCTGAATATCGTATTCATTGCCCGTGGCGAATTCAAAACAACCATCGGAACTTCCACTCGGTTCCTGAAACAAAACGCGCCAAATCTCTGAAGCGGCTTCAGCGGGGTGTCTGCCTGTGAATGATGGCCTGAACGAAGCGACTGTTTGTGAGACGCTTTCCCGAATTCAGAAACAAAAACAGGGGTGGTTGTCCTGGGATCGGAATTAAGCCGTGAAATTCTGAGCTACGCGACTTTCTGTGAGCGTGGCAGTTTGGGGGCGTCACTACCGAAATGTCACGACGACTTCGTCATTGCCAACCAGGACATCTGCCTCCCAGTTTCGGAAGACTGTCGAAAAGAATTCCGTCCCTGGCGAGCTCGTCAGGTCGAACTCCACTGCCTGCTGCAGTAGCGACTGCAGTTCGGAATCGCTGCGGCCTTCTATGCGAACACGAATACCAGACTGTTCGAATGTTGCCAGGAGTTTCCGGACTGAAGTTCCTGGTGGCACGTTCATCGTAAACTTTCGTCCGCGAAGGCCTGACGCTTCTACTTCGGCGGCTGACTTTTTTTGCATGAGTTCCTGAAGCTGCTCGTGTGTTTCTATGGTCGCGGTAACAACGACAGTCGAGCCCGTCCATTTGAGATTCAATTCAGGAAATGCTGAATCCCATTTTGCCATTATGGTGTTTTTGTCTGGCGTTGGCACACGATGTCGCTGTTCGATAACGACTGATTCAGTGATCGGCGTGATCGTCATTTCGCCTTTGTTATTCAAATCGAAAGTCATGTCGAACTGATTGAGTATCAATGTCGCAAAGTCACAGAAGGTAAGGTCCGGCAAAATTGCTGCGGCCCATAAATCGTGTGGGATAGCTTCCGGGTTGTTGATCGTCAGTCCTGTTGCATCTGCTGCCGCGATCAGCAAGCTGCGAGGTTCGGAAAGGTCCGGCCATGACGCCTTATGAAGTTCGGAAAGCTGGCGATATGTGTCCTTCTTCAATGTTGAACGAAGATCGTGTATTGCCAGTCGATTGATTTCGGACAGCGTTCTTAGTCGTCCCGTGACGGCTTCGCTTCCAATCATTACGAAGCGATCTCCGAAGGAAGCCGACAGTGATTCTGCATTTGCCAATGCAAGAATGATCTGCTGATTGGTGACGTATTTTGTAGAAATTTCAAGCCTTACAGATGGGTCTGCCCGCCGGTCCAGCACAATGGCAATTCCCGTGTCGCTTTGCAGGCTTGTCAACGATTCCTTTAACGCGATGCCAGATGCAACGACGCTTCTACGTTGGGCCATCGCATCGCGAAGTGGTTTTCCGGTCAGCAACATTTCTTCAGGTTGTGCGCTGCCGAGCACAACTACCTGGGCAGCAAACAGCAGCATTGCAATTACAGTTGCCAATCGCATGAATCGTTCGCCTTGATGTTTTTTCCTGCGTTCGTAATCGAATTATTTATAGCGTAAGGAGACTTCGGTGCAGTGACTAAAAAATTAGGTGAGGTAAGGCAGGTTAACGCTGCCGACCGACTTTCTATTGTATCAAACGACTTTCTGACGGAAACATCGTGTTGTTTCTCGTAGTGCAGAAGTACGGCAGGTGTTAGGATGACTGATTCGTTTGTGAGCACAAGTTGAGAGCGGACAGATGAAGAAAACTCAGGCAGTTGGAATTGACCTCGGAACAACCTACTCGTGCATTGCATGGCTTAATGAGCACGGGCATCCAATTACGATACCGAACCAGGAAGGCGAGTTGTCGACGCCTTCTGTGGTCTTCTTTGATGATGATGGTCCGGTGGTTGGTACAGAGGCATTGCGAAACGCAATCGCTCGTCCTGGACGAGTTGTGCAAAATGCGAAGCGATTCATGGGGCATTCCGCGAAGTCGTGGGAAATCGACGGTCGACGTTATACGCCCGTTTATATTTCGGGGTTGATTCTTCGAAAACTAATAGCGGCAGCCCAGGCTCAGATTGGTGAAATTACGGAAGCCGTTATTACGGTGCCCGCTCAGTTCAGTGACGCTCAGCGGTCTGAAACGATCAAAGCGGGCCTTGCAGCAGGGCTGGAAAAAGTTGAGGTGATTAATGAACCGGTTGCCGCTGCTTTATGCCACGTGTTGGGTAACGAAGGACTGGCGTTTACTGAACTGGCGATCGATCAGCAAATTCTGATTTACGATCTTGGTGGCGGAACTCTAGACCTTGCCATCGTAAAGTATGCCAGCAACGAAGTTCGTGTGGTTGCATCCGATGGAGATCTTGAATTAGGGGGACTGGACTGGACTCAGGTTATTGTCGACATGGCTGCAGAGAAGTTCATTGAAGACTTCAAAGATGATCCTCGCACAGATCCCGAGAGCCACCAGTTTTTGGCTCTGGAAGCCGAGCAGGCGAAGCGTAGTTTGTCCGTGCGACCGCGGGCAGCAGTTACAGTTCAGCACGGTGGCAACCGCCGCACATATCAGATTGAGCAGGAAGAATTTCAGGCGATGAGCAAACGTCTGCTCACGCGATCAGATGCGATCACCAGGCGGATTCTGGCCGATAAGAAATTCGGCTGGGCTCACATTGACGTGGTCCTGACAACGGGCGGCTCTTCACGAATGCCCATGGTGCGCGAAAGCTTGAAGAAGCTAAGCGGGCGGACATTGAATTCGTCACTTTCACCAGATCAGTCGATTGCTCACGGTGCCGCCTACTATGCGGGTATGTTGCTGTCCAACCAGAGCTACACCAGAACCATCTTCGACAGCAAAGCATCGTCACGCCTGAAGGAAGTGAAGCAACAGAGCGTTAGTGCTCGCAGTCTGGGCATTCTGATTCGCGATGCGAGCTCAGAAGATCGAGTGCCGCACTACCTGATTCCATCCAACACTCCGTTACCTGCGTCCAAAACGCATGTGTTTGGAACGGTGGTTGATCGGCAGACTAAGGTTCATGTTCGAATCGTCGAAAGCGGTGCTGGTCCCGGAAAATCGCCCACAATTCTGGGTGACTGCCTGATCACCGACTTACCTTCGGATCTACCTGAAGGAACTGAAGTGGAGGTCACAATCAGTTACGATCGACAGGCGCGTGTGCACGTTTCTGCAAAAGAGCTAAAGAGTGGCAAGGGGGCGGAAGTGGAAATCATCCGCCTTGAAAACCTGTCGGCGCAGCTTCAAAAGGGCAGTGATGATTCAATCACGAGTCAGTCCAAAGCTGTCACCGCTCAATCGCAGCCCGCGTCAGCTGCAACGTCGAAGGCGACGATACAAAAGCCTGCTGGCGAACGCAGTCTTAGCGAAGAATGGGCAATCGTTAGTGAAAAACTGGAATCGTTAAGCGACCTCAAATATCACCCGGAAGCTGACCTGGATGCTGGTCCGGTTCGGCTTTGCAACCTGTGTGGAGAGCCGGTTGCTCATGATGGAAGATGCTCTGCTTGCGGAAAAATCGGCGTTGGAAAACGAAGTTCGGCAAGTGGATCCTCTCCGGATCGCGGAAAGGCAACACGCAAACGAAGACAATCATCGCCTGAAAATCTGGCCCCCAAAATCCCTAAGGCTAAACCCGGCAGCGATTTTCGGGAGATCGTGGAATAATCTTTCAGCGACTTCAGTTCTTGCGACTGGGTTCCAGATGTCTCAGTGAGACTCGTTGGCAAATTGAGGCATGAGTCAGGTCTGAAATCGGAAACGAAAAAGGCCGAAGAGCTCTTGCTCTTCGGCCTTTTTATTTATGTCACAAACCGGAGCCGGTGGGCGACTAGAGCACCGCCTGAATTCGCGATAGGAATTCTGCGTTAGTCCCGAATTTCAGCAGGGTTTTTGTCAGCTGTTCCATGGCATCCACAGGATTTAGGCTGATCAGACTACGCCTTAGCATGGTGACGCCTTCCAGAATCTCTGGCGCCAGTATTTTTTCTTCCCGACGAGTACCAGATCGAGTGATGTCGATTGACGGCCAGATTCTTCGGTCGGCGAGTTCTCGGCTGAGAACCATTTCCATATTTCCGGTTCCTTTGAATTCCTGAAAAATGGCTTCGTCCATTCCGTTATTGGTGTCGATCAGCGCTGTTCCGCAAACTGTCAGTGATCCGCCTTCATCGAAGCGTCTGGCAGTTCCGAATAGTTTTTTCGGAACGTCCAGAGCTCGAATGTCCAGGCCACCTCGTCCCGTTCTTCCGGATGGGTTAACCCATTTATTGAACGCTCGTGCAAGCCGAGTAATACTGTCCAGAAGGATGAACACATCCTGACCTTCTTCGGCAAGCCGCTTGCCTCGTGCGATGATCAGTTGTGCGATTCTGACGTGACTTTCGACATCGTTGTCGAGCGAGGAGGCAATAACTTCGCCTTTCACGCTGCGACTCATTTCAGTCACTTCCTCCGGTCGTTCATCGATGAGCAATACAATCAGATGAATTTCCGGATGGTTGATGCTGACCGAGTTTGCAATGTCCTGCAGCAACATCGTTTTGCCGGTTCGCGGAGGTGCCACAAGCAATGCTCGTTGCCCTTTGCCGATTGGGCACAGCAGGTCCATGACTCGCATCGTGACAGGTTTCGGGCCCACTTCGAGCTTGATCTGTTCGAATGGATTGATGGGTGTCAAATCATCGAAATGCTTGACCTTTTCGTACTCTTCAGGCGTATAGCCGTCTATCAGTTCGACTTCCTGAAGTCGCGGGCCCTGATTTCGTGTGCCAGGTCCAACCTCGCCCTTGACCATCACGCCTTCGCGAAGGTTGTATTTTTCGACAGCAGAGCTCGAAACGAAAGGATTTGAGTCTTCCGCAGCGTAGTTCTTTCTCGGGTCTCGAAGGAAGCCGTAGCCTTTGGGGTGGAGCTCAAGAATTCCTTCAAAAGTTCCTTCAATCGGCTCGCCGCTCGGCTGAATGGGACGACCTCGGCGAGCTGCCGGTCCACTGCGACCACGCGTGCCGCGATCCAGTTGGCCGCGATCCAGTTGGCCACCGCCACCGCCTCGATTTCCGCCACCGCCTCGATTTCCGCCACCACCACCGCCTCGGTTGCCACCAACAATACCACCACGGTTTCCGCCGCCAGCATTGTTGGGACTGCCGCCACGACCTCTTCCTGGATTCCCACCTGAGCGTACACCGCTTGCGTTCCCGGCATTTTGTGGTTCGCTTGCTGGACGAGCGTCCGTGCGGCCGTCCGTCCGGTCTTCTGGTTTGTTGCCGCGGCGTCTTCGTCGTCTTCGACGACGAGGGCGTTCACCGTCTTCACCTGAGCCTTCGCCGCCATCGGCGTTTCGACTGTCACCGCTGTTGCCCGGTGACCCTGGAGTCGGTTGGATTTCCGTGAAATCTTCGATGGAAGCGCTGAAATAATCACCAATATCCGACAAAGCGTCTTCATCGAAGCGAGCAGCTCGAGCTTCCTGAAGCACGGCTGCTGTGTCGTCTCGTACAGATTCTGACTTCAAACGTTCCTGAAAATCTTCGTCCGAAGCTTCTTTCTTCTTGGTCACACGCTTGGCTGCTGCCTTTTTCTTAACGGCTCGCTTCTTCGGCTTTTGTTCTTCGGGTGATGAATCAACTCCGTCCCCAAAATCATCGTCGCCGAACAGCTCTGGAGCGTCGTCAACTTTTTTGGTGGTTGATTTCGTAGCCTTCTTCTTTGTTGTCGAAGAAGCCTTTGTTTTGCGGCGTGCCTTTGGCTTCGTTTCTTCGGCGCTTGAGTTGCTTGATGGCATAGGAAACCCTGAATTTCAAATACGGATTTACTGCGTGGGCGAAGGGGCAAAAACTGCAAAGAAATTTGCCCAACGCATGCGTGAACTGGGTGGGACCAACAGCCAGAATCGAAAAATGTAACAACGCAACTCTGTTACAAAACGAAAGCTGTAAAGTCCGCGATTGGTTAAACCAGCGAGCCTAAAAAAAGGCTGAGAAATGCGAACCCTTCACGGGACAACTCTGGGATTCATGCCGCTCGGTTATACTTTCCGAGACCCAGAACGGTGACTACCGGTCTGAGAAGCAATCGCATCCCTGAAAAACAACCTATTACAAAGTACACCCAGGAACGTGGCACAAACACACCCATGTTTGGTAACCACAACCGGAATCAAGGCACCGGAAAAGCCTGAGGGGGGGACTTCGTCAGCTGTTGGAACTGCTTGAAGCGAGCTCCTGAGAATTACGCGAAGACTTACTGACGCTTGAGACGGATGTCGTAACAAACACTTACCGTCTCTGCCGCTCCAGTATTAACGTATCGGATCGCTGTGTCAATCGATCTCTGAGACTTCTACCCCCAATATTTTCGGGGATTCGTGTATTTCTTTGCAATATGCAGGCTGGATGTCGTTCAAACAGCCACCAAAGTGGATTTGTTCCGCTGCCAGAATGCGGTTCGAATGTCGTGTTTCGCATGTTACCGGCTAGTTAAAACGCTGTCCGGCAAGGTCATCAATTTTTATGGCATGTTGAATACGGACATACTTCAAAGGATTGCCCTTGAATGATTTTCGGTTTTCGAATGAGTCGAACAGGTACAGTTGGTCGTCGAAGAATGCTCCGAATTTTATTTTCCCTGTCACAGCCTGCTGATCCTGATACAGCACAACTGGATCGCATCCTAGATTTCGCGGTGAAAATTGCTGAGGATTCGTCCGGAACTCTTCACGCGCTTCCTCGCTGCTTAGATAGTAAGTAATGCCCCGATATGTTTCTGTCAACTCTGCGCGGCCCGAGACCCACTCCCGTTCTTTCAGGAGTCGTACCGGGCAAAACCCCTCAAGTCCAACAATTGATTGAGGGGCGACTGCTTCTGTTTGCGCTGTTTCTACTTCTACGGCCGTAGTATCGGTTCTTGGAAACTTTTGGACATGTGATCCTTCGATGGAGACATTTCGCAGCAGACTCAGATAGGCAGAATGTGACTTGAATCCAACGTTCAGCGTTTTGGGTGCCTGCCCGGGAATTACGGCGACGTCGCGCGGCACTGTCGTCGCTCCAAACTGCTGAGCAAGATCCGGCCGCTGAGACACATCGACTTCAACTGCCGCCAACCCGTTTCTAAGTTGCTCTTGAACGTCTGGCTGCGACAGAACCTGCTGTTCCATTTGCCGACATGGACCGCACCATGACGCGTGGAAATGAATTAGCAATGGCACATTTGCATTTTTGGCCGCTTCCTGGGCTTCCTCAAATGTGCGATGCCACCCGTCACTGGCCGCGGCGACAGAATTGAGAGGAGCGATAACAGCCAGAATTAGCAAAAGGTTGAGCTTGTGCATCAGAAGGATTCCGTTTTATCGATCACATTGTGTAGCTGTCTTGCTTCGCCAAATGGCTACGCAGCTCAATCGCAAAAGAAATTCGTGAGTCAGATTCCACCGCGATGTTGCGCAGGGAGTTGCAGAGTCAGGCCGCGATTCATAAGTTTTGTATCGGAAAACGGACGAGTCGAGTCAGGCGTTCATGACGTCACTTGTGGCGCTTTTTTAATGGAAGTGACGAACATGCCGGGATGAGCAGACGTGCGAGACATTGTTGATTTTCATGATCAGGTAAACTTTACCGGCCAGGCAACAAAGGCGAAATTCGGCGTGGAGCTATGGAAGCTGGTTTTCAGGCGACCTTTCGTTTTAGGATGGGGATACCGACCAAAGTCGGATCTGTATCCGGAGGCTTTCCATGGCAGTGGATCGCTGGTTTGCCGTTCGGCCATTGGCTAAGGTGCGGAAATTCTATGTGCTTCACAATTGAAACCAGTTCCGAAATGCGTGTCTTACATCGATTCCTTCTGTTGGCCGCCGCCATGATGCCGTTCGGTTTGTTAACACAAACAATCGCGGCAGACCCCATGGCTCTGGCGTCTAATAAGACAAACGACCATGGCCGTCCGAATATCGTCGTCATCATAGCTGATGATTGGTCGTGGCCGCATGCGAGCATTCTGGGCGACTCGGTTGTGAAAACGCCGAATTTTGATCGCATTGCAAAAGAAGGTGTCCTGTTTGAAAACGCATTTGTGTCGGCTCCGTCCTGTACTTCGTCCAGATTTGCCATTGCCACCGGACAATACCATTGGCGACTTGGCGACGCAGATAGTCTTGGTGGATCTTTGGCAGTGGGCATTCCCGTCTATGCGGAGCTGTTGGCTGAATCAGGATACCTGACAGGCTTCAGCCGCAAAGGAGCGGTTCCCAGTCAGCACGTCTACCGAGGCAACGATCCATTCGGAGTGCCGTTCGGGAATTTCGACGAGTTCCTGTTGAAGCGAGATGCTCGGCAGCCGTTTTGTTTTTGGTATGGGGCTGGTGAACCGCATCGGCCCTATAAACCGAATGCTGGCAGTGTAGAAAAACGTATTGAGTTCGGCGGGTTGACTGTCCCAGGTTGCCTGCCCGACAACGAAACGGTTCGTGCAGATCTGGGCGACTACTATCAGCGAGTCGAACGGTTGGATCGTCACGCTGGTGAAGTTCTGGAATTGCTGGAAAGAAGTGGAGAACTTGAAAATACAATTGTCGTGATGTCCAGCGACAACGGAATGCCGTTTCCTCGTTGCAAGGCCACGCTTTACGATATGGGAACCCGAGTGCCACTGGCGATCCGTTGGGGGACACGAGTTAAAGCCGGCCGCACCGTCAGAGATTTTGTGATGCCTGGTGATTTGGCGGCCACGTTTCTGGATGCAACGAGTCTGCCAGTCCCCGCTGACATGACGGGACGTTCGTTGTTGCCGCTGCTTACGGCTGGTCGTTCAGGTGTGATTGACGGCACTCGCGATCATGTGCTGACTGGTCGAGAACGCCATGTGTACGATCGCCCCTCGCGCGCGATTCGCACGAACGACTTTCTGTACATCCGCAATTTTTCTCCCAACTGCTGGCCGACGGGGGCAGCGGATGGGCCGCCCCCGAATTATGACTTTTCCGTCACTCCCTGGCCCAAGGATCCTGCTGCGTTTTCATTTGACGTTGATCCTTCGCCTACAAAACAGTGGATGCTGCAACATGCCGATGACAGCCCGGAATCGCAGCGGCTTTACAGGCTGGCATTTGGGAAACGCCCCGAGGAAGAACTCTACGATCTGAAGACGGATTCTCAACAACTGAACAATGTTGTGGATGATGATCACTACACTGCCATTCGACGGAAGTTATCGGACCAACTGACTGCGGAATTGAGAAACAGCAGAGACCCACGGTTCGCACTGCCTCATCATGCGACGTATGACGTGAACGGTTGGACGGTGCATCTGCACGATCAATTGTGGCAGGACGAATCGATAGATACCAAGCAGATGTTCGTCCTTTTGACTGAGCAGCTTAATCGAGTGGTTGCCGCAGTGCCTGGCAAAGCACTAGCGGAATTGCGGAATGTGCCCGTCTGGATTAATCCGCAGTACGAAGGCGTGCGGCCCACCGCCGAATATCATCCGGGAGCTGGCTGGTTGCGCAACAACGGTCGTAATCCGGATATGGTGAAGGCCGTTGAGATTACGACGGTTTCGAACTTTGCTTTTGAAAATCGCCGCATGCCTTATCTCATGCTGCATGAATTGGCTCATGCTTACCACGATCGCGTGCTGGGTTTCGATCAGCCTGCGATCATGGCTGCGTTTGAAGTCGCCCGCGATTCCGGGGGCTATGATGCTGTGCAGCGATTCAACGGAAAAACGACGGTGATGGATAAAGCGTATGCGATGTCGAATCACAAAGAATATTTCGCTGAATCAACTGAAGCATATTTCGGGAGGAACGACTTCTTTCCCTTTAACCGCGAGGAACTGAAAAGCCACGACGTTGGCATGCATCGTCTGCTGCAGGAAGTCTGGGGCGAGATGGCGCGTTAGACTTCAGCGGCAACGGGCGAGTCAAAGTTCATCGCGTTCTGGAAGCGTCCGAAAACCGCTCCGGCGAACTTCCCAATACAAGCACGGCGTGCGCGAGAATTCGGCAATGGCTGGTTTTACTTGCTCGCGCCGCGTGCTTGTAAATCTGCGGTTTTAGGACCGGCTTGAGTGATGTTGAACTGTGGTTGCGTTGATGGAATTACTTCGACGCACTGAGCTTCTTGATAAATCGAACCAGTAGCGGAAAAGCGGGTTCGGCCATTTGGCCGTGGTTATAGCCGTCAAGTTCATGGATCTGTGTGTGCGGATGTTCAACGACCTGCATCATGCGCCAGAGGTACGCGTTTTCTTCATAGCGTCCCAGCATTTCAAGTTCGCGGTCTCCGGTAATCAGCAGCAGGGGCGGGCAGTCCTTCCGGACGTGAAACAACGGTGCCATTTCATCGACGACTGGCTGCTTGCCATCAATGCCTCGTTCGGCTCGAATGGTGAAGTGAGTAATCGTGTGGCCGCTGAATGGAATCAGCCCGGCAATTTGATCTGCGTCGATGTCGTAAGCAGCCAGGTAGCGTGTATCAAGGCCGATCATGCTGGTTAGGTAGCCACCCGCAGAATGACCGCTGACGAACACGTGTTTGCTGGATCCTCCATGAGCTTCAATGTTGCGGATCGTCCATGCCACTGCTGCTGCTGCATCTTCAATGTAAGCCGGCGACTTGACATGCGGACTAAGCCGATAATTCACTGCCACGACGGCGATGCCTTTCTTGCGCAAGCCGTCCGGAATAGAACGGCTGCCTTGAGTCAGTCCTCCGCCGTGAAACCAAACAACCGTTGGAAAGTTTTTAACGCCAGTTGGATAGTAGACATCCAGCCGACAGCGTTCCATCATGTAATCTGTCAGGTTGTCACCGTTGCGATAAAGGATGTTCTCAATCGTGTTGTACTCCGCCGCGTCGCTCTTCTGTTCAGCAAATGTGGTGCCCGACAAAAGCGTGGCAGAAAGCAGAATCATGAGATAGGTGGAGTGAAGTCGCACGGTGGATGGTCCTTTGGGTTTTGGCGAGCTGTTTGAGGAAGACGAAATCTTAACGAGCATTCTGTCCGCAACCAGCTTGACGAATCTAATGCTGAAGCAAGGCAGCTTCAGACGAAAGCAGATTTGCCATGATTCTCTCTAACTGGCGCGCTGCGGCCGCAGGTGACGAATGAATTCAGTTGAGCCTTCAAAACGGCGACAATTTTTGTGCGTAGTTTGCAGAGATTCTGTGTTTCGCCAGGGGCTTCGTGCAGGTTGTCTAGCTGGCCCTGACAATTCAGTGCGGTGTCGGAATATTCGATTTGGGGTTGTAGGAGCCGACGTCGCCATGACCGAGATCATTCAGCCAGTATCAGCACAATGTCTGGCGAACCGGACGGCTGTTCGGCGATCGCGAAATTGGCAGAATGAAGTCCTGTGATTCCGACAAGACAGGCCGCAACGACACTGGCGAAAGTTGATTTCATGGTTGTTGGCTTTTGTCCCAAATACGCTCAGACGCGACAGACTGTCGTCACGATGATGCACTCGCCGGGCTGTTTTGCAGTAGTTGTGTGTCGTCTGCCACGCGCGGTTCACCAGCGGACAATGTTTGCCTTTATGCCTGATTTTGCTTCCGGATACCGTTTTAATGACCTTAGACCGAACGTCCAGAACTGGATAAATGCGATGTTTGGCGGTAGCGGCCTTAAATTTGCTCTGTTGCTGGTTCGTGCGTTGTCTAAACGCAGTTGGTTCTGTCAAATGTCCTGAAACTGACTTGCCGGGCGATTAGTGGAGTGGGCCGGGGCGGTGTTTTAATTTGCGGCGAGCATCTGCTATTGTCCTTGGCATCACAACAATACGAATTCCAGTTTGATAATTCATGCGTCTGATTTTTCTTGGCACTGGTGGATATCATCCCAACGAACGGCGACACACGGCCTGTCTGTTGCTGCCCGATATTGGAGTAGCGCTGGATGCCGGCACGGGTTTTTTTCGAGTACAGAAAAATCTGGCGACCGACACTCTGGATGTTTACCTCACGCATGCCCATCTTGATCACGTTTGCGGGCTGACTTTTTTTTTGGTGCCCGTTCTGAACGGTGATGTCAGGACTGTTCGGGTTCACGGAACGAAGGCAACTCTGAATGCCGTTCGAAAACACTTGTTTGCTCAGGAACTGTTTCCGGTGGATCCGCCCTATGAATGGTGCGAACTGCCTGAATCCGGTGGACTCCCGATCGCTAATGACGGAACGCTGACGTGGATCGGCCTGGAACATCCTGGAGGCTCGGTTGGTTATAGACTTGATTGGCCCGATCGTTCCCTGGCTTATATAACTGATACAACGGCTCCGGGAAATTACCTGGCGTTCATTCAGGATGTGGACGTACTGATTCATGAGTGTTATTTTCCCGACGAGCAGCACGACTGGGCAAAAAAAACGGGCCATAGTTCTGCAACTTCCGTTGCTCAGCTAGCTCTCCAATCCGGAGCAAAGAAACTTTACCTTGTTCACACCGATCCTCAGCACCCCGAAGACGATCCTGTCGGCCTGGGCGGAATTCACAAAATATTTTCGAATGCTGAACTGGCCGAAGATCTGCAACAGATCGAATTCTGAAGTATTCAAAGTGTTCGCGCAATTGCACAGTTCACGCGGCCCGAAACTTTCCATCGCGCGAAGGGGGAATCTGTGAGCGAACAAATGCCGACGATTGATCCTGTTCTGCTCGCTCAACTTCGTAGTCCGATGGATGGCACCTTTTTAGAGTGCGATGAAACGGCTGGCTTATTGAAGGCTGTTGGAGGAAGTGATTCGTGGAGACTGATCGATGGCATTCCGCGATTCGTTTCGGACGACCATCTGAAAAGCTTCGGCGATCAATGGACTACGTATGAGGTTGCTCATGCCGACGAAGATCGTACAACGTTTACTGCCAAGACGGGCATGCCGCTGGATCAATTGAAGGGTCTGCGAGTTCTGGATGCCGGTTGTGGGGGAGGCCGCTATTCGAAAATCTGCGGCGAAGCTGGGGCAACTGTTATCGGCGCTGATTATAGTCGCGCTGTCGACAAGGCGAAGCAGCTGTGTTCGCATCTGGACAATGTTCGCTTTGTGCAGGCTGACTTAAAGAGACTGCCGCTTGAGCCGGAGTCGTTTGATTTTGTGTTTTCGATTGGCGTAATGCACCATGATGCTCATACGCGAAAAGTGTTTGACGCGGTGGCAAATCTGGTGAAACCAGCAGGTCGATATTCCGTTTGGCTGTATCGACGCAACCAATGGTGGCAGGAAATCGTGAATAGTGGTTTGCGGAAGTTAACAACCCGGCTGCCATCGCCAGTGTTGAAGCCGTTCTGTCATCTTGGAGCGGTGCTTGGCGGAACTCCGGTTGTGAATCGCACACTGAACAAGATCGTCAATTTCAGTGCTCATCCAAGTTACGAAAATCGAGTCTGTGATACGTTCGACTGGTGGGCGCCCGAATATCAATACCACCACACCGAAGATGAACTTCTGAATTGGTTTCGTGAAGCCGGCTTTGATGAAACGAAGGTTCTAACGCCTGAAAAACAGGGCCGCTTCTATCACTGGGCCTATAATCACAATCTTCTGATTGGCAGTGGGGTTAACGTGACGGGGTTTCGCACCAGCTAGCGTCTAGGCCAAAGGTCGTTTGGTTTTGTAGCCCGTTTGCGAGACGCTCTATCTGAATTCCATCAACCACCATGGACACCGAGAGGCTGTGTGTCGCTGCGGACAGTCTCTCTTGCGGTAGAGCGTCCGCTGCTTAGAAATTCAGGCTGAGAATAGCGGCGATGTTTACCTGCGCTGTTAGTTTGTTCGGACTACCTCACAGCAATTCGCCAAGAATTTCCGTGAAGTCCTGCAGCTGCAAATCGTTGGTGCAATATGGATTGGATTGCATTACCAGCAGCCCGCGGGATGTGAGTGAGCTGAATTGATCACGAACAATATCTCGCGATTCTTTAACTTCCGGGGCATTTGTGTATTCTGAAACGATGGCTTGTGACTGATCCCATTGTTGTTCGGTCATCATGGCAATAATCGAGTATAAATCGAGCGCATGATGGCTACCGAAGTCGCGTGTCGAGTCTTCTGATTGATCTCGAAAAGCAAACAGCTTCATCATCGCATAGGTGAACGGATGCGGCAGGTGTACAAACGATTTTATCTGGGATCCGTCGCTGGTGGCTCCCGTGACAGTCATTCGCTCAAGTTGTTGTTCAAGCGTGATGGCTTCGTCCGTGGGATGAGCGTGAATACCGATGCTTGGCTGAGGACGGACGCGACGTTCATCAACTTTTAAACTGTAGTTTTCGAAGAAACGTCGAGGTCCGGTTAGCAGGTCAATCTTTATGCCGCGAGCGATATTGCCCTGCGGGTCATCTTTGCGGAATTGGTAATTTTCGGCTCCGATCTGAGGTTTGTACCCAAGCCGGTCCAGTGCCGACTTCAAAAGCAGAAGCCGAGACGAATCAACCAGCAGTTCTGGTCTGAGAAACAGATCCAGGTCGTTTGTCGAACGAGCCTGTGGCCATTGTTGCAGCATCGTCCTGGTGCCGGACTTTTCAACCTGAATTCGACGCAGGTATAACCCGTATCCGCCGCCCAGAATCAGAGGGCAGGATTCGGTGTCCAGAATCGATAGCAGGTCCAGCAGGCTAGCTTCAAGGCTTGCCAGTTCCTTCACGATTCAACCTCCATTTTTAGAAGGTCTTCACGAATCTGTTGCGCGGTTTCCTTATCGCGTTTGTCTCCTCGCATCAGTTCAAGATACGTTTGCAAAGGCGATGCCCACGGAAAGCCTTCGTCGATGCGGCGGTCGAAATAATCAATCGATCGTTTTGATTCGATAAGGACGACATTTTCAAAGCGAGTCACCTCGGAAGCTTCCAATGCCTGCGTCACGTCCGATACTGACGTTGTGTAGAGTTCGATCACGGGTTCTCGCTGCATGACAGCATAGCGAGTCGTGGAACTTAGCCCGGTCGCCGCTAATGGCGAATTCATGTTGCGTGTTCTTTGAGCAATAAATTCAACAAGTTTGTCCGATGTTGCATCTACTTTCAGTCGTGTTCGACTAATGGCCTGAAGTGGTTCATCGTTACGCAGCAGTTTGTCCAGTAATTGGTCTCGTTGCAGAGTTCGTATCGTTCCCGAATCGTCTCGGGCAATGACGAGGTCTTCTTCAAGCGATTTCAGAGCTTTCGAAATCGTGCTGAGGCTAATCGGTTTCTCTGTTTTACTTTCGACCAACGGGTTGCGGCCGATGATCTCACAACGAACGGAATTGACATTGGGGAACGATGACTTCACAGCAAACAGTCGGGCCACCTGAGACGTGTTGCCTCGATAAACATTCTTGATTGCAGCGGAACTGCGAAAGCGATTTGGCTGTCCGGTGCGGTAAACCTTTAGCCTTCCGGGGACGGTCATCACGCCGTTTCCGCAAAGATCAACGCCGCTGAGGCTACGCCGGTCCAGTTCTTCAAGTTGTTCGGGTTTCAGGTAAGGCAGCATTAACAGTGGGAATGTGCCTGGTGGTAGTCGCCATGATTCAAGTCTGCGGATCGCATCTTCAAAGACTCTGGGGGTCCCCAGTCGCTTGAATTCGACCGCAAATTTGGCGGTTGCGTCGGAGTCCCACGTTGCCTGAACGGTGCAGTCGCAGTTCAAATCGAGCACTGGCGAACTCTGATTGAGCATTTCCAGATTGACGGGAGGAAAACGAAACGATTGGAGTTCCAAATCGCTTATTACATCGTTTTTTCTTGGTGTTTCCTGTTTCATTTAGTTTTCCTGCTTAAGAAAATACAATAAATCAGGAAACAGTCAAGTGGGGCTTTGTTGCTATTTGTGGTGAAGTTCGAAACAGTGAAGAAGTCGAACAGCGGTGACGGCGATGCTACAAAGTCAGACGAAGGTCGGCGACAGCGGGACGGCTTTCTTATCCCATTTTTACACACGGATGTTATTCAGCCAGCTCGGGTGAAGCTGCCTTTTGGGGAAAGTTGGTTGTCTCAGTTTCAGGCATTGGTTCGATTTCCGCCGCTCGTTCCGGCAGCAGCGATTTGTACCGGTAATAAACCTGCAGAGTTAATGTGGCAAGGGCAGTGGTCAGCAGTCGACCGCCTTGTTTGGCGTGGATAGCACCAGTTCGAGGTTTCCAGCTGCCTTTGGCGGGGCCTTCCTGTTCCTGGGTCGCCACCAGGTCATCTCGCATGCGAACGTTCCAACGCTCCCATTCTTTTCCGCCCCAGTTCTTCATCACCTGAGTCGCAAAGTACAGGGAATACAGATTGTCATACGGACCAGCTTTGTCCAGCAAAGCAACTCCGGCTCGCATGTCTCCATCGTCTCGCTGCCAGCCCAGATGCATGCGGCACAGCAACGACATCGCAGTGATGGCACCTGAGTACGTTTTCTTATCGACCTCGTATCCATAACGACCTTCGCCATCTACCTGAACGCTGTCCAGATAGTGCATTACGCCTTGCAGCGTTTTTTCGGGAACCTGAATGTCCGCCTTCTTTGCAGACATCAGTGCCATCACCTGAATTGCAGTTACCGATGTGGATCCGGGTTCCTGAGGATTGTATCTCCAGCCGCCGCCCTTGGGGTCCTGCGAATTGATGATGAACTTTACGGCACCTTCGGCCGCTTTTTTAAGTCGGCGATCTTTGGTGATCCCATACGCTTCACACAAGGTCAATGTGGCGGCACCGTGAACGTAGTAGGCTTCGTTCGGTGCCTTGTCATCGCTGTTCTTGTTGATCATGCCTCGCAGGTCATACCCGGCCGGAGCGTTGACGCCGATCTTCATCAGGAATGCCAGGCCCGCTCCGACTTGTTTTTGGTAATCGCCTTCCTGATGAGTTTGTCCTGCTGCAAGAAACGGCAACAAAGCGTAAGCAGTGCCTCCAATGGGGTTGTTGATTGTTCCTGGGCTCGTGCACTGACCAACTTGAACAAAGTCCCACCAGCCTTGAGGATGTTGAACAGATGCCAGCCATTCCAGGCTCAGATGTACGGCGGATTCACTAGCTTGCGAGCCTCCGAATTTTTGCAGCAGGGCTTTTCGTCCCCCATCACTGTGATGGTCGATGCTCGCGATGTCTGCTGCTGTGGCGTCTGCAGTCGCCGGTTCTGTAGCTGTTTCGGTTTCAGGCGGCGACAATGCTTCCATCGCAGCTTCAGCGACTTGTTCTAATTCGACGGGTTCTGCTGATTCCGGCTCGGGCTCTTCCGGAGCTGCTTTTTCAACGGGTTCGTCGACTTTTTGCTCTGTCTGTTCGCCTTGTTCTTCGTGCGGTGGTTCAACGGGTTGAGGTTCTTCGAGCGGATTAATTTCTGTAGCAAAGGCCGCGACGATGGGGTTGATCGGCACGTCGACTTCAAACTGGAACGTAATTAAACTAAGCAAAAAAACGGCGATAACAAATAGGCCAATGCTGGATGCCAGTGAACGACCGCTTTTCTTCAGTTCTTCCGCAGCAGTACGCTGCTTAGGTTTTATGTCTGATGTTTTCGCCTTTACGCGAACAAGTCCTTTGGCCGTCAGCTTGGCGGACCGGGCGCGTTCAATCAGTTTTCGAGAACTCCGGCGATCTCGCATCTGAGATCTGCCGGGAGCAACTGGCATCCGACTGCTGTCTGAGTTTGAACCAGGACCGCTATTTGATGTCGTCGTCTGTGTCAGCGATGCGAAAGACGGCAATGGCGCTTCGCTGGTAAGACGCGGCGATGTCTTATCCGTTGCTACTGATTGAAGCGGGTCAGTATGCCATGAGGGAGGCGCCGTTTCCGTTTGAGCTTCCAGTAGATTCAGGCTTTGTCGCAGGTCTTCCAGTCTTGAAGACCCTGCCTGTTCGGCCAGTTGAGAAAACTTTTGAGACAGGTCAAGGAAATGTTGAGACAGTGACGCATGATGCACGGAAGCTTCCGCTGCATCTTCGGCTTTCGCTCGCAACTGGCGCGTAAAGTCGTCCCGTGATTGAAATCGTCTGTTTGGGTTTTCGGCGTTGATGTGGGACATCAGCACTCACTTGTGTGACTCGCCGAAGGAAGTCCCTTATGCGAATTAATTGAAGTAGCTTCATGCGCGTTGTGACCACCACTAGTGTACGGATAACAAGCCACCCTGCAAATGAGCTCGTGCGGCGTTAATTAAAATCGCAAAAATGAAAGAAAGAGGCCTCGGTCGACGAGCTATTCGAACTATTTCTTTTCGAAAAGGTCGTATTCCGGCCAGTCTGTCACGCTGTCAACAGCAGAATGGATGGGGAAATCGATCAGCGATGCCAGTTTATCTCCGCTGACGGATTGATCGGTATTGAAGAGTATGGCCCACGAAAATCCGTCATTCCTTCTGACTAGCAGAGTGGATGTTCCTGCCAGCGTGCCGTCGTGCCAGATGTTATGTCGCCCCAGAAGTTTATCATCGCTGCCCGCGGAGCGGACGTTCCAGCCACAACCGTACCAGACCTGGCTTTTGGGGCTTGCAGTCTTTAATGCAGGACGTTCCAGCATCGTCGTCAGTGACGCTTCGGAAAGCAGCGGAGCCTGTTCAGTATCAAGTGCCCTGGCAAATTTTAGCAGGTCCGGTGTTGATGACGTCCAGCCTCCGTGCGCGTCCATGACTTCCAGATCCCACTGTCCATATGGGGCTTCGACCGGGGCGGGAATTTTCGGATCGGAGCCTCGACGAGCCTGTTCGGGAACAGACCAGAACGGTGTATGGGTACTGATGGTTTGCGTGTAGTAGCGAGCTTCGTCCGGGGCGGCGTCTTCCAGTCGCGTTTTTCCAGGCCGCGTCTGCTGCATCTGACAGGGAACCAGAATGCGTTGTGTCACGAATTCGTCGTAATCCATGTCGGTCACTTCTTCAATAATCTGAGCGAGCAGGCTGTATCCAAAATTGGAATAGGCGTGTCGGTCGCCAGGGGCGAAGTCGAGCGGTTGGGTCATCTGATATCGTACGATGTTGTCACGATCTGCGGGGCGTTTCAGTTTTCTTTTTCGAGTGATGTTCACGACCTGAAACATTGGATCGGGGCTAACGTCACGATCCCAGCCACCCGAATGTTGCAGCAGATGTCGGACAGTTATTTCGTTCCAGCGCTGGTCTGCTGTGCGCACCAGTTGGAATCCCCTGGCCTGCAGTCGTGGCAGAATGTTTTCATCCAGCGACAGTTTTCCATCTGCCACAAGCATCAGAGTCGCGACTCCGGTAAGCGACTTCGAGATGCTGGCGATTCTCATCACTGCATCAGGCCGCATCGCCAGGTTTTTTTCGATGTTGGCAAATCCAAAGCCTCGAGAATAGACCAGACGGCCATCTTTCGCGACTGCGAGGGTGGCACCGGCGACGTTGTGTCGCGTTATGAATGATCTCATCATGTCATCCAGCGGTTTTAGGCTGTTGTCAACCAATCCGGATTCCGGCGTCGGACCGGCAGGCAGGACCAGTGGCCGGTCTTCTGCTTTCCTGTGCCAGACAACGGTATGTAGTTCCTGTCCCTGAAACATCACAGATCGCTCGATCACCGGGAAGTATTTTTTTGTGGCCAGGTCCGCCTGTTGTTTCTTAAGTTCGGCGCCTTTTAGATTCAGCACTATGAGCCACGAAATGTTGTTTGTGTTTTGTTCGAACGTACACTCGAACAATTGTCGCGACCGACTGGCTCGGACCGTGATGTCGGAAATGATCATGTTTTCGGCGGCCGCACGTTCGACCAGCGGTTTCATTTGCACGGCTGTTTTGCCACGCACGGCGGTCGGAAATTGCTCGTCTTCGCCGCAGGCTAAATCTGCAACCATACTGCAGCACACCAGGACCGAGGCGATTGTGTTCACAAAGACGAATTTTTCTTTCAAGCGTCTCATCGGTATTCAGCCTTCTACCGGAGTTTTTTGAGCGTTGCCGCACGCAGAATCATTTTTCGAACTTAGAAACGTCCTGTTCCTGCGAGCGCGGAGATCTAGCGATTAGAGGACTTAATCGCTGGTGCTGCGTGATTGTAAGCTATGCAGTTTGAAAAACTGAGTTGTTTTAGAGCATCCCAGTAACGGTGTCTGCAATTTGTCCGCTGTGGCATCTCCTGAACGTTTCATTTCTACAGCGTTAACCCTTGGTTCTTCCAATGCTTTCTGTTTTTTTTAGGAATGTTAATTTCTCGTAAAATGCTGCGCAGTAGATAGGTGGCTAAATACACTAACGGGCAGTTCTGCAGATTATTCGAGCTGACGTTCGGCCGCATTCTATTGTTGCAGCGGCGGCTTAAATTGGTAATTACAGTCTGCTGGCGGTAGGAGTCAAAAGTGTGCCATAACTGATTTGTCCCTTCAGCTATCTGCAATTATTCGGTTGAGCGACCGTGATTTGCTACGTCGTTTTGTTCAGGGTACTGACGAAGTTGCATTTTGGGAAATCGTACGGCGACATCACGGTTTCGTGATTTGGGCATGTCGTTGGGTGATCGGCAATGATGCCGATGTTGACGACGCATTGCACTCGACATTTATTGCTTTGGCTAGACGGCCGCGGCAGGTTCGCAATACGGTGTCACTTAGCAGTTGGTTATACAGCGTCGCCTGGCTGACATTAGTGAGACAACGCAGGAAACACCCGGTGGGATCTCTGAATCAGCATCCGCAGAACGAAGAAGCGGATGCATTGGATCGCATCGGCGCAGGATTGTCTGGTGTTGGATGAAGAACTCAACACTCTGTCGGCGAAGTATCGTGAAGTGCTGGTGATGAATTACTTTGCCGGTCAAAGCTGTCAGGAAATCGCGGATCAGCTTAGTGTCAGTACAGGCACGATTGACGGCCGCATTCGTGAAGCTCGCAATGCTTTGCGAGTTCGTTTAGCTCGACGAGGCGTGGCGATTGGTGTGCTGGCTGTGGCTGCGGGTCTCGGTAGCGGAACAGCGGCAGCCGCTTCGTCGGCGATATTGAATTCAACCATTCAGCTGGGTGCTCAGTTACTCAGCGGTTCCGTTCCCGGAACAATAGACCTCTCCCAGCTTGAGACGACAATGTTCACGTCAAAGCTAATTGTTACGAGTCTGTTATGTATCGCGACGGCTGCAGGCTTATTGGGAATGACCGGACTTTTGCAGGAAGTTGCCGGAGACAATGTCGCTAAAGCCAGTCAGCTGGATCCGATTGTTACGGACGACAAGCAGGGTGGCCGCTCAGCTGCCGCAGAAGGTGTTGCTGTGCGGCTAGTTGGGGCAAGCCTTGTTGTTAGTTAAACGTATGCGGGCCATCGAGAGGTTGTGCGATTGCTGAATCTGATAACGGAGTCAGTGCCGAACAGCAACAGGTAAGTCGACTATTACAGGCGATTGTCGATTGGTAGATATCGCTGAGTCTCGGCCTGTGGCATCGCAAGAAAAATCGCGACTGCAGCCAACGCTGGTTTGGAGTATTCGTGAATCAGATTCCGTTGAGCCCGACTCACGCAAATGGGCCGGCTGCAAATTAGGTCAGGCTTGCTCTGTGAGTCGGGTTAAACAATTCGATACGGGTTGCGCTGGATCGCTTGAGGCGGTCCTTAAATCGCAAATTCACAAGCACGCGGCGTGAGCAAGTGAATCCAGCCATTTCACAATTCGCGCTTGCGCGTCGTGCCTGTATTGGGAAGTTCTCCGGCGCGGTTTTCGGGCCGCTTCTATCAAGCAATAGGTGCTCGGTTGTATTCGCGGTTGTTTTACCGAACGGCTCCGCCGTTAACGTTGATCACTTGGCCGGTGATGTATGAGGCGTCGTCGCTAAGCAGAAATCTTGCCATGTTGGCAATGTCCTGAGGCAGGCCCCAACGTTTCAGTGGCGTTTCATTCATCACTCGCTGTTGCCAATAGTCACTGGTTTCTTCGCCCCACGCTGTCTTGATCCAGCCGGGAGCGATGCAGTTGACTCGAACAGTGGGCGACAGACTCAGCGACAGTGATCGCGTAAATCCCATGACGGCATTTTTGGCCGTCGCAAACAGCTCGCCGCTGTTGCCTTCCATGCCGCGATCAGACTGGTCCCAGCCAATGTTTAGGATACTTCCGTATTGCTGACTCAGAAAGTGTTCGCCGAACATTCGTGACAGCTCTACGGTGCCTGTTACGTCGACGTCCAGCAGCATGCGAAGCTTGGTTGCAAAATCAGCTTCCCTCATTTGACCAGTCAGCAGATCGGCTCCGGCGTTGTTAACGATGGCGTGGACCGGGCCGGAATCTAAGCATTCTTCCACAAATGAAGATCGGGATTGTGCGTCGGCCACATCGGTCAAAATCACGGTCGCTGCACTTCCAAGTGTCTGCACTTCGTCTGCTACCGCTTGCGCCGCCATTTGCGACCTGCAATAGCTGATGACAAGGTCAGCGCCGGCACGAGCACATTCCAGAGCGATGCCTTTGCCGATTCCGCTGGAGGAGCCGGTGACTACAATGCGTTTTCCTGTCAAATCTGCGAATGCCATAAGCGGCAGGATAGCGGCACGAATCCGGAATTGCAGCTGTTTTGAGGCCAGGAATTCGCCGTGAGGCTGAACAATAGCTGCGGTTTGAGGACCAGAGCGGACTCTCACGATTCCAAATTAAGCGAAACTGCCGGGTACAGTGCGGTGCCGCTTTTTCCATCGTCGGTTGCATGGTAAAAGGGTCCAAATCCACGCGTCCCGAACTACGATCTTTTTGCGCGCAGATACCGAGAGAATCAAAAAATGACAGGTCGACCTGCAAAACTGGCTTTGGCGAATGGTTCCGTGTTCACGGGCATTAGTTTTGGTGCCGAAGGCGAAATTCACGGCGAAGTTGTTTTTAACACCAGCATGACGGGTTATCAGGAAATCCTGACGGATCCTTCATACAGCGGGCAAATCGTCTGCATGACGTATCCGTTGATTGGCAACTACGGTGTTAACGAAGAAGATGTCGAGAGCCGGGGGCTGTTTCTGCGAGGCTTTATAGTTCGGGAACTTTGCGACGAGCCCAGCAATTATCGATCAAGCGAATCGCTCGATAGCTATCTAAAGCGAAACAACATTATCGGGCTGCAGGGCATTGATACTCGAGCACTGGTACGGCAAATTCGAATTCACGGTGCGATGGCTGGCATTCTTTCGACAACAGATTTGGACGATGCGTCGCTGGTGCAAAAAGCCAAAGACGGAGCAAGTCTTGTCGGCCTGGATCTGGTTTGCGAAGTGATGCCACAGGAAACGTCAGAATGGAGTTCTCCGCTGATCGATCTGGGACGACCAGTTGATTTTGGAGCTGCGGCGAGCGAAGACAATGGTCTGCACGTCGTTGCGATTGACTATGGCATGAAGCTGAACATTCCACGATATCTGAAAGATGCGGGCTGCCGAGTTACCGTGGTTCCAGGCAATGCAACGGCCGATGAAATTCTGGCACTGAATCCAGATGGCGTGTTCCTGTCAAATGGTCCTGGCGACCCGGAACCTCTGGATTACGCGATCAATACAATTAAGTCGCTGCTGGGTAAGAAACCGATTTTTGGGATCTGTCTCGGTCTGCAACTATTGGGGCTCGCGTGTGGCGGCAAGACGTACAAACTGCGTTTTGGTCATCGTGGAGCTAATCAGCCTGTCCTGAATAAGCTTACCCGGAAAGTTGAAATTACCTCGCAAAACCACGGTTTCGCTCTCGATACGGCATCGCTCCCGGATGATGTTGAGGTGACTCATATTAACCTGAACGACGAGACTGTTGAAGGGATTCGGCATCGGCAGTATCCGGCCTTTGGAGTGCAGTATCATCCAGAAGCCGCTGCTGGTCCTCACGACAGCCACTATCTGTTCCGCGAATTTGTTGACATGATGCGCGGTGTAACTGCGTAGGTTGTTGGCTAAGCAACAATTGAAATTTCGTGTGCCCGTATGCAGGCTCTCCGTTGCCAGTGTTGACTGGAATGGCGGGCTTTTTGTTTCCTGTTTTCTTCACCCAACTTAGACCGAGTTTTCTTCATGGCCTCCGAACGCACTCTTATTCTTGTCAAGCCAGACGGTGTTCAACGAAAGCTGATTGGCACAATCGTGTCTCGCATCGAGAACAAAGGGCTGAACCTGATCGCGATGAAGATGCTGAATGTCACTTCAGAACTCAGCAAGCAGCACTATGCTGAACACGTCGAAAAACCGTTCTATCCTGACCTGGAAGAATTTATCACATCTGCTCCCGTGTTAGCGATGGTTGTCGAAGGTCCGGAAGCTGTCTCTGTGATGCGGACGCTTATTGGAGCCACTAACGGTCGAGCGGCGGCTCCCGGAACGATTCGCGGCGACTACGGCAGCAGCCGCCAGATGAACATGATTCATGGCAGCGATAGCGTAGAATCGGCAAATCGAGAAATCGTCATCTACTTCAACGCCGACGAAATCTGTAGCTACGATGTCGCTTTGGGTAGCTGGTTGTGTGCCGCTGATGAACTGTAGGATCGTCACTGAACATCTTGGTGCTGGCTGGACGTGAACATGAAGCCCGGCAGCGCAAAGCTGCCGGGCTTTTTTTCGTTTTCTGACAGGTAGGCCTTGGTCAGGAACCTATTCCGATTATGCGATTGTATTCGGAATACGCAGCAACTCCACCGATTGCAGATCGCCATTCAGTCGGAATGGGGCACCGTGCGTTTCAGGAATCCACTCGACAGCATCTTGCGCTGATTTGTGCTGGCAAACGATATGTTTCCGTTGATGCCTGCTGTTCTTCGACGAGCCAAACCAGTCACGCTCTGGTTCACGGCGTTCTGAGGCAACAGTACCGAATAAATTCTATGGAAGCGTTTGCCCCGATCCAGCGTCGAGGCGTCGGTACACTATTCTACACTTCGTTGTGGGTTAAGCGGGAGCAGACTTGCAGGTTGCTGCTTAGTCGCCCAGCGATCGCTTCAGGGGGCATTGAGCAGAAATACTTTCGCCACTGCGGTAGGCAGTCAGCAGTTGTCTCGACTGAGTTGCCAGCATCCGGCGGACTTCGCGCCGCTTTCCTTTTTCGCGAGGAATCTTCATGTTGTCATACGCAGTTGTCTGGTGGCGCATCCACGCGATGACCGCTGATTCGGCTCGCTGCTCTACGGGAATTCGTTGCGTTCGAGCTACCGTGCCGCTGCCAACCGGAGTTGCATGTTCTGTAATGGCGGTCGCCATTGTGTAGGCGATTTCCTGATAGCAATCGGCGAATTTAAGGAATTGCATTACCGCGTCGTGGAATGTGCCGACGTATTCTTGCTGTTTCTTATCGCGCCGCTTTGTGTCGGCTACTCGACGTTTGGCGTATGTTTCTGTCGACCGCTCTGCGTCCAGTTCGTCTCTTTTCTGAGCGATTGTTGCGGCAGGCGCGTAGACTCCGAGCGAAAAAGTCTTACGCCCTTTTTTTTCCTTCATCGTCCACGATGGCCCCGCCGCTTTGACTCGCCGAGTCAGTCCGGCATCGCCTGGAGGCAGCAGGTCCCAGTCGTCCGGAACTTCTTCAATTCGGCCGCCTGGAAAAATTACTGTTCGTTCGCGGATGCCAGGGGAAACGTCGTCAGACTTGTGCGGCATAGTGTGCAAAAATCAAAAGCAAATCGTGAAGACGTTTTTGGAATCAACCGTCCCGCTCAACATGGCTGACGCGTTATTGGCTGAAACGAACTATCAAAGCCGTGTTGAATCGACAACGTATCAGCACCTGTAGTCGGTCAACTATCAGCCCATTGCTTCTTTCATGGCAGCACCCA
>JBDNFN010000244.1:0-40950 GCA_041689795.1 Fuerstiella sp. | reverse complement strand
CGGCAAAAACGTAAAGCACTGGGTCAAGCAGCACCTCGGGCAAACCTTCCTCTCGAAACGCCGACTCGCTCTACAGAACTAGCGCAACATTTCCCATGTGAACCACAAAGAACGGCTATTCCAAATTTCCAACAGCCCAGAGCGGGCCCTGCTTCTGTCTGTCGAGCTTGCACTGTCTGAGCGAGCGCGATTAGGCTGCATGGAGCCCGCGGAAACCATGCATCAGAGCAATCCTCCCCGGCGGGGCGACATGCAGGAGCCTCCGTGAATTGCTCTGGCAGGTGGAATGTTTCCGGGCTGCTGCACTACACTACTGACATGGACATCAAGCTGTTAGTCGCCTGGTCGGTCACACAATTTGCTTCCGTCTTTTTGCTTTCAATTTTTGGCACACATCGCGGGCAATCGATTTATGCATTACTACAAGAAAACTGTTACCTGCATTTCGCTGCTGGTTCTAATAATTTGCGGGGTCGACAAACTTAATGCAGCGGATACTCCACCGAACATTGTGATGATCATCAGCGACGATCAGACGTGGACAGATTATGGCTTTATGCATCATCCGGATATCCAAACGCCAAATCTGGACAGGCTCGCGTCGCGCAGTGCCGTGTTTCGTCGAGGCTACGTGCCGGTGGCTTTGTGTCGTCCGTCTTTGGTGACAATGATTACCGGGTTGTATCCTCATCAGCACAAAATTATCGGCAACGATCCATGGAAAGATTCATCGAAGTCCGGCACCGAGTATTCGGCCGAATGCGAGAAGCTGATTTCACAACTGGACAAATGCAAAACTGCCCCAAAACTGCTGGCAGAAAAAGGCTATATCAGTCATCAAAGCGGTAAGTGGTGGGAAGGCAACTTTAAGCGAGGCGGATTTACTCATGGAATGACTCGCGGATTCCCTGAACCCGGCGGACGTCATGGCGACGACGGCCTTCAAATTGGCCGCAAGGGCATGGCCCCCGTTTTTGATTTCATTCACATGGCGGCTGAAGAAAAGAAACCGTTCTTCATGTGGTATGCTCCGTTTCTGCCACACACACCTCACAACCCCCCAGCTCGCATACTGGAAACACACACACAGCCCGGACGTCCAGAGTCACTGGCAAAATACTACGCCATGTGCGACTGGTTCGATGAAACCTGCGGGCAGTTAATTGATGAACTCGGCAAGGCGGGCGTGGCCGATAACACAATGATCATTTACGTCACAGACAACGGCTGGATTCAGCGGACGCCGGATATGAAAGTAGCCGCAGGGTGGAATTCGGCGTTTGCACCAAAATCCAAACAGTCTCCATATGATGGCGGTACTCGAACACCCATTCTGATTTCGTGGCCCGGGCATATCACACCCGGCGAACGTCCGGAACTGGTTAGCAGTATCGATTTGCTGCCGACCATGTTGGATGCAGCTGGAGCGCCCGTACCTGACAACCTGCCGGGCATCAATCTGATGCCAGTCATTACGGGACAGAAGAAGCTGGAACGTACGGAAATCTTCGGAGAAAGTTTCGCTCACGATGTCGCGGACATCGAAAACCCAGAGGAAACGCTGTTGTACCGTTGGGTGATTGAAGGCAAGTGGAAGCTGTTGCTGACCTATCACGGAAAAGTCAATCGCTATAAGTCTGTGCATTTGCGAGAAGACGTTCGCCCTCAACTGTTTGACCTGATTGCCGATCCGCTGGAAGAAAACAACGTCGCCAAGGATCACCCGGAACTCCTGACTCAGCTGGCGGCAAAGCTTGACGCCTGGTGGAAAGTGACGCAACGAAAAGTCGTCACCACATATAAGTAGTCTCACACAAACTCACTTCATTCGAGCACTTTCATGCACAAAGTTTTACTGCTCGGTGCGGGCAAAATTGGTCGAGCGATTGCCTGTTTTCTGCACAATTCCGGCGACTACGATGTCATCGTGGCGGACTATAGCGAAGCCGCTCTGACGAAGATTCGGCAATATGCGAATGTGCAGACACTGCAGCTTGATGCGTGCAGTGAATCAGAACTTACGGCGGCCATGCAGAACCGCGATTCTGTTCTGTCAGCCCTTTCGTTTTCATATAATCCACTGATAGCAAAAGTTGCCACCGCAACTCGAACAAGCTATTTTGACCTGACTGAAGACGTTGAAACTACGCGCGCAGTTCGCAGCTATGCGAATGATTGTCAAGATGGCTGTATTCTCATGCCGCAGTGCGGGCTGGCACCAGGATTCGTATCAATCGCCGCATGGCACCTTTCCCGGAAATTTGATTCACTGGACACTGTGCACATGCGAGTCGGCGCGTTGCCGCAGTTTCCCAGCAATATTTTGAAGTATAATCTGACCTGGTCAACCGATGGTTTGATCAATGAATACTGCAACCCCTGTGAGGCGATTCATGAAGGAAGGTTGATTGAAGTGCTGCCGATGGAGGGACTGGAAAGCTTTTCACTGGACGGAGTTCGCTACGAAGTGTTTAACACGTCTGGCGGTCTCGGCAGTTTATGTGAGACACTGCAGGGCGAGGTTCGGGAACTGAATTACCGCACAATTCGATATTTGGGTCACCGAGATTTGATGCAACTGCTGCTGAAGGATTTGCGAATGACCGAAAAGCGCGATCAGTTGAAACAACTGTTGGAAGATGCCATCCCCGTTACTTATCAGGACGTGGTGATTGTCTTTGTTACGGTGGCAGGCATGCAAAACGGACAGTTCACTCAAATCAGTGACGCTCGCAAAATCTACCATCAGGATATCGGGGATAAACACTGGGGAGCGATCCAGATTACAACGGCCGCTGCGATTTGTGCGGCCGTGGATCTGCACGCGAAAGGCAAACTTCCGCAACGTGGTTTTGTCCGCCAGGAGGACGTGTTGTTCGAAGATTTCATCACTAACCGCTTCGGTTGTCATTATGCTGAAGCCGCCGAATCGAAACTCGATCACGTCCGCTAAAGCCGGCTTGGCAAAGTGCCGTACCACTGTGTTATTCCGCCAGAAATTCCTTCAGACGCGGTACGACTTTGTTGTCGAGATCACAAATCCAACACTCCCGGATAATCAGTGTCCGCCAATCGTCCTGGCGTAGCTTTCGAAGATTGCGTTTGTCGCGTTCGACGTTGCCGAGTCGTTTGTTCTGCCAGAATTCAGTGTTGGTCTTTGGCACTACCTTGCCGTAGCGGCAACGGTGCATATGCCAAAAACAGCCGTGCACAAAAATCAGCTTTCGATGCCGGGGCAGCACAATGTCGGGCTTCCCAGGCAGGTCTTTTCTGTGTAGACGAAACCGAAAACCCATTTGATGAATCAAAGAACGCACAATGAGTTCCGGCTTTGTATCCTTGCCACGAATTTGCGACATATTGAACGAACGCTGTTCCGGTGAGTGTACGTCAGTCATTTGAACAGCTCTCTGAAGGGCTAAGCTCAATGCGGGCTGATGCAGCTCGAGCAATCATACCTGCCACATATCCACCTCGAAATCCCGCATCGATATTCACTACAACAACGTTCGATGCGCAGCAGGTCAGCATTGAAAGCAAAGCCGTAATTCCACCAAGCGATGCTCCGTATCCTACCGAAGTCGGCACGCCTATCACCGGACACGAAACGTGGCCCCCCAGAACTGATGGCAGAGCTGCCTCCATTCCCGCCACACAGACGATGACCCGCATCTGCTGCAGCATAGGAACGTGCTTCAGTAGCCTCTGGGGACCTGCGACTCCGACGTCTTCGATCAGGATGGATGGAACATTCATCCAACGCAACGTTTCCATTGCTTCCTGAGCCACTGGTGCATCGCAGCTTCCGGCACTGACAACAGCAACCTGAACCGGATTATCGGATGTGACGGCGATTTCCAGCATCGAGTCCAACGGCAGTGGTAGTCGCAGAGTGCGTGCCACTGAGTTATAGACCGCGTCCGAGAACTCAGACAGAATGTGCACAGACTGTTCGTGAGAAACTCGAGTAGCAAAGCCTGCCTGTTCAGCCATTCGTTGACGCATCAGAATATCGACGATCAGCTGACTCGGCTTGCCTTCTGCATAAATCACTTCAGGAAAGCCACAACGCTGCCTGCGTTCAAGATCGATTGTTGCTCCGGGAACTTCTGCGGTGACCGCAAGCCTGGACAGATCGTCAACTATCGCGGCACACTTTGCCGGATCGTCGAAGTAGCGAGACAGGATGGTCAGAATTTGGTGGGAAGCAGGCAGCATGTTTAGCGATCTGAAAGCCGAAGAATGGCGCCGTAATTGCGGATGCCATGTTTTGGCAAATTGTGTTGTTTAAGCGACAATGATGTGATGAAAGAATTCAGAGACTAACAATAAAGCGTTTTGTTCAGCCCGGTTTTTAAAGCCCGCAACAGCCGCGGTCAGACTCCCAGTCGGGTAGCGCAAAATTCAGTTAGGCGTTGGGAAAGACGTGATAAAACCCTAAAAAATAATCAGCACATACACACTCGCGATAATCAGCTGAACCACGGCGAAGGGAGCCGCGACTTTTACAAATTTCACAAAGGAAAGATCCAGTTTTTGACGCTGAATAATGGTCATCGCCACCACCGTTGAAGCACTGCCGATCGGTGTTAGATTACCTCCCAGATTAGCGCCGAAGATCACGCACCACCAGAACGGGGAGTCAGGACTTGTTTGCAAATTTCCAAGAATCTGAGCCATCATGGCTGCCAATGGGATGTTGTCTGTGACCGAACTGGCTCCAGCAGAACTTATCAGCAGGACCACAGAATTCAGGGGATTTGGCAGCTTCAGCAACGTAGCGATCCCGTCGCCGATTACGTTCAGCACCTGAGCACCTTCCATTACGTGAATGACGACAAACAGCGCTGCGAAAAACGCGAGTAGGTCCCAGTCGACGGCCGCATAGAACTTGTCGACTTCGCTTTTGTACGCCAGTAAAACGGCGCCGGCAAAAAACAATGCGACGAACCCCATTTCCAGCCTGTCTAGCCCCAAAGGCAGTGCGGACTGACCGGCAAGACAAACAATAAACAGCGCTAGTGCTGCCACGGAAAACCAAAAGAAACGCTGACTTGAAATACTTTCGTTTGGATCAAAGCTGTCGACCATGCGTTGAGCTTCCAATTTTTCTTCGTCGGTTTTTAACCCCTGTATACCGAAGTACCACTTTGCCATCAGCAGTGTCACAATGGTTGCGACAAAAACGTAAGGGGCCGCCACCATAAAGAATCTTCCGAAACTGATTCCGGCCGCTTTTCCAACAATGATATTTGGAACGCTGCTAATCAGAGTCAGCAGTCCGCCGACATTTGTCAGCATGCCTTCCGTCAACAGAAAGCCCAGCATAAGTTCTGTGCGATTAAGCTTCTTGAGAGATACGCTGGTTAACGAACCGATGATGATCATCGCTGTGACGTTATTAAGCACGGCGGAAAACAGTACCGTCAAGAGTCCATAGAAAATCAATAGCCGCCACGGGTCGCCGCCGGATTTTCGGGTCAACGAAATCGCCATCCAAGTAAATACACCGGATCGACTGGTCACTTCCACAAACAGGCTGGCACCAAGAATGATGGTGATTACGCCCCAGTCGATCGACGGGATATACACCGGTAGATCAATTAGATGATGGTCGGGCAATTCGACAGGACCGAACGTGAGCAGCTTCAACACGGTGGCCAGAATCAGGCACAACCCAGCGAAAGAGCCCACGATGATCGACTTCTTTGCGTGAATTTTTTCTTCCAGTGCCAGAGCGGCGATCATCGCGGCAAGAATGATGCCGAATAGCGCCGTGATCCACACAGGAACTGCATGTTCAGCGCCTTCAACGGCAAAAGTCAGCACTGTATCAGGAGTCAGTGGCACTTTAGAAAACACAAACATCGAATTCACTTGTCAGCAGATCTGTTAAATGATGTCACAACGAAGCAATGATGTACCACTGCAAATCGGCGGCACGGATAATCGAAAGCCAAAAATCCAAGCTACAGCAGCAGCATGGAAACGTTGGTCAGTTCCACACTCAACGAATACGCATTGCCACGCATCGCCAGTTGATCGTCGTCTTTGGTATTCAGCACGAGCAGATCAATATCGTTGTCTTCAATCAGTTTCCGGTAGTCACGTAAATGATGACCTCGGCCCACATGACTTTTAACCGTCATATTTGGGCCTTCCTTTTCAATTACTGCTGAACAGCCATCGATGAACTCCTGAGCATCACGCAGCAGCTGATTTTCAATGAGTGTCCGCGCGTCGTCGGAATCAATTTCCGGGATTTTACCGATGGCATTCATATAGCGTTCAAACACCACATTATCTTCGACATGACATAGCCACATCGTACCGCCGGCACGGCACATGCGAACGCCATAGTTAATCAATCGATTGTCACCGCTGATATGATCAGCCACCACCATAACCCGATCACAGCTTCGTTTATCAACGGAAGCCGGTTGTACGGCAGAACCCGGCAATACAAATACCGGGATTGAAGTCGTCTGAGTCAACACGTCTAAGTAGACCCCAAGACTATGCTGGGGCACAAGTGCTTGCTCGTGCAGATGTCGATGCGTGACAATCAGTTCAGTTTGCTGCTTGTTCAGCTGCTGCAGCAAACCGTCAACGGTACTGTATTGGTCGCCCACAATGGTCCTCCATTCGGCCACGTCATTCAAACGCGGCACAAAGGACTTTGTCATGTTAATGGTTTGCTGAGCGTCAGCTTGGTCAGAATCAGAAATGACCACCACGGACTTGATTGGAATATCAACGTATTCAAACAGTTCACGTTCTGAACGACGAAAAATGGATTCGAATTCGTCAATATGATCAATCATCAACTCGCTCCGGTCGGTGTGCTCGGCCGCTGCCAAACGTGTGATTTCTCGGAATTGTAACAAGACGCGATCAGCGTGCCACGCGCGCTGACGGACGACGCTGATTCAGCCTTTGGCAATCGCTCAAAGCCGCAAATCCACAAGCAGTGGCCGCGAGCAGCAAAATCCGGCCAAGGCAAGATTCGCTCGCACGTCGTGCTTGTATAGGCAAGTTAGCTGAACCGGATTTGGGACTGCTTTTAGTCTTCAGGCACGCAGCCACAGCGAAACGATCCCGCAATTACCGAAAACTCACAAGCTGCCGCAGCTTGCTGTCAGGAAAGTGGTTCACGCGTGTGAAAAACTGAATCGCTGTGAGTCCACAACAGAAGATCGAGAGACAACCCGGAAGTCTGTCAGCCCGTTTGTATCGTGAGTGGCGTGGCGTTATGTAGACCGATGGGCGTTGACAGCGCTGCGACAATTGCCGTTGTCATTTATTACGGCAAGTTCAGTATCGAACGAATTCGCTCGACTGTTTCCGCCGAATTCAGCTGAGCCTTTCCGAAGCCCGGAACAGCTCCCTGGTGAATGGCTTTTTCCTGCCATTCAGGAAAATTGGATACCAGCATCACGGGAATTTCGGCTGTTGCGGTATCTGATTTGATCGTTCGCAGAATGATCATTCCATCGCTGTAGTCTGCGTCGAGCTTGCGATTGATCAGTACCAGATCGACGCTGTATTGCTGCAATGCGGCGGACGCATCGTCCGGCAGGGCTGCATCAATAACCTTGACGTCAAAATTGGATGTCAGAAAATGGCTGATCGCGGCGTGATCCGGACGACATTGTCCGATGCTGAGAACTGTCTTTGACATTGTCTATTTTCTAATTATTCTGAAAAGACGGCAAACACGGCACCTGGGGCGTGAACGTGCGTTTGACGTGGTTGGCAAGTTTTACCTTGCGGAAATGTAACGGTATTCCACAAGAATGCAGTCGTTTGAACCGTTCGAAATGACGTCTGCTGATTATTTGCGAAAATCGCCAGCCCTACGCTCAGCATCGCTGAACGGTCCGTTTTGGCCCGACAGACACTCAGCTTTGATATGGAATCATTGTGTTCGCCGTCAATAGTTTTGCGTTCGCACAAGAAGTGAATTCAGTGGGCTGACCCGGCAATGCAACTTCAGTAACATAGGCATATGACCTTTTTCCCAAACAAACTTCAGTCAGTTCAGTGCCATGCTCTGGCAGTGATGACGGGTGTTTGTTTACGGATATTGATGATGTTGCTGATTCTTCCCGGCATTCTAACACAAGTGGCTATCGGTGATCCGGCTTCCGATCGAGCGGACCAGGTGTTTCTGAAACAATTGACCGAGCGTCAGTTTTTTGAACTCGCTCAGCAGCACTGTCAGCACCAAATGGATCGTGCGACTTCAGAAGAGGGCAAAGCGGAATGGCTGCTTCGCCTGAGCCAGGTTTACGAACAGCATGCCTGGTTTGCTGAAACGGCCAGTCGAGGTGAACTTCTGAATTTGTCGGTCGAGGAAATCACCGAATTTCTTCAGCAGCAATCCCCATCTCCGGAATTACAGTTTCGGTTACGAATTCAACAGGCCCATGTTCTCGGGCAAAGTATTCGCATGCGATTAATCGTGGCGCAGTCTGGCCATCTGTTTGGTGCATTTGTAAACAAGAAATCAAGTCCTCTCCAAAACGCCGTGAGAACCGAACCGTCGCAAACCGGTATCAAATTAATCGACCAATCCATTGAATTAACAAACTCGCTATTATCACAGCTGGAACAATCAAGGCGAGATCTGGATTCGCAGATGGTTCGCGAAATTCGCGACGATGGCCGATTTCAACTGGCCGAACTGCAGTGCCTGAAGTACTACCTTTTGCGTGCAGGAAATTCACCGGATGCGGCTGGCTGGCTTACGATTGCAGAAGACGGGGTCAACCTTGTTGTGCGTTCGCAGCGAGACGAAAGTCGGAAGTCTCTGGCACGTAGCCTGCTGGCTGAACTATCGCTGCACTCGGCCGCCAAAGATGAATTCGAATTGCGCATTCAGAGCGTCGACACGAACAGTGATGGCGACGCAATATTGCGTTCAGAGTTTCTGGCAGCTCGCGGCCTGCTGGGAAAACAGGAACCGACCGCTGCGTTGACTTTGGTGGAAACCGTTTCCGAAACGACGTCGCTTCAAAATCAGCATCGTGAATGGTTGAAGCTGGAATCTCTGCTGGGACTGCATGAACTGGCCTTGAAGCTGAAGGATGCGACACTGCTGTCAGACACGTCCCGCCAGTTTGAACAACAGATGCAGCGAGTTCGGCAACTTAACCGCGGTGTGTTTCGTGACGCCGCGGAAGTTACTTCACAGCGATTTACGCTGATTGCGGAAGTGGGTGTTGAGATCGCTGATCTTGTTGAACAGGTAGAGATTCTTCGCGAAGATGGAAAACCAGATGAAGCTCTCAGACTCGTTGACCTTGCTATCCAGCGAATACCACCAACCGCCGCCATTCGAGCGAAAGCTGCATTGCAGTTGCGATCCGGGGAACTGCTGGCGGCTCGGGGAAACTGGCATGCGGCCGATGATCGTTTGCAGGCCGCGTATCGGCTTTACGGCGAAGGTGAAATGGTGCCGGAACAGGCTGCGGCGGATTTGCTGCACATCTATGTCACCGCTCAACTGCTGCAGGCGGAGCCAAATCAAAGTGCGCTGAATGAATACGTGGAGTCGCTGGAAAAGCATCTGGCAAGGTTCGCGGAACAGAAAACGACCGCCCAGGCTCGTAAGTGGTTACTGGATGTGATCGAACCGACTGACCCTGTTCGAGCGGCCGCATTGTCACTGGAAGTCCTGAAGCAAACATCCAGTCCTCCGCTGCAAATCGTCGCTCTGGAACGACTCGGCAAACTCGTGTTGCGCCCATATAGAACGACGCAATCCACACAGGCTGTCGCGATTGTGGCTGAATTTGAGACTCTGGCGAATGAAATGCGGGAAGATCCAGATCGCTATCCGGCGGACGACCTGCTGGTGATTAACCTACTGAGCCTTGAGCTGCAGTTTTCCGCAGCGAACGCCACCGATCAGGACTGGAGGCCGCTCGCGAACAGGTTGACAAAACTTCAACTGGCGTTGCTCTCAAACGCAGTTGATGACAAACGCGCGGATGCAACTGACTCGGCTCGACTAAAGGATGCAGTTAATCGCTGCTGTTTGATGGAAACAGTCGTCGCGGCTCGGACCAGCACTTATCCACAAAAGCGGGCCGCCATTCAACAGCGATTGTTGGACACGCCTGATACGAACCTTCGAGATTCGATTGAGTTTCTGTTTTCACACTACCAGAATTCGCCAGTTCGCGCTGGAGATACCTGGTTAGCAGGCATGAACGAGCAGTTGTTGAATCGGCTTGTCAAACATCATGGAACTAACTTGCCATTTGCCGAACAGATGCGACTGCTGCAAATGATTTCGAAAACATCCTCCGTGACGGAAGAACTCCAGTTGCGAGATTCGTTTATGGCCCAGATTTTGAAACAAGATATTAGCACTGAGCAGTTAACAGATCTTGCGCATCTGTTGTCGCAATCCGAGATCGCGGGGCCTGGAGCTGCAGGCTCGGGCCCCCGTGCCAACGGGATGCGCACCAGTTCGAGCCTCAGTGAATTTTGGAAGAGAATCTCACAACAACAGGCTCAGGGAAGCGAACTGTGGCTGGAATCTCAACTTCAGCTGGCTCAGGCCGCAGCGGATTTCGATCGAATTGCCAACGCAAAAAAACTGCTGGGCGTGGTAGAAGCCATTTACCCGACGTGGGGTAACTCCGATAGAAAAATGCGAGCCGCGGCGTTGTTGCAACGGTTGTCCCGATCGCAGTAAATCTGACGCCGGTTCGGCAGTGTCACTTACCAGTTCGGCGTCCTGCAACCACTAAACTGGCGTCAACTCCCGGATCGTCCACGCCAGCGGGAACCAAAAACACGCGAGGCTATTGGGGATTTGCGGCAAAAACCTGCTCCGAATCGCCTGTCTCGAACTACGTTTGCAATATTCAACACACTGCGTGCCAAGGCGAAATTGCGATGGGAAACGTGAAAGATAACTGCATGCTGGAAGTGCTTAACTTTCAGAAAGCCTATGAAGGCGTCCCCGCTGTGAAAGGAATCAGCTTTCAGGTGAACGCTGGTCAGATTCTGGGAGTCGTCGGACCAAATGGTGCTGGCAAAACGACCACCATGCGAGCACTCGCGGCGGTGATCGCTCCAACGGTTGGTTCGCTGCGAGTTGCCGGATTTGACGTTGAACAATCTCCGGTCGAAGTCAAACGTTGCCTGGCTTATGTGCCTGACGATCCGAAACTGTTTCCGAATCTCACTATCGAAGAACACCTTGCTTTTTTTGCAGCCGCATTCCGAGTACAGGATGCAGACTCAAAAGCAGCCGCGCTGCTGAGATCATTCGAACTCGACACCAAACGTAAAGTCGCGGCGAAGGATCTGTCTCGCGGAATGCGACAGAAGCTGGCAATTTGTTGTGCGTATCTATACGACCCCGTGGCGCTGTTATTTGATGAACCACTAACCGGTCTTGATCCTATGGGAATTCGCATGCTGAAGCAGTCCATCGTTGATCGAGCGGCAAATGGTGCGGCCGTTATGGTGAGCTCGCACTTGCTGGCGATGGTGGAAGATATCTGTACTCACATTCTGATGATCAGCAAGGGAGAACAGCAGTTTTTCGGAACCGTCGCTGAATTAAAAAATAAGTTTTCACAACATGGAACGACGGCAACGCTGGAACAGATCTTCTTTATGGCAACAGACGTGCAGTCATCGGATCGTCAACTGGCTGAACTCGTCATCACGGCCTAAACATATCACGCAGCGGCAACTCAGACCGTTCGAAGCAATGCTCGAAACTACTGTTTCGTGGCTATGACAGTTAAACATAATTGGAATTAGTTTCCTGCTGGCTGAAGCCTGACTATGAACGCCGCTATCGTCACTCTTCTGAAGGCCCACTTCGCTTCACGCGTGCGACGTATTCGTCGAGGTTTTTCGTCGCCAAGGCGAATACTGTTGTCAATTCTGGTTATCGTTCTGGCATTTGTCTGGATCGGTCAAACACTTGCCAGCATGCTGCTGCGAGAAGCATTCGATCCGGAAGTGTTTCGACGCTGGGTTTCGCTGCCGTTGATGATGTATTTTGGATGGCACGTATTGCGAGTCGCCTGGCAACGTCCCGACTCGGCCATTGAATGGTCGCCGGAAGAGGAAGCTCTGATTGTGGGCGGGCCGTTCGCTCGCTACGAGATTTTGATGTATCGATTTGCCGTTATCTTCACGGCAACGCTGCCGAAGGCGCTGATGACCACGCTGGTTTTGTGGCCTGATCTGACGTGGAGCGGACCCGTCGGACTGATTCTGTCTCTGGTGTTTCTCGAACTGTTCCGACTGGTCATGGACCTCGGAACAAACTGTCTCTCCGTTCGCAGCTACTGGATTTTCCGGGTGAATGTAATTGCATTGACGGCAGCGGGGTCTTTCCTGGGATACCAACGGGGAATGGACCTGTTCCACGCAACGCGGCTTGCAAACTCAGTGCCCGTGCCACTTACTCAACAGGGAGTTTTGCTTGGACAGTCCATTCGTCATAGTCCGTTTGTGGAGTTTTGGGAAACTCCATTTCTGATGGCAGCCGACGTGATAACCGGTCAGGGTGGTGAGGCGCTGCTGTTGCTGAAAATTCTTGGAATGTGTTTTCTGTTGGCAGGACAGGCCTGGCTGATTCTGCGACTCCACGAACGACTTGATCGGATCGTTCGTGAAAAGGACAGTCGCCTTGCGAAAGCATGGATTGGTGCAACGTCGTCCACCGTATACTCAGTGCAACAAACAGAGAGACTGCCGTCTGTTCCAGTAATCGGCGTAATTGGGCCATTGATCTGGCGACAATGTAAACGTGCTCGCCGATATGCGGGAGGATTGTTGGTATCGATGGGCATTCCGGCGATTCTGGCTTCTGTTCCGTTGTTCGCGGTGCCTCACCCGGAAGTTGCTTTTGTGGCTGTTGTGTGTGGAGTTCTTTTCTATACGTTTGTGCTTTTGCCGGAAGCCATCAAGTTCGACTTCCGCCTGGATTCGGACCATCTTTGTCAGCTTAAGATGCTGCCGATGACGTCCACCAACGTTGTGCTGGGGCAACTGGCGACTCCGGTACTACTAGCCTGCCTGTTTCAGTTTGCGGTCATACTTTTTGCTGGATTGTTTAGAGGCGTCAGTTCCAATCTGATGATCGGCGCTATTTGCGTAACACTGCCTCTGACTGTTGTGTTTGTTGCTCTGGATAACCTGGTGTTTCTGCTGTATCCGCACCGGCCGACTCAGGAAGGCTTCGAAGCTTTTCTGCGGACGATATTGAAGTTTACAGGAAAGTCGCTGATGCTGGTTCTCGCAGGCGGCATTCTTGTAATGTGGGCACCGATTGCCGCAGAAACAGCCGCAAAACTTTCGTTCGTCGTCACCACGGCTTTTGTATTCTACACGGGCCTGTGCATCGGAGTTACGGCGCTGGCAGTGATCTCGGTTCGCATGGTGATTGCGGCTTACGAACGCTTTGACGTGTCACTCGATTCAGTTGGGTAATCGTGTGTCGCGCAAGTTAGATGCGTGTATCGCGGATTCACCGCAATCGATTCCAAGGCCTCTAAATGCAACGGATCTACTTTCGGTGCCAGCCAATCAACCAGAGAACGTGCGAATGTCAGCCGACTTGATGGCAGCAACTACGGCAAGCGAAACCAGCCGCTATCTGAATGCAGGCTTGCTTTGTTGGCAAATCGCAGCGGTATCCCGTTCGGCAGCGGGTTAGCGATTCGAACGGCAAACCTGGAGAAAGCTTCAGGCAAATCACTTTCCGGAATGCTTACTGTCCAGATTCGAGGTTCGTCGGCGGGTAGCAACCCGGTGATTTCCCACGTGATGGGGTACATCTGCAGGACCTTGTCGTCACCGTCCAGTGCCGCGAATTCCACCTTCCAATTGTGGTAAAACGGAGCGATGCCTGTGTTGCGAACTGCGACCATAACTGTCGTCTCGTCAGGGCCTTTGTTTGCATGAGACGATACGATATGAAATTCATAGCCCATCTGCTGAACCTGCCTGATTGCGTTGTCAATTCTTGTGGGCGACTGTTGCTCCTGAAACATTCCGGTGTCCATCAGCCAGGTGGCATGAGTTTGACGTACACATTCGGCAATGTCCTGAGCCTGCTTGTGGGCCGGATTTTTGTCAAAGATCTGCCCCCAGAGATCCGGACGAATTTCGCCACCGATTGGAAACGTCTTCCACTTGTCAAGTGCTGCGGGGCCCGCCGCTTGTAACGCTGACATGTAAAACCAGTTATCTTCTTTCTTTCCTGTGTCCAGCGTTGCCCACGCAAACGAATCATCGTGGTAGCCGAAGTTTCTTAAATGATTGGGTGCGTGAGCCCACGTATCGACGCCGGCAGGATATCGCAGCAACACGGGAGAATTCCGGAACGCTGCTTCAAACGCGTCCATCACTTCAGTTTGCACCTCTTTGCTGGCCATCAGTTCTGTGCGAGGATACGTATGCCACTCGCCCCATGTCCCCAGCAGTCCCGCCGTGATGTAGCCAATTCGTGGATCACCGTCGTATCGAACGCCCATTGCTGCGATAAACAATTTCAGCGACGCTCGTAGATTGGGATTGTTGTAATCCGGAGTACGGACCATCTGCTGTGGAAACGGTTCCGTATTGGTGTTCAGCCACTCCGTAACCTGCAAACCATCCTTTTCAAGAAATGCCGGTATGCCATCTTTTGTGCCAGGATACTCAATCCAAATGCGAAACACAGCCTGATGCCGGCGGGATGCAATGTCATCCAGAAGTTCCTCAAGCTTATGCCATTCGAAAGTATCTGGCCCGATCATCAGATCACTCAACGGAAGATAATTAAATTCCAGGCTGTGCGGAAAACGATCAGCATGAGGCCGCGCGTATGGCACCAGCCCCTTTAACGGATTGTCAGCCGGCGCCGCAACGTAGGTCAGAAACGTTTGGCTGTGGGCGGGGGCCGCTATTGCGACAAAGAAGAATGTCAGCAACAGAGGCAAAACGGCGGGTGTCATGTTTTGTGTCAAAAGTGAGGTCATCAGGAAGATGTGCGATAGTCCGACCAAATTCGGTGAATGGCTCAGTCGCAGTGGTTGAGACTTATGTCACGACGATGTCTAAAGGGGCGCTGAAGACCATGAAACATCGTTTCAGTAGACGATGCAAGTTGTCATTCGGTTGAGTTGGATACTTCCCGAATAACGGCCCCGAGTACACAGCAAGCGCTCGTGATCCGTGATCATCTGGTGGTCAGGCACACCATATGTTAACGTCGACGCCTGATTTAACTTCCTGCCTGGACGATGACGTGAACGAACCGATGGCCCCCACAGATTCCAAACCGTATACGCGCCAGTCTGAACCCATTGCTGGCGACCGTTTGTTACTTGCAGACACCGCCAGCTTAGCCACCAGCGGTGTGTTTTGGGGACTGCTGTCGACGCAGTTCCTCGGGGCGTTCAACGATAACTATTTCAAGCAGATGGTACTGCTGAAGTGCACAGAACTTGCCAGCTCTAATAGTGCAGACCTACAGCCTCTGGCGATGGCGGCCTTCGCGCTGCCCTTTGTGTTGCTATCCGGACTCGGCGGGTTCATTTCGGATCGGTTTTCGAAAAGAACCGTGATTATTCTTTGCAAAGTGCTTGAAATTGCAGTGATGGCAGCAGCCCTGCAGGTACTGCTGCTCGGGGATATTTCTCCTGCAGGTCAGCTGAAACTGTTGATTCTGGTTCTCGCATTTATGGGAGCACAAAGCGCCATTTTCGGTCCGTCAAAATATGGGATTCTGCCTGAACTTTTCAGCAATGGAAAGCTACTGCCGGTGAACGGCGCGATCCAGATGACCACATTCCTTGCCATTATCTTTGGCATGGCCGGAGCCGGCATCGCTTTGGACAATCTGGATAACTCGCTGTGGTTTTGTAGTTTAATTGCTGTCGGAATTGCCATTCTGGGAACGATTACCGCGCTGCTTGTGCGGCCAACTCCGGTTGCGGAACCGGAACTAAAGCTAAAACCAGGCAACCTGTTTCTGCCGAAAGACATTCTGCTTCTGTTCAAAAACGATCGACGCTTGTTGAAGGCCATTTTGGTGATGATGTTGTTCTGGTTTATTGGCGGAGTAGCTCAGCCAGCGGTGAACAATCTGGGCGATAACGTGTTGCACCTGAATAAGACTCGCACCAGCCTGATGGCCGCATCCATCGGCGTGGGAATTGCGATAGGCTGCGTCGTTGCTGGCTTCGCAAACAAGAGCGGAAACGATGGAGCTCGATGGACAACACGGGGCGGTTGGATGATTGTTGCCTCGCTTTTGTTGATCACTGTTCTCGGCAGCGGAGTTCTTGGACGTCCGGCCGAATCCAGTGGTGAGGTGCAGGGGGTCCTATACTCCCTGATTGCCGCAGATTTCATGGAGTGGTCGCTGCGTTTCAGCATGCTCTTTCTTGGATTATCCGCCGGCGTGTTTGTGATACCGGTGCAGGTCTTCATTCAGCAGGCACCACCAGCTGAACTGAAAGGCCGCTTAATTGGTGCGATGAACTTCATCACATGGATCGGCATTCTTTTGTCCGCGGCGTTTCTTGGTTTCGTAAATATCGTAACCGGTTCACTCTCAGCAGCGGACGACAGCTATCAATTTCAGTACCTGATATTTCTGTCACTTACTTTGGTGATGTTACCAGTCGCTGCGCTGTATCGGTTGCCCGAAGTTGGGGCGGCCTCAAACGGCCAGAACTAACCATATTGTTTAACCCCAAACCTTAACTCATTCTGTGATGACGAACGAATGAGCCTTATGCTGCCAGAGGACTCGACTTCAGAAGATGTTTTCTTTCTCAAAAGTTGTGTTTCACCGCTTCAGCACTTGGTAGCCGCAGATCATAACGCCGACTGTTTGGGAACATTTTCCCTGGCGCCTTGACTCTTACTAAACGCTATTTCGGAGCTACTTTCCTGCGATCAGCCGTGTTGCCTTAGTCTTGTTTCAGCAAGTCAGTGAAGAGCGGTTTCCCGTGGAAACCACGAAAACCTGGCTGCGCACGTCGCCAGGTTTCTTCCGTTTCATGGCCACGAATTATCGCAGATCGCCAAGGCAGATCATGATCAGTCGCGGCAAATTCGAGTTGCCAGCTCACTTGGTTTTGAACGTGTTCAGGGTTCCCGGGCCTGAGAAGGCCCATTTTTAGCACTTCCATCTTCTGAGAAAAGAATTCAGCGTTTTTCCATACAGCTTGCCACTTCCGATGAGTGGGCGCAGAATCCCTTCTTGTCACGTGAGTTGGGTGAGAATTGGCCTAGCTCAGACGCGTTGATATACGACTGTGTGTTGATCTTCAGTTTCGTTCAGATTTCGTCTGAAGGAATTGGAACTTTCGCACTTCTCACCAATCGGTGGAAGCTGGATATGAGCGATCAAAAACCGAACAGCGAAGACATTCTTGCCAGTATTCGTGGCGGGGCAAAACCAGCGCCCGCTGGCGGTGGTTCTTCTGCGCAGACCATAGGCACGCCCCAAACTGCACCGACCGGTACTCCGGATATCCTTGCCTCGATTAAAGGTGGCGGCGCAGCAAAGCCGAAAGCGACTGCTCCTTCCGGTACTTCAGATATTCTTGCCTCAATTAAAGGTGGCGCTTCAAAGCCTAAGGCGACTGCTCCATCCGGCACTTCAGATATTCTCGCAGCGATTAAGAGTGGTGCAGCAAAGCCGAAAGCGGCTGCGACATCTGCGACATCGGATATTCTCGCTTCCATCAAAGGTGGTGCTGCAGCTAAGCCAGCCACGTCTGTGATGCCGAAAGTGTCCGCTAAGCCAAGTGCTGATGCTGCGAAGGCAGTTGGTATGTCGGCAGCTGAAATGATTAAGGCTGCACGCACTGGTGTTGCGGCAAAAACTGCCGTGTCGAACGATGCCGCGCCAGCCGAAAAGAAAGTTGCATTGCCAAAGAAACCGTTGGTTAAGCCAGCGGCAGCTAAAAGCGATGTGTCACGTCGTAACTTTGTGTCAGATACGTTGGCGGTAGTTTGCAGCCCGCTGTTCGTCGCATGGGGATCACTCATTGCAGCCACCGCTGCGTCAAGCCTTGCCATGGCTCGATTCATGATGCCAAACGTACTTGTGGAACCACCAACTAAATTTAAGATTGGTCCGCCCTCCGATTACGGTGCGTCAACTGTTTCCACCAAGTGGAAGGCTCAGTTTGGCGTTTGGGTCGTCAATGACGAAGTTGATGGTCAGCAGATGGTGTATGCACTTTCTACGGTTTGTACTCACCTTGGTTGCACTCCGAATTGGTTGGAAGGTGAGCAGAAATTTAAATGTCCGTGCCACGGCTCGGGTTTTTATAAAAGTGGTGTGAACTTTGAAGGTCCAGCTCCCCGGCCGCTTGAGCGACATGGCATTCGGCTGTCTGAAGACGGAATGTTGGAAGTTGATAAAAGTGTGAAGTTCCAAAAGGAACTCGGTCAGTGGGAAAATGCGGCTTGTTTCGTTCCGGTTTAGGCTGGTTCAGTTAGGTTTAGTTCGATCTTAAGCCCCTGAGCCAGTTTTGGCTTTGCGAATTCAATGAAGGAATACCGGCAGTGTCCGTAGGCGATTACATTCGTAAATCACAGATTTGGAGAAGTGTGTTCCGTCACCCGGCACCGACTGACCGTCGGAATCGAGTGGTTGTGATGCTGACCAACTTCTTTCTGCATCTGCACCCAGTTTCTATTAAGCAGCAGGGTATTGCTCTGTCCTATACGTGGTGTATGGGTGGCATTACGTTCTTTCTGTTTTTGGTCGAAACGCTGACCGGCGTGCTGCTGATGTTTTATTATCGCCCAACTCTGGAGTGGGCGTTCTACGACATTCAAGCACTGCGGGATGTGCAAACGCTTGGGATTATGCGTGAAATTCACCGCTGGGGTGCTCACGCCATGGTGATCACTGTTTGGCTTCATATGTATAGAGTCTTCCTGACTGGAAGCTATAAGCCGCCCCGTGAGTTTAACTGGGTGATTGGTGTTTTGCTGTTAGTTTTAACACTGCTGCTATCGTTTACCGGTTACCTTCTGCCATGGGACCAACTGGCCATTTGGGCCATCACTGTTGGGTCCAATATGGCTCGCGCTCATCCGTTTTTGGGTGGCGAAGGTCCTGGCTTCCAGTTGTTAAACATGGGTGGCTACGATTTGATTACCAATGCAAGTGATGCGAAGTTTCTCTTGCTCGGTGGACGATTTGTAGGCGAAGCGACATTGAATCGATTTTACATTCTGCACTGCGTTGCCATTCCGGTGGTCGTGTCTGGATTGATTGCGATTCACTTTTGGCGCGTTCGTAAGGACGGTGGCATCAGCCAACCGCTCTAAATCTGGTTCTCCATCGGAAACGATGGTTCGTCACGCCCGCTCGGACGGCATGCGTGGCCGGTTTATTCTGTTACCGAATTCTGTTCTTCAACTCGGTTTGGCCGATGAATCCTCATCCCGACCTGACATCCAGCGTACTGCACGGCCTCGGCTGGTATTACCTGATCCTCTTCGTCATGAATCTTCTGTGGACTGCTCGCAGTTACAGAGTTGATGGTGAATTTAACAGGAGCATGCCAATAATTGGCGGGATGCCCGTAGCTACAATATGGGCGGTACTCACGTCGATATTGTTCATGCTTTCGGCTGCTCACTTTACTGGTGGCAGCGATCCGGAAAAATTTCTGATCCGGTTGCCGCAGTGGTTCAAAGATCCGGTGGATGCGTACTTCGCAAACCCCGTGATTTATTTTGCCGGCTCCGTTGGTATGTACTGGGCGATGATTCGTTTCCGAGAATGGTGGGTTCAGGATTCCGTCGCCTATACCATGCTGCAGGCGTCACTGTTGTTTATGGGACTAAGTCTTAGTGACTACGACTTCCGGCAGATCGTTGGTAAACCGGACAACGTTCCAATTGTGGCTATGTTGTTCATCGTTTCGTTTCTGACATGGATCTATTTTCGACGTGCTGTGGATAATGACAATCGGATCGCTCAGGGACGTCCGTTGTTTGAGCAGGAAAACAACGAGAAAGTTCTGGTTTGGCCTGACCTTGTCTACACCGAACTTATCTGCATGATCGTGTTAACTGCGGTGCTGGTGTTTTGGGGCATCGCGCTTGAGGCTCCCCTAGAAGAACCGGCTTCGTCCGTTAGGACGCCGAATCCGTCAAAGGCCCCTTGGTACTTTCTGGGTCTTCAGGAAATGCTCGTTTACTTCGATCCATGGCTGGCTGGTGTTGTTCTTCCAGGAATTATTCTTGGCGGTTTGATCGCAGTGCCATATATCGACTTCAACAAGGGCGGAAACGGATACTACAGTTTCAAAGAACGTGCCTTCGCAATCAGCACCTTCTTGTTCGGCTTTTTCCCACTGTGGATAGCCCTAATTGTTCTGGGGACCTTCCTGCGTGGACCGAACTGGAACTTCTATGGGATCTACGAACTGTGGGATGTGCATAAAGTTGTGGCTGCAAACAACGTGAATCTTTCCGAGTTTTTCTGGAATTCACAGTTCTTTAGTTGGATCTACGGCGGTTTACCAAAGGGTGGTTCATTCCTTGGTAGCCCTACGTTGACATTACTGCTGCGAGAGTCCCCGGGGATTGTTCTGACGATAGGCTATTTTGCCCTGTTGCCACCCCTTTTGGGGATGACATTCTTGAGGAAGTACTTCGTTCAGATGGGTATTTTGAGATTCCTTGTGTTCTCAAATCTTGCTTTGTGGATGGCTGTGCTGCCAATCAAGATGTTGCTTCGATGGGCGTTCTCGCTGAAGTACATCGTTGGTATCCCTGAGTGGTTCTTTAATATTTAATTTCCCTAGATTTCTCGCCCAGGATGCACTTCGTCAGTTATTGACAAGTCAGCCAAAGGTTGGAGCCTGATCTGAAATGCCGGCAACCGAACATTTCTTTCGAAGCCAAAAGAAACTGCACCTTGTCTTTGCGATAAGCTGTGTAGTGTTGTTGGCTTCTGTGATTTCCATGATGGTAGAGGACTACGCTGACCCGTGGCGTGCCTACCAATCCACGAACTTTAAGCTGCAGGCCGCGGCCAAGAAGGTCGAAATCGGTCGTCTGAGGACGGCTGAATTCGAAGCAAATCTTGAGTCAATCGAACAGCAAAAGCAGGACATCGACAAGTCTCTGGCAGGGCTGAAAAGCTTGAAGGATGAAGTCGATGCCCAAAGAAACGTGGCCGTACGTCATATTGAGTCACTCGAACTTCGCTTGAGAAACGAAAATGCACTACGTGACCAAGATCGCGCTTTGTACGACTTGGCCATTCGTGACAATTTGAGCGACGAACGAAAGGAATTGCTGAAGAAGCAATTCGACCTAGCTCAGGTACTCTGCGATGCCACGACCCTGAAGCTCGAAAAAGGTTACTCTGAACTCCAGAACGTGGGCACTGCTGCAACGGTCGAAGATCCTGAGAAAGCTGCCAGCTTATCTCAGTTGAGCGCTCTTGAAAAGAGCTCAGTAGAGCTCACAAAATCGTTGGCAAAACTTGTAGCGGACGTTGATTTGGCTGAGTCTGCTCTGCAAAAAATTGAGCCCAGCGGATGGATGAAGGCCAAGCGGAAATTTATGGAACTGCCGATCATTGAAGGATTTAATGGTCACTTGAAGGTCACGCAGGATTGGCTTCCGGAGTTACATCAGACTCTTGGCATGACCGAGATCGCTCGTTTTGACCGCTGTCGTACGTGCCATATGAATATGGATCGAACAGCGCCTGGTAATCTTCCAGCGTTTCCTCACGGGAAAGCCAGCAAGGCAGACGATATTGCAGCTTGGGTTGCCGAAAATAAGTTCCCTCATCCATTCACGACACACCCCAACCATGAACTGTTTGTAACGTCTTCCAGTCCCCATCCGATCGCAACTTTCGGTTGCACGGCATGTCACGACGGTCAGGGTTCAGGCGTTAATTTTGGAAATGCCGAACACACACCGAATGACCCTCATGCTGCGGAAGACTGGCATCATGAGTACGGTTACCACCCAAATCACTTTTGGGAGTATCCAATGCAGGCTGAACGCTTTCAGGAATCAACATGTCTCAAATGTCACCACAATGTGACGGAGCTGGGCGTTCATCCTAAGTTTGGTGCGTCTGCACCAAAGGTCTATGATGGGTTCAATCTGATCGGCAAGTACGGTTGCTTCGGCTGCCACGAGATCTATGGTTTCGACGGCGGAAATGCAATAGGTCCCGACATGCGTCTTGAACCGCAGACAGCTGAACAGGAAAAACGCGTCGCGGAGGACGTAACTCAGTTCGCTGGTAAGTACCGAAAAGTTGGTCCTAGTCTTCGACATGTCGCAGCAAAAGCCGTACCCGGATTCATCGAGTACTGGACTGAGGTTCCTGGACGTTTTCGGCCTTCAACAAAGATGCCTCAGTTCTTTAACCTGACCAATCAGGAAGATGAACTTGCTCAGGCATTTGAAGCAGTGGAATTAGCGGGCATTGCGAAAGTTCTGCTGGCAGACTCACAGCCAATTGATCTATTGAAACCTACTGCGGGTTATGAACCAAACGTTCAACGTGGAAAGCAGTTGTTCTCTGAACGTGGTTGCGTCGCGTGTCATCAGCACGAGGCAGTGGAAGGCACGACAGCTGAATTCGGTCCGAACATATCCGACATTCATAGAAAAGTCAGCCGTAACGCCGACAACATCGCCTTCAGCGATTGGCTGTACACTTGGATCCGAGAACCGACCCGCTATCACGCTCGAACGCGGATGCCAAACTTATATCTCGACACTTACACTCAGGACGAAGCTGCTGTTGATCCTGCGGCAGACATCACAGCATTTCTGTTAAGTAAGGGCGAGCAGGAAGATTTTGCTTCGAAAGTTGTCGATCCTCTGACTCTGCCCGCGATCGTGAAAGCCGACGGTGTTGAGATTTCCCCACTGGATGAATTGGTAACATTGTTCCTGCGAAAGTCACGGTTCAGCGAAGATGCCGTGCTTGACATTCTGAAGAACAAAACCATTGGACAGCCTGCAGCCAAATTGGTTGGAGACGAGCGGGTTCTGGCAACAGAAGACGGTACACCAGTTGTTGATGATGCCGAATGGGCTAGCCGAAAGCTCGAGTACATTGGGCGTCGCACAATTTCACGCTATGGCTGTTATGCGTGCCACGACATTCCCGGTTATGAAGACGCACGTCCAATTGGCGTGGCACTTCAGGATTGGGGTCGTAAAGACACAAGCAAGTTGGGTCTTGAACATATTGAGGAGTTTCTGCACCACCACGGTGAGCCTGATGGTTCTTCCACGCTTGAACGAGTGGAACAGGCCATGAGCGACGCAAATAGCGGTGCTGATGGCGGACAGAAATTGGAGAACGAACTAACTCAGGCCTATTTTTACGATAGCTTGATTCACCACGGGCGACCGGGCTTCCTTTGGCAAAAACTTCGTGGACCACGTACCTACGATTACCTGAAGACAGAAACAAAGGGATACGACGAACGATTGCGGATGCCTAAGTTTCCGTTGAAGGAGCAGGAGATTGAGGCGATCGCCACATTCGTTCTAGGACTTGTAGCTGAGCCGCCAGCTGAGCAATATGTCTACACTCCCACAGAGCGTGACAGGAACCGTATTGAAGGAGAGTTTCTGTTGGCGAAGTACAACTGTACCGGTTGCCACATGGTGGAACTGCCAACGATCACCTTTGGAGTCGATCTGGATGAGGACGTCTTTCCGACAGTACTTTCCGACGCGGATCACGTAAAGGGCCTCGAACTTCTGTTGAAGATCCGAAAGCCGAAAGCCGCTCTAACAGGGCAGAGGAAGAAGTTTGTAATCGATGGTGAAGAAGTTGATCTTCCATTAGCTAGCTTCCATGGAATCAGAATGGTCGAGGCCGATGCCGAAGAGGAAGATCCGTCATTCCGCGAGAGTGGATTTGACACTTGGGAAACTCTGGACTTCGGAAACAGCGAAGATCCTAAACGAGTTTTGGCCAGCTCCCGAATCACAGTCACTGATGCAAAGATGGTTGAATACGTTCCGGCACGAGGCGGAAAATTCGCGGAATGGCTTGTTCCGTCTTTAATGAAAAAAGAGGGATCATTAACGTCTGATAATCGTAACCTTGCTTGGCAGGCAGCCCCTCCGCCACTCTATCAGGAAGGCCTTAAGGTTCAGACACCCTGGCTGTATCAGTTCCTGTTAGAGCCTGAAAAAATTCGTTATACGACGGTTCTGAGAATGCCTAAGTTTACTCTCAGCCCGAAAGAAGCTCAGACTCTTGCTAACTATTTTGCAGCCGTCGATGGGGCGGAGTTCCCTTATCAGGAACTGATACCTACCGACACCGACTACGTTGCAGAAATGCAGGACGTTCTTACGACGGAAGGCTTGTTGACGCAGGGTGAAAGCTATCTGGATGAATGCTGGAAATCAGTCAACGGGCCGCTCTGTATCAAATGCCACTCAGTAGGTGCCCGCAAGTATAAGGTTTCTGATCCGAAAAAGGATATCCAGGGACCGAACCTGAATCGAGTACAGCAAAGACTCCGTGCGGATTGGGTGCAGTTGTGGCTGTACAATCCCAAGTGGATCACTCCATATACATCCATGCCAGTAAACTTCCCGCACAATAACCGAACACAGTTTCCAGACCTGTTTGAAGGCGATCCGGAAGCACAGGTGACCGGTATTCGAGACGCGTTGTTCAACTATTCACGCCTGTTGGAAGATGTAGGTCCAACGGTCTATGCACCACCTCAGGCTGAGCCCGTAGCGGGCGAAGCGGCTGGCGAAGAATAATGGGATTTCGAAATCAAATGATCAAATTGTTTACAAGCCGAATTCGACACACTTCGGTGGCTGCTGCGATGCTTCTCAGCGGGTTCGCTGGTTGTGAATACGGCGGCGGCGCTGTGTTGGTTCCGGAAGTCACGATTGTCCCCGCTGATTTCAGTGGCGATTCTTTAGAATCCTCCTCCTCCCCTGAAGCTGCCCCTTCGCAAGCCGCCACGTCTGGTGCCTCTGAGCTTGGTTCTGTGGTCGGTCGAGTCGTTTTGGATGGCAGCTTTGAAGCTCTGACACCGCTGCACTCAGCTGGGGCTGATGTTAAAGACAAGGAAGTCTGTGCCAAGTTTGATACGCCGGACGAACGTTTGGTGCTTGGCGCTGATAACGGAGTAGCGAACGTTTTTGTTTACATGCAAAAAGCTCCAAAGGGGACTCAGTCACTGAACGCAGCCGATCAGGAGCTAATCTTTGATCAGCAGTATTGTCGTTTCCTGCCGCACTGTCTGGTTGTGCCTACGGGAAGCACTGTAAAAGTCTTGAGCAACGATACGGTCGCTCACAATACACATTCTTACCCGAACAAGAATCAAGGCGTAAACAGTGGTGTTGCGCCGGGCGATCGGGAAGGTAAGTTACGAATTACTTATAATCGTGCTGAAGCAGAACCCATTGCCGTTAAGTGCGACTACCATTCATGGATGAATGCCTACCACCTGCCGATTGATCACGCTTTTGCGGCTGTGACAGACAAGGACGGCAACTTCGAGATTTCTGGTCTTCCCGCTGGCGAGCACGTCTTTGCCATCTGGCATGAAGCAGCGTCAGGAAAGTTTGTGGAACGTAAGTTAGCGGTGCAAGTCGCATCTGGAGATGCAACACCAATCGAAATTAAGTATGCCGTAAGCAAACTTGATCTTTGATTAACACGGTCCCATTGAATTTAGTGTCAAGCCGTTTGAGGGCTTTATTGATGTTGGTCAAGACAAACAGACAATTATCCATCCTGACCATCGGCGTGACACTTGTGTCATTAGCCGGTTGCTCCGGGGGATCTGACTACCCGGATGGTTATAAGTCCCGGTTCGTTTACAGCGACCGAACTGATTCCCTGATGGGCGAAGCTCAGAATGGAATTGGTGATTTGCCAGGTGTTAAAAAACTGGTTGACGACCGATTTGGTGATCCGCAGAAGTTGAATGCCTGGCTCAAGCTTCCGATCGACTTCGGTGGCGTCACAGGCGAACTCGCAGAAACGCCAGATGCTTCTGTTGCAGTCGAAGAACTCACGTTAAGCTTTGATGGTGAAGTTACGAAGGACGGCGACAAACCGCTGCTACTCCAGTTTGTTACAGGCAAAGCTGCCCCATCCATAGTATTCGTCAGCAATTGGTTGGCTGAAGGCGGGAAAGCTTCTTTAACCGCCGCTATGGACGTCCCTCCAGCGGCAGGTGATCAGGTCGTAGTTAACGGAGGAGGCGTTCTCGCTCACGGTCGCGGGCTGTATATGCGTCATTGTTCTCACTGTCACGGAACCAGTGGTGACGGTAAAGGTCCGACAGCTGAATACCTTGTTCCTCGGCCTCGCGATTACCGGCACGGCGTGTTTAAGTTCACATCGACAGACGCTCAGTCAAAAGTAAGTCGAGATGACCTTTACCGAATTCTTCGCAACGGTGTTCCCGGTACTTACATGCCATCATTTGTGCCAATGCTTCAGGAAGATGAACTTGTGGCGGTTATTGAATACGTTCGATTCCTCGCTATGCGTGGCGAGTTTGAACGGAAACTCGTGAACGAGCTCGCGTCTGACTATTCGGAAGCTGCCTTACAATCGCGAAAGGAATCCGGCGAGTCGCGAAAGGATATCGTCGAAGAATTGAAGGAATTTTTAACCGACGACATGCAGGATAGTCTGGCGTTTGTATCGGATGATCTTGCAGAATCATGGGACACCGCCAACTCGGAAGACGCATTAATCGTCCCTGACTGTTCGCGTATTGAGGATTCGATTGCATCCCGCCGAATTGGTCGCGAATTGTACCTTAGTAAAACCCTTAATTGTGCTGACTGCCATGGTATATCAGCCAAGGGCAATGGGCCGCAGACGACGATCTACGAGAAGAATCCTATCACGAGTGAGTTGTACCCAGACCCCGGTCTGCACGATGTGTGGGATAACGTGAATCAACCTCGTAACCTGACTCAGGGAATTTATCGAGGCGGTCGCCGCCCGGTCGATCTGTTTAGACGTATCCATGCAGGAATTAAAGGATCTCGGATGCCTTCGTTCAAAAAAGTTTTGAAGCATGAAGAGATTTGGCATATCGTCAATTACGTGCTTAGTGTGCCTTTCAACGCCGAGCCCGGCCACGCTCCTGTTGCGGTCCCGGATGAGCCTGCAGCAACTGCGGCACTATAGTTGCGACCTGTTCATGATCTGGAGTATTTACAAGTGAAGAAGTTCTGGGCACTATTCTTTTTCTTCTGGCCAGCTGTCGCAATCTGGTGCTGTTTGATTGCGCCTGCAAACGGTTGGTGGTTTCCGGGTAAGGCAATGAGCCCGCTCGGCGAACGAATTGATGGCTTATTTTACCTGATCCTTGGGATTGTTATCGTTGTGTTCATCGGTACCCAGTTCGCAATTGGATATGTATTGTGGAAAGGTGCCACCAAGCCTGAAGACGAATCTGCTACGTTTTCTCATGGAAGTCACAGCTTGGAACTGATCTGGACAATTGTGCCTTCCTTTGTGCTGGTTTTTATTGCCCTCTATCAGATGGACGTGTGGGCAGAGTTCCGCGTGCAGTCGTACTATCCCGAACAGACTCAGGAAGACGGGCCGAAGATGGAAGTCACGGCTCGACAGTTTGAATGGCGGATTCGATATCCATCTGCCGGCGAGCAATTAAAGAATCAGCCACAACCGGGTGATCTGTACGCCGTGAATGAAATTCACGTTCCGACGGGACGACCTGTTAAGTTCAACCTAAGAACAGATGATGTTCAACACGCTTTCTTTGCACCGCAGCTGCGAGTGAAACAGGATGCGGTGGCTGGCTTAATCATTCCTGTTTGGTTTGAAATTCCTGTTGCTGGTGAATATGACCTTGTGTGTGCTGAACTTTGCGGTTGGGGACATTACAAAATGCGTGCCACTATTGTGGCTGAGCCGCAGGCTCAGGTCGACGAGTATCTCGCGCGACTTCAGGGCGAGCAAAATTTCGATGGTGTTGTAGAAGACGCCGACAAATAAGACCTGGTGAATTTAATTTACCGACACAGTTTTCTGTCAGACTTTTCTGGAAGGTTCTTCGATGGCCACCGTAACACCGGCAATCGAATCACATAGTGACAATCATGCTCATGAGCATGATCAACATCACGAAATTGGTTTCATCTGGAAGTATGTTTTTTCAACAGACCACAAGGTCATTGGAATACAGTTCCTTGTGACCACCCTATTGATGCTGATGGTTGGCGGAGCACTCGCTTTGGGTGTTCGCTGGCAGTTGGCATTTCCCTGGGGCAACATGCCGATTCTTGGCAAAATCTTTACGGGAGAAGGTGGTCAGATTTCTCCCGAATTTTACACGATGCTGTTCACCATGCATGCTTCGGTAATGATTTTTCTTGTGATCATTCCGGTTCTGGCAGGTGCCTTCGGAAACTTCCTGATTCCATTGCAGATCGGGGCGGACGACATGGCCTTTCCGATTCTGAACATGCTGAGCTACTGGTTCATGTGGCCAGCGATGGCTTGCTTTGGAATCAGCTTTATTGCTGGTGGTGCTACGGCTGGCCCCGCCGCTGGCTGGACCTCGTATCCGTTATTGAGTGCTCTCGTTAATGCCGCTCCGGGTTCCGGGGCAGCCCAAACCTGGTGGCTGTTTGGGCTGACTACTGTAGGTGTTTCTTCGATGATGGGTTCGGTCAACTATATGACCACCATCATCAACATGCGTGCTCCGGGAATGACCATGTTCCGCATGCCCCTGACAATCTGGTCAATGTTCATTACTGCGATTCTTCAGGCGTTCGCACTTCCGGTTCTGACTGCTGCGGGCTTTATGCTTTTGACAGACAGGTTAATGGGAACCTGTTTCTTTATCCCTGCTGGAATCATCGTTAACAATGCAGAACCAACGGTTGGTGGGGGACAGCCTCTGCTGTGGCAACACCTGTTTTGGTTCTATTCACATCCGGCTGTCTACATTATGTTGTTGCCAGCGATGGGTATGGTTTCGGACATGCTGGCGTGCATGTGTCGCAAGCCAGTATTTGGCTACAAGCCGATGGTATATTCGATGTCTGCTATTGCCGGCCTTGGTTTCATTGTTTGGGGGCATCACATGTTCACCAGCGGGATGAATCCGGCTCTGGGTATGACATTCATGACTTCAACGATGATGATCGCTCTACCTTCGGCCATTAAAACTTTCAACTGGATCGGTACGATCTGGGGTGGACAGGTTCGGTTCAACACCGTGATGTTGAACTGTACCGGATTCGTAGCCATGTTCATCGTAGGCGGTCTGAGCGGAATCTTTATGGCCGCTGTGCCTGTAGACATCTACTTCCACGACACGTACTTTATCGTGGCTCACTTCCACTACATCCTGTTCGGTTCGACGCTGTTTGGAGTATTCGCTGCCATCCATTTTTGGTTTCCAAAGATGTTTGGACGACTGATGAACGACACTGTTGGGAAATGGCACTTTGCGCTGACCTTTATTGGATTCAACGGAACGTTTTTTCCAATGCATCTGCTGGGGATTGCTGGCATGCCACGACGATATGCGGATCCATATCTGCATCCCTACCTTGAGCACTTGCTGCCCATGAACCAGTTTATGACTTGTGCTGCAATTCTGATGGGCTTCGCGCAGTTCCTGTTGCTGGGCAACTTTGCCTACAGTATTTTCATGGGTAAAAAGGTTGGCCGTAACCCTTGGGGAGCCAATGGTTTGGAATGGAGTGCTCCATCTCCTCCTGGCCATGGTAACTTTGATGTGCCGCCCGTTTGTTACCGAGGCCCATACGAATATTCGTCTCCAGAAGCAAAGGCTTTGGGACAGGATTTCATTTTGCAGACGGAGCCCCCGGTTGATATATCAAAGATCGCCGAAAACGGTGACAGGAACGTTCATTAGAATTCTCGCGTGTGGTGTGTCAGTCCGTCTCAACGAGGACTAAACAGGCCAATGACCGCCTAACTGGAAGTTAAAGTCTAAAGTGTCTTCGAAGAGTGACCAGATTCATGTCGTCGTTCGACGGTTTGCAGTGCTGACGTGTTTTGTCGCATTACTGCCGATTTCGATCGGTGCGCTGGTGACTACTTTGAAGGCGGGGATGTCGTTCGCAGACTGGCCAACGTCTGACGGACAAAACATGTTGCTGTATCCGTGGTTGAATGATTTTCGAAACACCGATAAGTTTGTCGAACATGGACATCGCCTAGCCGGGATACTGATTGGTTTCGTCAGTATCGGACTGACATTTGTAGCGTTCCGATTTGAGAAACGAGCTTGGGTGCGCATCTGCTCAGTCGGAATTCTAATTGCTGTGATTGGTCAGGGACTGCTTGGCGGAATGCGAGTTCGAATGAACGAACAGATTCTCGCCATGATACACAGTATTACCGGTGGACTATTTTTCACGATGTGCTTTATTTTCGCGATGTTGGTCAACAGAACGGCACCTTCAGATGCTGACGTAAAAGACACCCGGTTCAGCCTGTCTGGCTTCGCTATTGGCGTTCTTCTACCCTTCGCTGTGCTGTGCCAGTATGTCCTCGGTGGTTTCTTTCGACACCTCGGAAGAATGCTGCACGAACACGTGGTAGGAGCCATTATTGTCACGTTGCTAACCTGCTGTGTTGTTGCACTGCTGGCTCGCAGTGAGTTGCCGCGATTGCGGCGCCGTTCAAAGTGGCTTGGTGGAGCATTGATCGTTCAGGTTGGTTTGGGTCTGGGGGCGTGGGTTACGAAACTCGGTCTTCCTGCATTTGGCTGGGTTGCACATGTGAATTCACCAGCGCAGAACATAACTTGCAGCCTGCACACGGTGGGCGGAATGTTTCTTCTGGCGACGGCTTCGGCTGCAGCGGTTGAACTATGCCTGAGTGCCAGACAAGGTCGGCTTTCTGTTTTGAGTGAAGCTTTTTCTTCGTCAGGCAATTTGACGTCGTCGCAGGGAGGTGCTGCATGAGTACCGTATCGCCTTCACAATCAGCTGTGACCGTTTCGGAAGAGGCACTTGTCGTTGCGGGTTTCAGTGCAGTAGCTCGACAAAGATCAAGTGACTACGCCGAACTTTGCCGACCTCGAATCGCTGTGATGACAATGATTTCTGTCGCTGCTGGCTTCACCGTTGGATCACCGATTCTGTTTCACGGGGCAACGTTGCTGGTAAGCATGCTTGGTATTGTGCTGCTGGTTGCCGCCTCAAGTATTTTGAATCAGTGTCTTGAACGATCTACCGATCGACTAATGTCTCGTACAAAACAACGACCGATCGCATCAGGCCGTTTACCTGTTTCTGAAGCTGTCGTTGTGGCGTTTGCGATTACCGTTATAGGTTTCTTCTTGTTATGGAACTTTGTAAACGCCGCTACTGCCATTGCCACGCTTGCAACATTGCTGATCTACGTTCTTGGCTATACGGTTCTTAAAACCCGAACGTCTTTCTGCACGACTGTCGGAGCGATTCCTGGTGCCATGCCCCCTGTTCTTGGATGGCTTGCCGCGGGTGGATCTTGGGGAATCGAAGCGTTAGCACTGTTTGGACTATTCTTTGTCTGGCAGTTCCCGCATTTTCTTGCCATCGGCTGGATTCATCGCAAGGATTACCAGCAGGCCGGTCTAAGGATGTTACCGTCGTTTAATGATAACGGGTTGCTGACGGGACTTATCGCCGTTGCCTATGCTGCTGCATTTGTCCCGATTGCCGCTCTGCCAACCCAAGTGGGAATGTCCGGAGACCTGTACCTGTGCGTGGCTATGACCGCGTCTGTGTGCTATCTGGTTTATTCAATTCGTTTTCTGATTAGTCGCACCGATATTCGGGCACGCAAGTTGCTTTATGTATCGTTGTTTTGTCTCCCGCTTTTGCTGGTGGCAATGGTCGTCGATTTTCTGCGGCTAACCGCAATGGGATAACGGTCAGTTTCTGACCTCAACCTGATTACTGAATCACCGAAATGTCACACTCGCAACAACCTTCCAGTCTCAAAATGGGAATCCCGATTCCGAATTCAAAACTCGGACTTTGGCTTTTTCTAGGGACGGAAATCATGTTCTTTACGGCCTTTATTGGCTCGTATATTGTTCTACGTATCGGCTCAAAAGGATGGCCGACCAGCTACGACGATACTCACATCAACGTTTGGCTTGGTGGTCTGAATACGTTCGTGTTGATCGTTTCGAGCTACTTTGTCGTGATTGCTCATGAGGCGATGGCTAAGAAGCAGTTCGCGAAGGCACGCAAATTTTTGCTGATTACACTCGCCTTGGCTTGTCTGTTTCTGTGCATCAAGGGGCTTGAGTACAAAGGCAAGTTCGATCATGACATCTGGCCTGGAAATATCGCCGAAACTCCAGGGCAGGCAATCAGCAAGGTCGATCGACAGCTGGAAGAAGTAGTCCGAAATCAGTTTGCCGTCTATACAAATGGCGGTCAGGTTGACGTGACTCAGGCAAAGGATCTTTCCACAGTAAACGTTCAACTTTCCATCTTTTCCAAAAGCGATGGCGGCGATGAAAGTCTCAGAGAGCAAGCCGCATCGGATGTGATTCTGTACGAGAAATGGCAAAACCTTCACCAACACATCGTCGCCAACGTTTCGATGATCGATGTACCCAATGCAATTGGTCCCGATTACCTTGCAGCTCGCGCTGCACTTGCTGAGGGCGATTCGTTACCGATTCTGACCTTTGGCGAAGTTGATGATTTTTTGCAGGATTTGAAAGCGGACAAAACCTATGCCAGCTCTGTGGCCGGCATCTTTGATCCACACCCAGTGCTTTACGGCAACCTATTCGCCTCAATCTATTTCCTGATGACTGGTTTTCATGCCATCCACGTACTGGCAGGCATGACACTGTTTGTCTGGGTACTGATGCAGGGCTCGAAAATGGACGAAAAGTGGACCGACTGGGTCGAAAACAGCGGGCTGTACTGGCACTTTGTCGACCTTGTCTGGATCTTCCTGTTCCCCCTGTTATACATTATCTGATCGGGGCCGTTTCCAGCCGCGTGAAACACTCCGGACAGCCTCCAACAGCTTACTTTGCGTTATTGAATCCCCAGAAAATAAGTGGAAGTCAAAATCATGGCACAAGATGACCATAGTGCCCATCACGTTAACTACGGTGCCGTCTTTGTTGCTTTGTGCGTTTGCACGGGGCTGTCGGTATTGTTCGACTTGCTGAGCTTTGAAAATCGCATGATCACCATTGTGCTTGTTTTGGCGGTTGCGGTGGCGAAAGCTTTGTGCGTAATGATGTTCTTTATGCACCTGAAGTTTGAGGGCAACTGGAAGTTCGTTCTGCTGGCCCCAACAACAATTCTGGCTATCGGATTGCCGATCGCGCTGCTGCCTGATATTGGCATACATTACTACACAAACTTGGCTCCTCAGGACGGAACATGGGGTGCTGAAATGGACGAATACAATGAAACGCATCATTCCACTAGTGTAGTGTCTCACGCACTTGATGAATGATGAAGAGCGGCTCTGGCGCGACAAGTTTTTTTGAGAATCTGTCCGGCCGTTTTCGTCTAGAAGAAAGTCGATGTACGTTGCAATTGCGTCGTCGAGATCCGTAACGCTGCGGAATACGCCGTTGAGAATTCAGTCCTGGGTGATTTTCCCGCACCTGCGTTCAATGATATTCAACCATGAGCTGCCCTTCGGTATGAAGTGCATGTGAAAGCGTTTGTGATGCTTTAGCCAGGTCATCACTTTCGAATGTTTGTGCGTCGCGTCGTTGTCCACGATCAGGTGTAGATCCAGATCTGACGGAGCGTCGGTATCGTCTTCTTTAGGAACTGAAACCACCCCTGATGACGGTGTTGCGGCATGCATTCTGAGATGATCCGTGACGCAAGTTCGATTGCGGCGAACAATGTGGTCATGACGTGTAGTTTGTAATCGTGAGTCATTGTTTTCAGGGGACCGAGAAACATGGGTAGACTTTTCTGTGTGCGATCCCAAAGCTGAATCTGACTTTTCTCGTCACATGACTGCACTAACGCACGCTCCGGTCGATTCAGATACAAACCGACAACATCAAAAACTTTTTCTCTGCGAAGTGTTTATCTTTGGAAGACTTAATGGTTTTGATGAGATGTGGTTTCGGATCGTTGTCACGACACACTCGTTGAACGGTCGCTGTGTTTGTCCCTACGGCTTTGGCCATCGACCTCACCGACCATTGTGTCGCGTTCTCCGGAGTCTCCTGTGTCGTCCTGCGGACGATCGCCGCCTCTAGTTTTGATCGATCAAATGGCTTGCGGCCTGCACGAGGAAGATCTTTTTCAATTCCCGGCAATCGATGTTCCGCAAATCATTTTCGCCTTTTGCCGACGCACTGTTGTGACGTCTCGAGTTCTTCGGTGATCTCTTTGTTCGGCAAACCGTCTGCGGCCAGCAGAATCATTTTTGCACGATCAGCGACGCAAGCCTGCGGTCTTCTGCTACGCGACCATTTCAACAAAGTCGTTCGCTCATCCTCGGTCAATTCAATTTCTACTGTGCCACGCTTCGGTTCACATGCTGTGTGAAACCGTAAACACCGCTCGCAAAAACACCTGCCAATAATTAATCAAATCCCAGAGACACTGCTCTAGCGCACATGACTCAACGGAGCAAGAGTCGGAACCGGTTAAACACGGCCACGCTGCCACCGTCGCATCAGCCGAAGATGTGTAACCTGCTAAGTTTGTGAATTACCGTTCGATTTGACCGCACTACACGCGTGCCAAGCCGCGAACTAAAGTTTAGGCGACCGTTAGAAGCTGTTTATCATCGCGGGAATGGGGCATGACGAACGCGTTGATGCGTGCCGCTTTCGATTGGTAATGGACTTCACAGGTCTGCTCCAAAGGGTGCTGATCGTATGTCACAAACAGCGTTCTACTCTGAGTGGAGACTGGCAACGACCCATTGGGTTCAATCACTTCTATGCTGCACGCGATTCAGCAATTGCTACCATCGTCTTGGGGGGTGTTCATCCGGGGCGGGAACTGAACTGCCGAATTGGTTAACGTTGTCGAAAGCATGGCGGATTGGTACCTAGCGCTACTACGTCAGGCAACACAGCCGGATGTTTTTGGTTGCAGTAGGTTGCAAGAACTCACCGACCGTATTGCCTCGCCGGAAACTTGCACAGCAGGCCGCAACGAATTATTCGCCACCCTGAGTCAGTTACGCTGAATGCCAGACGCGCTGGTCGCGGATAACTCGACGCTTCACTTCAGACAACCTCGACTCTGCGGCGGCTGCAAGCAGGAACCGTTCGGGCGAATACTGTCGAAATTACCTGTCAAAAAATGATTGGCAGTGCAGAACTGTATCGCCACTTACCTTTCGGATTGTGTTGCATTTCCAACATTTTCTTCGTCGCAGTTCCGTGACCGCTGCAAGTGCCGGAAAGTTGCTTCCGCACGATTCACTCTTCGTCTTCGATACCCAGTGTATTCATGCGACGGTAAAGTTTCGGACGTGTCATCCCTAACCGCCGCGCTGCTTCAGCTTTGTTGCCGCGGCATGCAGCCAGTGTTTTCTTGATCACTTCAATTTCAAATCGTCGCAGAATCCAGTCTAAGGATTGCGTGGAAGCTTCCGGCATTGGCGGCAGTTTCTGTGCTTCCATTCCGACGGTAAATGAAAACGGCAGGTGCTCCATTTTCACTTGCACATCGAAACTGTTTTGGCAGGCTTCCGCAATCACATTCTGCAGTTCGCGAACATTGCCTGGCCACCGATAGAACTGCAGTTCTCGCATTGCGTCGGCCGCAACACTTTCAGCCGAAGTTTCCAAATTGCGACGGCAATCCTGAATGAAATGCTGTGTCAGCAAACGAAGATCGTGGCCTCGTTCGTGCATCGCTGGCAGGCTGATCTCCACTGCACGAAATAAGTCGTGGAACTCGGGCATCAGCCATCCTTCCGCTTTCGCATCTCGTAATGGCAATTGACTGGTCGACACGATACGAATGCCCAGTACTTCATCTGTAAGGTTCTCCAAAATCCATTGCTGCACTTCTCGCGGACAACGGTCTCCGTCCAGCAGCACCAGAGTGCCGGCGGTTTGATGTGACGTTGTTTTGTGTGCGGCGGCGAGGCGTCGAATGGACCGCAGCGTGTCACAAACCTGTTGTGTTGTCAGCAGCCGACAATCAAGTGGAACCAAACTGGAGTCACTCTGGGAACCGGCAACATGAATCAGTTTCGCCAGATGTCGTCGGCCGCTGCCGACTGGTCCGACGATGCTGTAACCGCAGGTAGCCGACTTTAGCAGTTCAGCCTGTTCAAGTGCGAGTCGAATCTGAGGACACTGGCCAATAAACGACTGGTCGGAAAAACGCCGTCGGAATTCGATACGCAGCGCTGTAATTTCGGCATGAAGTTTCTGCGACATGGACGTACCAATCGCGCCGCCGACAATGCTGCTATTGCTGATCAGCATGACTCTGGCCAGCCCGCCCGAATCATCCAGCAGCGGAATAAACGTCAAACGAACCCTGAGCGACGTGCCATTCTTTTTTGGCAAAACAGCGTCCAGACTCAGTATCCGCCCATTCAGCACGTCGACCGAAGGGGTGAACGCTGAAGTTAATAGCTCAACCGGAGTAGCATTCGGCGGAATTGATGGATTGCACAGCAGGCCTTCGACGTCTTCCGGGCCCCAGCCGGTTTGTTCCTGCATGCCGGGGCTGAAAAAACGAATACGCCGTTCGCTGTCCAGAATGCACACCGCCGACTTTGATTCGGAAAGCACAGCGTCAAGCAGATTCCGTTTTCGCCGAATCGCCATGTCTGGATTCTCGTTGCTCGGTTAGCTGTTAATGACCGCGATGAGGTCCTGCAGTTCCTCGTCATCCTGGTCCTGAGGATTCATGCTGCCGAGGTTTGAAATCACCGGGCTTGGTAAAACGTGAATTGCCAGTAATCCTCCCATAAAGACAACTGCGTATAACATATGGGGACCAAAAACTGACGGCAAAATATTTTGAAGTATTCCTGCACACAGCAGGATAATGGACGTCGCGAATAACGACACCGACACTACTCGGGTACGAGCTGAATTTGTCAGACTATCCGCAAACAGTTCGCCAACTATCGCACTGCAGGCACAAATGGTTCCACCACAAGCCAGCCCAAACACAAACATTGTTGCGGTTAACCAAAGGCCCGAGGCTGGTATAATGCTCAATGTGACGCTGGTGACAAATCCCAGCAGCAGAAAGGGCAACAGTCCCAGCGCATAGCCACACGACGGAGCGACGCTGTATAACATCAAATAGCCAAGACTCAAGCCTATCGAAATTGCAGATGCCGGCCCCCAGGTCTGAGCCGACAGAGACAATTCGACAGCCAGCGGCACACCGCCCAATAGAATTAGCCAGCCGATGCTGCTGACAGCGACACCGTGGCGGAAAGATGTTGGTTTCGAAGGTTCGGAGCCACCGCAGCATTCGGTTGCGTCGCGTTCGGGATCGTCTACCGGTTGCACAGTGTCTACCGGTTGCACAGTGTCTACCGGTTGCACAGTGTCTGCCGGTTTAGCAGACTGCTCGCTTAGTTCGGTCGCATTCAACGATTGGCCGAAACCTTCCGCTACCGAGTCCTGAGTCTTAGGTGAGAGAGAATCGCTCGCCTGCAGCAACGAGTTATTGCTAGTGAGAGCTTCCTGAAGACGTTTCTTCAAGCACCAAAGCCAGACGAAACTGGCGGAGCTTAATAGAGTTGCCGAGAGAAAAATCTCGAACAGCGGCGCCTGCATGACAAGGATTGAGCACGAAACTCCGACTGCGAATGACGAGGACCACCAACGCAGTCCTTTCCAGCGAACAGCGCTGGAAAGAGCTGTTCGAGCCAAATCGCCAAAGGCCGAAAAATCGTTGCCAATTCCAATTCCAAGTAGAAACGCTGCCGCCACCGCCACGTCTGGTTGCGGATTTAATGTCAGAATCAAAAAGCCAGCTGCGAGCGAAGCAGGCGAAAGCGTGGCTGCGACTCGCAGATTGCAGCGAGTCATCAATAGGCGATCAATGGCAAGTCCCACTCCGGCGCCGATTGAAAAAGCTGCGATTGCCAGCATTGCTGGTGTAATAGGGCCCGATTCGGCGTTAGCATCGCCATTCAAAATGCTGAGCGTCGCAAAGACCGCAAATCCCTGCAGAAATCGCATTAGCATACTGAGCGCAAATAGAGCTCTATCGACACGAATAATCGATGCGGGAATCGGTCTGGGTGTGAGTTCTGGCATAACCAAAAAATATGGAAAGGACACTGCGATGCACTGAAGAATGTTTGCCAACCGGGGCAACAGAATTAGAAGTATATAGAAATGCCGCCGCGAATACGTCGCTGCGTCCGGTGACGACCCCGGCAAATTTTCACAGCAAATCGTTGATCTAATCGCGTGTTGTAATGAATTGTAATGCTAATAGTCAGATACGACAGCAGATTTGCTTTCTGCGATATGTCCTTCAACAGTGTCGAAATGATCGCTGGTTTGGCAGGTCTAATACTCAGACGCGATTCGGGAATGTTTCGCAGTACGCAAAATATGGGAAATATGGCCAGTCTTTCGACGACATCGAGTTTGTTCCGTCGATTTTGAAATCTGCGGCCGCCAAATTCTGAGCAAGGTGTCTCGCTGTTGAAGCCCCGCGGCAGCGCTCCCGGAGCAATCGACAACTTTGCAGGCGACCGCCTCTTCCGGGACGGGAAGCTGCTAATCTTTCGCCACCGAGCATCGAGGGACAGCAACTTGATCTCCAATGTTGAGTCGTGGCGCCCACTGACGAAGCATCCACTAACACAAGGGCGAGAAAAACTGAGTGACGATCACGAACTGCTCCCTCGACCGCTGTACGGCCAAGAGGACACAAGGTGTTTAGCTCCAAATTTCCGCAATGGTCGCCGAATGCGTGGTGCAGAAGATTCATCGCCGGAAATATTTTGAGCCTTCTAAGTGAGGTTGGGAAATAAACCAAGTAAAGCGAGTTTTCTAAAGACAAGGTTCCTTTGCGGAGCGGAATCTATTTATCATAGTCGCTCTGATGCGGCCGCAGCGGAATCGTGATGGCCGTGAATTCCGTAAGCAATTCACCCCAAGAATTAAACTGCACTGTGTCCGAACTAAATCCCACTCAAACCCTGCCGCCCGAAGACAATGAAGAACGTTTTCGACAGTGTGAGGAGCGGATCGGGTACCGGTTTCAGGATCAGGCCATTCTTAAGCGTAGCCTGACGCATAGTTCATGTGCTTCAACGCGGCTGGACTGCAACGAACGCATGGAATTTCTGGGCGATGCCGTGCTGGGAATGGTGATCTGCGAATACCTGTACAACAACTTTCCAGATCGTCGGGAAGGGCAGCTGACACAGCAGAAGTCTTATCTTGTCAGCAGATCGGCCTGTGCAGTGGTAGGAGAACGTCTGGGGCTGGAGGAACTGATTCTGGTCGGCAAAGGATTGCAGTCGATTCCAGAATCTCTGAAAGCCGCCGTGATTGAATCCATTATCGCTGCAATCTATCTGGACGGCGGTTACCTACCCGCTCAGGAATTCATTCTGAATGCATTTCAAACAGAACTGGAAAGTTGCCAGGATCTGGACACAGACAATTATAAAAGCCTGTTGCAGGAAGAAACTCAACGCGACGGCAAGGTCACCCCCAGCTATATCATTGTCGAACAGCGGGGTCCGGACCACGCTCGAGAATTTTTTGTCGCCGTTGAAATTGGCGAACGACGTTTCGATGCCGCTTGGGGGCGGACCAAAAAAGAGGCCGAACAAAAAGCCGCACTGATTGCTCTGGATGCCATTAACGCGGGCTGAGCACACGTTGGCAAGGTGCGCCGCCATTCGGCTGGCCATAAGTTTTGCGTTGTGCACAGTCCGTTTAAACACTCGGACACGGCGAATCGCATTGGGAACAAGTCAACAGCGAACGGCGACGGCTGGATTGCAGAGGAATGCCCAACTTGCTTCGGCACTAAATTTGCCTTGTCGCATATGACCTTGAGAATCGGAACACAGTCTGGTCCAATCCGGCAAGGTTCCGGAACTTTTTTGGCTCGGTCGAGGTAAGAGAATATCAATGCATCGCAGGTATGGCATTTCGATCTCCAATATCATTCACCCAACAGATTTTTCTCACGGAAGCGATGGTGCCTTTTGGCCACGCATTGAAACTTGTCCTGGGGACCAAAGGTCAGCTGGAGATCCTGCACGTTGATCGCGAAGAAAAACGAGCTGACTGGGATAACTATTCTTCTGTGCGAGAAACTCTGTGTCGGTGGAAGGTGTTACCTGAAGGTGCTCAGTGAAGTGAAGTGAAGTGAAGTTGGGTGAAGTTGGGTGAAGTTGGGTGAAGTGAAGTGAAGTTGGGTGTCCATATTTCAAAGTCTGTATCAATGGGAATCGAAATCAAAAGGAATCAAAACGGCGACAGCCGTGCTGGAACATCTTGAGCGGCGAGATGCTGATCTGGTAGTGATGTCCTCATCGCCGAGAAGGCCTCAACCGTTGGCTGCACAGCAGCTTGGCAGAAACAATATCAAACCGCACGGCGCAGCATCGCTGTTCATTCCGCATGGAGTTGATGGGTTCGTAAATCTGCAAACAGCGGAAGTCTCGCTGAATCGAATTTTGATTCCGATCGACATGACTTCCGATTCACAACCCGTGCTTGATGCCGTCGCGGAGTTGGTCGACACAATCGCGCCCACCCCGGTTGAAGTTGTTATATAGCACATCAGAGACCCCGTGCAGATGCCTTCGCCGACGCTGCCGAACTGTCAGTGCGCGGGTTAAAACCGGCCACTTGTTTGCGGGTCAAAACCGGCCAGGGTTTTGGTGGAAAGTGGTCTAATTTGCTGGCTTTTTCGTCGTGTTTTTCGGTGGACCCGGTGCGCGGGTTTGGCCGGTTTTGGATT
>JBDNFN010000243.1:0-26015 GCA_041689795.1 Fuerstiella sp. | reverse complement strand
GCCGGTATGCGCTGCCTTCCCGCCCAGCCGCGTGCGGCCATCTTTGATGCGCGTGATACGAGCATCTTCGTCTGTTGGCGACTCCCCTTCCTTGTTGGAAACTTTCTTTCCCCTGCGACCCCGATCAAATCGAACCAGCTCTTCATCCGAAGGTTCGTCGTCTTCATCAATCAGCCTCTCTTCGAGTATCAGTCGCCTGAGAGGGGCTTTCCAATCTTCGCCGGTGTCCTTTCGAACAATCGACTTCATCGCTGCGTTCGCTTCCAGTGGCGTCGAATCCACTCCGACAGTCGTCCCTGAAATCAAGCGGTTGTCGGCCGCCAGTTTGAGAACAAAAGCAAAGACCTTTTCGGTGACCTCAAGGGAATAGCGATCTCGGATTCGAGTCGTCGAGCTGTGGTCAGGCGCATTCTCAGTCAGCTTGATTCCTGGAAACTGCCGCAACGACAGGCTGTCCTGACATCGCCACGCGATGCCTCTCTGAGTCTCGATCCCCTCGAAGTAGCCAATGAAGAGCATGCGAAAGTAGACTCCGGAAGCAACCCCCGGTCGTCCGTTACTCGCATAGAATTCTGCCACGGAGTCCTCGACAAACCGATCAAAGTTCGCCTCATGCAGCAGTTCGTTGAGCCGCTGATAAAACACATGTGCGGGACTCTGAGCAATCTCGTCAGTCGAGACCCAGAAGTCCTGCTGTCGTTTTTCTTCTTGTCGCCGCAATGCTCTTTTACACTCCCAAAATCAATGAATGGGAAGTCTATGAAAGCAAACTCGAATGCCCCAGGTTTTTCAACAGGCTGTTATGTGAACGCCGCTTTAATCGCTTACGCTGCTTCGCCGCAAATGTTCGCTTTATTCGTTTTTATCCCATGCCGCGGGTTTGTAAACTACAATGAACGGCATGAAAAAGATGATTGCACCTCAGTGAGTAAAAAACGCCATGAATATCGAACAGGCTCTTCTTAATCCTTCCCGTGAATTTTCCTGTCCGGCTGACGTGTTTCGCGAGCCATCACTGAGCCGCGAACAGAAGATAAAGATTCTGCGGCAGTGGGAGTATGACGCCCGCGAACTTTCAGTCGCTGAAGAAGAAAATATGGCCGGCGGCCCCCCCAGCGCGTTTGACCAGATTCTCGCGGCCCTGCATCTGCTTCATGCGGAATTTGACACCGAACATTCACCTCCCACAAAACAAGGTGGCGGGTAGCTGCCGATGCCCTGCTTGACACCCACGTCTGATGCCCTGGCGTTCTTCGGTGGCGCACACGAATGGCACTTAGCTATCGCTAAGTCGTTTCATTAAATTGAGTTTTGCCCAGACGAATCGAATACACGTTCTTCATTGTGGGTTCTGCTCTTTCCAACAATTGCTCGAGATTGTGAATCACTGTCGCCAGTTTCCTTCAATGCACTTCTTGTGTATTGACAGGAAGCGAGTCGGACTCAGCTCAGATTCAGGTTTTAACGAATCCGAAGAGAAGCCATTATCATTGCCCGGAAATATGCACGGACTTGACCGCCTGCTCCGTCTCGCAGGTTGTGAGGCCCGTGCGTACGACGGGGGAAAGTGGGCTTTGGACATTCTCGGCAGTGTGAGCCGTTCCCCTACTGAAATCTAACGAACGTGGATGAAACTGCACGGACCGGATTGAGAGGAGGCAATTCTCAAAGTGCATTGCACAACGAGGTTTTCGGTCCACTCGCTTCCGTTCCTGACTCATCGTTTTCGTCATCAGGATGCAGCCATCCCAGAGCCACTCGCAGGAACATTGTCGCTAAGGCTGGAGGTTGCAGTGCCTGGTCAGTCAGCATCAGTCCATGGCCCCGCATTGCGCCACAGCCCACGAAACGGGTGTCCTTCGAGTGCAGCTGCCGCTGGCGGTGATAGAAAGGTTGCAATCGCTTTGCTGCCGCTGGCGAGATCCTGAGCTTCTCCTTGCCACCGTAGTTTGCGAACCAATGCCTGCCACTGAGAGACTTTTCCGGCATCGATCGCGAACTCAGCTGAAAATGCCGTCGGTTCCGCAGTGATCGTGGTTCCGCGATTTGCAAACGTTTTCTGAATTGCCTCGGCCAGCGTCGCTCCATCCAAATCAAATTGTCGTAACAGAAGTCAGACGTCGAAAAAATCCTTCATCCGGCTGTTCAGCAGTCCAAGCTTAACCATCGCTTCGAACTTCTCGGCGACAGTCGTTTCGCGACTGTAGCCCCGGAGTTTGGGCCGAGCGTGGTTCAGAATCACCGGGTATTCAGTTATTGTCGGTGCGGGGAAAACGACATCTCCAATCCCGATGCCAATCTGCATCGGGATTGGCATGTTCTGTAGCGAACCTCGAAAGGTGACACGAACTCCCTCGTAGTCAGCATCCGCTTTGATCACGATGCCTGTGGCGGTTGTGGGGTCAAAGCTGAGAGCATCTGGCTCGACATCCTGACGACAAACCTCGCGGATGATCTCGACGAGCGATTCAACCTGGTTCGGCAAGTAGCCCAACAGGTCGATGTCTCGCGTTGGTCGGGTCGCCGGCGCTCCCCAAGCCGTCATCATCAAAGCCTCTTTCAGGATGAATTTCTCGACATGGGGCGAGACACTGAGTCGAAACAAAAATTGCTCCATCGCGTAGTATTGCAGAACTTCCTGAAACGGCTTGTTGGAAGCCTGAGCGACCTGGAGCAGCCGTTGCCGGATCGATGCGGGGAGATTCGTAATCTTCCGTTCCGTCAGAGCACGGCCTCAATGTGCGGACGCATCACCTGTTTCACGTGGCAGATCGCCGCAAAAATCAGCAGTGCATCCGGATTGAATCCACGCGATTCCCGATAGCGTCGCAGTGCTTCGACACACGTATCGAGACCAATCTTGTTCCGAAACTTGAAGCAATCGGCAATCGTCTTTTCTCGCGAGTACACTCGCAGTGTCACAGAATTGACTTGGTGCCGCTCAACTCCTTCCGTGAACGCTGAACCGCTGAACCGAAATGTGCGAACCGGCGGGAAGTCAATTCGGGGTGGCTCACTGTTGCGATCAATCGCCAGATAAACCTCATGCGGAATCTGCGTCGTCAGTTCGTGGTAGGCCAGTGCTGAGATTAGACAGATGACCCCTTGAGGCACTTTGACGGCAACCGCTGCAAGGTCCGGATGCATCGGCGTTGGTGAATCTATGAGTCGGTAAAGTCCTCGACTGAGTTTCTCCAGATCCCCTCGCTCAACCATCACCCGAAGCGTGTCCCGATGAACTCCCGCCCGAACTGCATCCGACATCCGCAGCAGCCCGCCTTTCCGTCGGAAGACAGATTCTGCACGCCTGATAGTAGATGGGGCTGATTCAGCGTCGTCCATTTTACCGCCAGATAAAACATTGTGGAGTTGTTATGGACGGAGTGCTCGAATGTCGTCAATTCAAAATCGATTGTTTTTTCCGGGCGAAGGCAATCTCAAACTACTGCCGCACAAGTCTTCGAGTGCCTGTGAACGACAGGTCGAGAACAAGTATGACAAATCCCGATGTTCCACCGATCACATCTGGCGACAGGCTCAATCGGAACTACTTCGCACGAAACGTGGCCAATCACGGCCTGCGTACGACGGGGGACAGTGGTTTTTTAGGCATTCCCGGCAGTGTGAACCGCGCTGCCACCGAAATCTAAGGAACGTGGATGAAACTGCCTGGCCGGAAGCGGGAACTATGGTTTTCCTGAATGAATTGCACAAGGGTTTCCTGTCGCTCGCTTCCGCCTCAGATTGCCTTCATTTACCTCGTGTGGCGGTCGGCAAGCAATCCATCCGTTTGCGTTGCCGCGCTGGATGTACACGAGAAGCCGATCACGTACTGCATTCTGGATCGAAACGGTCCGACGGTCCCGGATCGCGTCATCTTTCTGAATCGTGAACAACTTGAGCACTTCGCATGTCACACGCTTGGGAAATTCTTTGAGTCAGGTGTTGCAACGTCTGAAAAATCGCTTACCAACTCCCTGCGGCGTCGATGCGGCAAGAGCATTTTGGCGAGAGGTTCTTGGACGCTTCGGTCTGGGCGACCGACGCGCGCTGATGGCAGGAGCTTTCCTGAGCTGGGCGATGCCGCCGAAGCATTGTTTTGCATTAACGTCCGAGAATTTGTTTCGTGAAGAACAATCGGGGGTCTGCTTCGAGGCCTGCGCGAGAGAGACTCGTCTTTTGGATTTCAAGACTTTCAGGAGGCGTGGTTGAAATGCCAAACAAAACTGATATTCTAACGTTCGTAAGAATGTGTGTTTGATTATCGAGTCGAATGCGAGGGAGTCCCATGCTGAAAGTGAATCGGACTGGGTTTACGCTGATTGAATTACTGGTTGTCATCGCGATTATCGCCATCCTGATTGCCCTGCTGCTGCCTGCGGTGCAGCAGGCGCGTGAAGCGGCTCGGCGGACGCAATGCAGGAGCCATCTCAAGCAACTCGGCATTGCTCTCCACAATTACCATGACGTGCATAACACATTTCCGCCCAATCTGATCCCTGGCGGCCTGCCTGGCTCTGGCGGGTATATTGGTTATTCGAAGGGGAACTGGGGAGTAATGGCGTATTTGACTCCGTTCCTTGAGCAGACCGCCGTCTACGGCCTGCTGAACCTGGAGTCACCGACTTACCAGAATGTGGGCGGTTCGTGGATCATTCCAGACGCTAACAACCGCAAGGCCGCATCAACGATTGTCCCGTTGTACCTGTGCCCGTCGGATTCGTCGCAAACGGTTTCCAGCAACTGGGGAGTGACTGAAGGCATAGGTCCGACCAACTTCTGTGCCAACATGGGAACCGGCATCGACCCAGCCGGTGTCAATCATGGTTCCCCGTACATCGCCGATGGCGTTTTCTTCGCTGACTCGCGGATTCGCTTTGCCGATATTACCGATGGCTCCAGTAACACGGCCGGCATGACGGAGAGCTTGCTGGGGCAGGGAGCGACCGTCACTGGCGCAGCGACACCGCCAGCATCGGAGAAGAAGGTCTACAGGAACCTGACCTTTGGGCTGAACATCAGCGATGCCAATTGTGCAGCGGCGACCACATACAACTCCGCCGATCCGCGTCAGTTTTCGTGGTACTCCGGCGAAATTCGATGCGCGTCGTACAACCACTACTACGGCCCCAACGCGAAGAGTTTTGACTGTGTTGCCAACGGGCCAGCGACGCTGGGCTACATCGCATCGGGCTGGAAAGCGGCTCGTAGTCAGCATACGGGCGGGGTGAACCTGATGCTGTGTGACGGTTCCGTTCGATTCATCAGCGACAGCATCGATATGGGAATTTGGCACAGTCTGGGGACCCGATCGCGCGGCGAAGTAATAGGCGAATTTTAGAAGCCTTCGATCGTCCTTGATTCCGCCATCTTTTCCAATAGGTGACTAACATGCCCTCCACACGTTCCCTGAGCTCTCTGTTTGAAGTGGATTTGAACCAATGGACTCGCGATGGTTTCGTCATGGTGAGGAACGTCTTTTCGTCGGCGGAAATGTCGGCACTGTCCAACGAAGCGTGGCGGCTGACGAACCAGAGAGAACTCATAGACAAGCTCAACCTTCGGTGTCGGTTTCGTGAGACTCACGACGATGCGGATTGCTTGTGGGAAACATTTGATCCGGTGATCGACCTGAGTACTGAGTGCGACCGCTTTGCCGCCGATCCTCGCCTGCTTTCCATTCTGCAGGATCTGTACGGGGAACCAGCCTGCCTGTTCAAGGACAAGTTGATTTTTAAACAGCCGGGAACCAAAGGTTACGAACTCCATCAGGACTGGATTTCATGGCCGGGATTCCCTCGCAGTTTTTTGACAGTGCTGATTCCGATTGATGCGGCAACTGCAGCAAACGGCTGCGCGGAAGTCTTTCCCGGCTATCATCAACAGGGCCCCATGACTCCGCAGGACGGTCAGTATCACGCTCTCCCATACGACGCCGTCGATTTACGCAAAGCCGTGTCACTCATTCTTGAGCCTGGTGATATTGCTGTCTTCGACGGATTCACGCCGCATCGGTCCAGTCCGAATCTGTCGGATTCATGGCGGCGGCAGTTGTATCTGAGTTACAACGCGATGTCCGACGGCGGTGATCAGCGGGACGCGCACTATGTCGAGTTTCATCAGTTTCTGAGGAAACGCTATGCAGACCATCAACTCACAGACACGTACTTTCGGTGAACTTCTATGAGGATTACATCTGCAAGCGATGCGGTTTCCTCTCGTTCGTATAAACGTGCAGGCAATCTGTATGGCTGGGTGATGGTGATCGTTGCCGCTTTGGCGATGGTCGCGACGCTGCCCGGCCGGACTCACGGATTGGGCATGATCACTGAACGGCTGCTGAATGACGCTGCGCTCGGTTTGTCACGAACCAGTTTCGGGCACATCAACCTGTGGGCCACGCTTGGTGGTTCGTTGTTTTGCATCGGCATGGGCAGTTGCATAGACCGCTACGGCATTCGTCTGACACTCAGCGTGGTGATGTTTGCTCTCGGCGGTGTCGTCCTAACAATGACACAGGCATCGTCGATGCCGCTGCTGTTCATGGGGATTCTGTTGACACGAGGTCTCGGGCAAAGCGCGCTCTCGGTTGTAAGTATCACCATTGTTGGCAAGTGGTTTGACAGGAATATCAGCTGGCCAATGGCGATTTACTCTGTTCTGATGGCAGGCGGGTTTATCGGCGCAGCGCTACTGGGGCGTGAGTATTCAGGTCTGAACTGGAGAATGTTCTGGGGAGTCCTTGGCTGGACTGTCGTCGGGTTGGCAATCCTACTAACGCTGTTCGCTCGCGATCGGCAGCCATCGGTCGCCGATCCAAGGGAATCGGCACCGCAGCAATCAGAACACACAGCGGACTTCACGCATGCCGAGGCGCTGACGACACCGATGTTCTGGGTCTGCGCTATGGGTATTTCGCTGTACGGAATGATCGCCTCAGGCATCTCCCTGTTTAATGAATCCATTTTGGTAGACCAGGGATTTCGCAAGGAGGTTTATTATGAATCGCTGGCTCTGGGCACTGGCGTTGGTGTGCTGGCCAAACTGCTCGCAGGAATTCTGGGACTCTACTGGAACGTGAATCGACTGTTGGCTCTCGCTCTGTTATTGCTCACCGCATCCTTGGTGTGGCTGACACAACTGTCGAGCTACGGAGACGTCGTTGGTTATGTCGTGATCAATGCTGTGGCAGGCGGTGTCCTGACTGTACTTTTCTTTTCCGCATGGCCTCAACTGTACGGCAGGACTCACCTCGGGAAAATTCAGGGAAGTGCCCAAATGCTGACAGTGATCGCTTCTGCGTTTGGCCCTCTGGTATTTGCTCAGTCCAAGGAAATGACGGGCTCGTACATTCCGCTCATCTGGACTATGGCCGGAATCGTATTGCTAACGGCTCTGGCTGCATGGGTAACACCGCTTCCCAGACAACTCACTCCTCAATAAACTGAAAACTGAACATGAACAACCTCTCGGATTTTCCAGTGACATTTCACCTTTCCGTCAATGTGTCAGATATCGACCGTTCCGTAGAGTTCTTCAGTAAGGTGTTTGGTGTGGCTCCTGCCAAGCATCGGAAAGATTACGCAAAGTTTGAACTTCAAAATCCGCCGTTGACGTTTTCCCTTGAACCGGTGAACCCGGCCGAACGCGGTGTGCTTAATCATGTTGGTTTCAAGTTTCAGTCTCCTGCCGAACTCGTTGAGGTGCAGCGACGCCTGGAAATGGCGGGCATCCGCAGCGAACGCGAAGAGGGGGTTGAGTGTTGCTATTCGCGGCAAACGAAATTCTGGTTGCATGACCCGGACGGTACCTTGTGGGAAATGTATGTCTTAGAGGGCGACATTGAACATCGCGGCGGCGGTCAGGAAGCCGAAGCCGTGATGGGGCAGCCCCCCGCAGTGCTGCCTCAAATTTCACTTCTGAGCGAAGTTAAAGCAACCCCTGAGCCAAAACAGCAGTGGTCACATCGACTGGGAAGTCCGCTGACGATTCCCCCCGCGCATTTAAAAGGCACGCTGGACGAAGTGTCACTCCAGGGAACGTTCAACGCAGCAGGAACGGAATCTCAGGTCGGCGTTTTTCTGTGCGAAGTTGCTGATCGCCTGAAGCCGGGCGGCACTGTCCTGCTGCATTGCCTGACTGCCGACCGACACGTCGATCAACTGCCAGCACTTCCCGGACCGGCTTCAGTGGTCAAAGCCGTTCCCTGCTTGAACAGCCTGATGGATGATCTTGAAGCCGCCGGCTTTGAATCCATTAGACTGACAAAATACGGTTCTCGAGCGTGCTTCACTGCGGGAGAAGCAGAGCTGCGGGAAACAAAGATTGAGGCCACTAAGCCGGTTGCACCAACCGATGAATTGGTGGCGGTGATCTACCGAGGCCCTTTTCCGCAGGTCACACTTGATTCCGGAACAACACTGCTGCGAGGACGACGAACTGAACTGAACCGTACGCTCGTCGAGCAAATCAAATCAACCCCGGTGGGAGAACTGCTGGTCGTCCTTGAAACCGCCACCTCAGCTGTGTCCTGCACTGGTTGAGAACCGTAGTACCAGGTCGCTACCAGATTCTCCAGCAGCCCGTCGCATCGGAGCATTCACGAAGTGATTCGATGCGACGGCACCGGTCGCCCCGGCCGGAAGCTTTGCAATGAAACAACCTGATGACTCAGTCCGCGCGCCGAGCAGACTGCATCCAGCTCTTCGCGAACGATTGATTCCAGCTCAGCTGGATCAGTCGCAACACGCGCATTTATAACGACATTGGCCATCTTCGTCTTTGCGGATGAGGCTAATGAGAGTTCCGCGCCGGTGGCATTACTGACGAGATTTGCGACGGCGTAACTCACGTCGCAAAGTCCGATGACCTTGAGATGCGCGGCCTCGGCGTTCGACGACAGCAGGCGTCCGTGAACACTTCCGATCAGCTCCATAAGAAGTTCATCCAGCGGAAAATCGGACTCTGAAGTGACTGTCACCTGACTGTTCAGCCAACCCAGTTCCGCTTCGCCTTCGGCGTAAACGTCATAGTCCACTTCCATGACACGCCGTCCAAATTGTCCGCGCTGCTCCAGCATCGCAATTAAAGCGTCGAAACCTTCTCCGGTCTTCGCGGAACATCGCAAGACAGGACGGCCTGGATACTCAGTTTCGATCAGGGACTGCAGTTCGTTGATCTGCTCGACCGGCAATTCATCAATCCGGTTGATCAGCACAAAGTCCGCCTCTTCAATCTGCTTGTGGAAGATGTAGGCGGCCTTGGGGGAGAATCCACTGGTGTTATCGCCTCGCAGAATTCGCAGGCCGTGGCTTGGCTTCAGAATGACTCCGTAGGGTGCAATATCGAGCGGTACGCCATAGACTTCTGTGAGCGGCCGAATGACGGTCGCCACAAGGTCGGTGCAACTGCCAACGGGCTCAGCCAGAATGATCTCCGGCAGCTTACCTGCCCCAAGTTCTTCCACGGTTGATGTCAACGCATCAAAGTTGCAGCAGAAACAGGACCCGGCGACTTCTCCAACCTCGAATCCCTGAGATCGCAGGCTGTGAGTATCTACAAGATCGGTGGTCTGGTCGTTCGTGACGATTCCGACGCGTTTGCCCTGCTGCATGTAGTGTCGAGCCAATCTTGCAACGGTCGTGGTCTTGCCCGCACCGAGGAAGCCACCAATCATGATATAGGCCGGTTTCATCAGAAGTCTGCTTTCAGGGTATTGTAGAATTGATCGGGTATCGTGCGGGCTAATCTGGGTCGGGAACTTCGAGTCGGCAACATCCAAGGTCCAGATAGCTGCCACTGCGGCTTTTGGTACGCAATAAATCCTGATGAAGGCGATAATACATGAATCGGCCTTCGCGTCGGACTTCCACCAGATTCGCGTGTTTCATGATCTTTAGATGATGTGAAATCGTGACCATTTCTGCTTCCAGCAATTCCGTGATATCGCTCACCGTCAGCTCGCCATATCGCAACGCAGCAATGATTCGCAGGCGGTGAGGATCGCTCAACGCCTTCAGTCGCTCGGCGCAAAAATCAGCTTGAAAGACGTCTTGTTTCACGATCGTTACGATCATCGCAGGGGCAAAGAAAGACATTCATACGAACGTGAGAATGCTACTCGAATATGGACCGACACACAATTGCCGCAGCCGAAACTTCACAAGCACGTCCTGGCAGTGCACAGGCTCGGATGTCACCGCCAGCATGATTTGATGCGACTAACCCAGGTTCATCGCGCTGAAATTAGATCTCTTTGACGTGGGCGATGTGATTTCAGGCAGTCAGCAGGCGTAAGACCATGAGCATTTCAGCTTACGAACGGTCACTCAATAATTCCCCGAGAGCGTGTCACATGCAAGAGATTCTGGACCATATTCGGTTGCGATTAGGGTTCGGGAAAGTGCTGCGATTCGACGCGCCGGAAGTAGTTGAAGTTTTGCCATTTCTCGCGTCGGTGGCACACACCGAATGCATTTTGGTTCGTGGCCGTGCGCGCGTCGGTGACGCACACCGGAGTGCCGAACACTCCAACGGCACGATGCGCGGGCTGCCTAGAGCGGGGCGGCTTCTATGCAAAGCGTACCTGTTTAGTGAACAGGTTGTCCCAATCTTTATGTGTCAGTGATTCAGACGAAGGAGTCAGGTGCCATGCACTTGGAAAAGGAATTGTTCCAGGGCGAAACGGAAAACGCGGAAGTCGTTACGGCACTGCTCACGGATCTGAGAGATCGAGGTCTGTGCACCAATCGCCCGACACTGTTTTGTCTCGATCGCAGTAAGGCATTGGCCGCTGCCGTGAATCGCATCTTTGGCATGAATGCTGTGATTCAGCGATGCCAGATGCACAAGCTTCGAAATGTCGAAGGTCACTTTCCGAAGAAGCACCAGCCCGAAGCTCATCGACGAATGCGATCGAATCGATGTTCAGCCGAGTTCGCCAAGTCACCGGACGAGTCAAACGTTGGCAAGGCCGGAACATGCGTCACCGCTGGTGTGTCTCAGGCCTCGTGCGAGCCGAACAAGGCTTCCGGAAAATCCGAGGATTTAAAGATGGCCTCAACTTTGTGATGCTCTCACAGTCCTTGTGCTTGACAACGTGAGCAACTCTTAGTCTGATCTCAAAACCCTATTTCCGCCGTCACTCTTTTCAACCACGCCGCGGACATCCTCGGGTGCGAACCCGATTTTTGCAACATACCGGTGGTGGCGATCCGCTAACCACCGGCTCATTTCTGGAACCGCTTCGCGGTAAAGCCCACAAATCACAATTACATCCACAACATAACCAATCTGGCTATCGACAGCACTCGCGCACTTCATTTGTCGTTGAACCGTTTTTAGGGGCTACGGCACTTGGAAAGTGCCTGCTACTTTCCAAAGTGAGTGCCATTGGGCACTAGCCGCGGGTTCTTGCAGGTGAATTACCCACGGCTAGCGCCTTGCGGCTGACGGTTTTTGAGTATCGGGACAGACTCCTAGGTTTGCACCCTGCCAGTTGAAGCCAGCTTTCGCTGACGGATAAGTAGCCATTCACTTTAACTGACGCATTTGGGGGCTGAAGTAAGCGATTTCAGGGGTCTCGATCGGTCCGTCAGTCGGCCGACGGACCGAGGCAGGAACGTAGCATCCAGCGGAAAATAACTGCCGGAATCATACTTCGCACGGTAAGCAGTGAGGCTGGCGAGCGGGGGATGTTAATCCCCTGATTGCGATTCGCTGCGATTCAAAACAAAGACACAAAACCGGAGACTGACGTCTCGCGGCTCGCCGGGGAATTGAAATCGCGTAATGATTTTCCGTCATTGATATAGCGACAACCGCCCGGAGCATGGTTAAACTGGCGGTCGAGAATTCAACTGATCTCTGTTCTCTCTGGATACTGCCATGACCACGCGCTGCCGAATTTCGACGACCACGATTGTCCTGTGCGTATTGACGCTGATGGCGGTTTCAGCCAATGCTCAAAACGCAGGATCTGACTCAGACCATCCGCCCGAGATCACGAACAGCATCGGTATGAAGCTGAAGTTAATTCCGGCGGGCGAGTTTCTGATGGGGACCAGCGACGCCGACGTGGCGGCAACGTTGAAGGCGGACTCGAACATTAAGGAAGAGTATCTGAAAGGGGAACGCCCGCAGCATCGGGTGAAGATCAGCCGTCCGTTTTATGCGGGCGTTTATGAAGTGACGCAGGGAGAGTACAAAGCCGTGATGGGGACGAACCCGAGTTGGGTTTCGTCTTCAGGCGGTGGCAGCGAAAAGGTCTCTGGCCAGAACACGGATCGGTTTCCTGTGGAAACAGTAAGTTGGTACGATGCCGTTGAATTTTGCAATAAGCTGAGCACCCGTGACGACCTGTCGCCGTATTACAGTTTGACATCCGTGGAGCGCGCAGACGGGATCATCTATTCAGCGGTCGTCGTTGGTCAGGCTTCCAGCCTGCCGACCGCCCAAAGTGGCTACCGTCTTCCCACCGAAGCGGAATGGGAATACATGTGCCGAGGCAATACTCGCTCAGCGTACTGGTTCGGCAATGTCCTGAACGGAGACAAGGCGAATGTTGATGGGAACTATCCGTTCGGGACGACGACGAAAGGCTCATATCTGGAGCGTCCGACAACAGTTGGCAGTTACGCAGCGAATCCATTTGGATTGTACGATACGCACGGCAATGTCTGGGAGTGGTGTGACGACGTCTATGATGAATCGGCGTATGGTTCGCGGAGCGGCACAACGGAGAATCCGTTTTCCTCGTCAGGTTCAGAGTCTCGTGTGTTGCGTGGCGGTTCGTGGTACCTCAATTCCAGGTACTCGCGCTCGGCCGTTCGCAGCGGGAGTCCTCCTGTCCTCCGTGGCAACGGCTACGGCTTCCGGGTGGTTCGGTAGTTGCGTAGCCTGAGGACTTCCGTAGCTGCTGTTCCCCTTTACTGCCTTACCACTTAACCGGGCGAAGCCCGGGCGATTTTTTTTGCGAGCGGTGGACGTGAGTCCCCTGATTTGCGATTTCTGTGATTCCGGTTGGTTTGATCTGAGCGACGAGGACAGGAAAAAACGAGAACACAGAACCGGAGACTGACATCTCGCGACTCGCCGGCGAGGTGGTAAAATCAGGGGAGCGAGACGAGTCCATTTTACTTATCACGCATGATGGACTTGTGAAGTCAGAGTGGCAGATACTCGACACGACTGGCAATGTCTTCGGGCTCATACACTTCAGCGATCAGTTGCAGATCCCGAATCGCCTGGCCCACCGTGATTCGAAGTTGATGAGCATACACGACGCCGGAAAAAGATCTGCCGAGTTCCTGATGTTCGGTAGCCTCTCGCAATAAATCGTCGTCCTGAGAAAATAGCACTTGACCCAGTTCCGTGGCTCGATCGAGCAGTTCAGGGTCTGGCAATCGCGTGCTTCCGTCGTCCTGAGCAGTGAGTACATCCACGCCAGCACGACGCAATCCATCCGAGATCGCTCGGCGGACATGCACGTCCATGAAAAACGCCAGTGTCACTGGATTCGCCCCATCGCTCGCAGTCTGAGCCGGCCTGGGCTGGAAAGCGATGCTGAACGAAGATTGTCGGCCACTTTGAGTTGCTGATTGATCTCCGCGTCGAATTCTGACTGATGGTCGTAGTAGTGAGCAAGGGCCGCATGGACCTGAGCAAACGAAATCAACCCGTCATGTTGATCCACAATTTCCTCAACGCTCGATCCGTGTGCCAGTCGCTCCAGTGCGATTTCGATCACCTTGAGATTTGTCTGATCAATCCACGCAATGTTGTGTTCGTCAATCCAGATATGACTGCTGCTGACTGTGGACATGAGTGGGTGTTCCGATACTAAAACTTTGATTGTTTACTGAGCATTCTACAGCACAAGGGAACGATTCAACAGCGGGATTTGAAGGAATCCGGGAACGGCGAGCGGGGAACGTGAGTCCCCTGATTTCCGATTCGCTGCGATTCGCGGTGTTCCCGTTTGATTCGTGCAATCATCTTTCAGCGACGCTGGTGACAGAACCGGAGACTGACGTCTCACGGCTCGCCGGGGGCACTACTCTGCTCCGTGACAATCGGATCACCACCGCTGGTGCCTGTGTATCGGCTACCACGTTCAGATCGAATGCGTGAGGAAGCGATAACAGACCGCCGCCATTGATGGCGCGCACGACGATATGCTAAGTCCCGATCTTGCCGATGGTCGTTGGTCAGGAAATCCTGCCCAGACTGTCGATCTGCGATCTGTCCGGAGCTTCATCGATCGGACTAAGAATCTGTGTTGGCTCACCATGTTTCAGTGTGCTGCCTGTGTCGCGTCCTGCAATTCCGTTCTACATTCGTCCGATAGATCTCTGGCTCGCTGAATCTTCGCCTCATCCTGTTCTCGCAGGCCCTGGACGAGGAGTTGCCAGCTTTCTTCGAGGCCACGCATGTACCGAACCATAATCTCCAGATATTCCTTATCGGCGTGCTCCAGTGTGGAAAAACTTTCGACCTCCTTCCCGCAATTTAATCCACGGGGGGAGAACATTCTTCTTAATACGATCTGCAAATTCGTTGTGATCGATGATGCCTCTGGATGCTTCATCCTGATCGGCGTTGAACGTATTACAGACTTCGTTCTCCACCAGCGACAGCCGCTGCATTCTTGCACTGATGTCAGGCAGGGCTTGTGGCAGTGTGGCGATCACAAATGGCAGAATGATGGCTGCCGCCATGACAACGATCAGGTTCTTAACCTTTCGTCGTGCGATGATCTCTGCCGACAAAGGCTGGCTGAGGATCAGGCCGCACAGGATACCGGCGACAAAACCTCCGGCATGTGCAGCCATATCGATCTGCGGGATGCTCATGCCGACAACCGCGTTCAATACGACAAATGTCGCCATATTCTTCAGCATCTGATTTCGAACGCCAGTGGGAAACGTATTACGACGCAAGACCACAAAGCCCAGTAAAGCTCCGGCTGTGCCAAATACAGCTCCCGATGCTCCGGCAGACAGAGCTGCAGGTTGCCAGGCAAGGCTTGCGATGCTGCGTTCGATGTGGACCACCGACAGTAACCACGGTGCGCAGACCCAGTTTCATTCCGGTCGCAACCAGCTCGACGGCGATTTTCCGACACTCGGCGCGTGGGTGCATTACGGTCTCGGCAGCCTCAATGATGAGCTGCCTCAGTTCATTTCCATTGGTAACCGGGAATACTGGAACAAACGGGACGGCCACTACCTTGGCCCCGCGCACGATGCCGTGCCATTGCGGATTGACCCCCATAATCCCCTTGATTTCGGCAAACTGGAACGACCATTTGACCCGGATGCGCAGAGTCTCGGACTGGATCTTGTCCGGCAGCTTAACGCGCTGCGAGGTGTCGAATATCCGCACGATGCCGCGATGGCCGCCCGCGTGGCCTTGTATGAACTGGCGTTTCGCATGCAGCGTTCCGTGCCGGAGGTGCTTGACTTCTCGCAGGAGACAGCTGAGACCAAAGTTCTTTACGGAATCGACCAACCACACTGTCGTGACTTCGCTATGCAAATGCTGGCCTCGCGCCGCCTTGTTGAGAGAGGGGTGCGATTTATTCAGATCCAGCATGGCGCTGGTGGGGCGGGAGCCTGGGACGCGCACAGCGCACTCAAGGCCAATCATGCAGCGAACTCCCGCGCCGTTGATCAACCGATCGCCGCGTTGCTCGAAGACCTCGCCCGCCGGGGTCTGCTTGATGAGACCCTCATCGTATTCGCCACCGAGTTCGGCCGCACGCCTGGTTCACAGGGCGCCGACGGCTGCGACCACCACATTTTTGGGTTTTCAGTCTGGCTGGCTGGTGGCGGCATTACAGGCGGCGTCGTCCACGGCGCGACCGATGAAATCGGTTTTCATGCGGTGGGAAACCGTCACTACGTCACCGACGTCCACGCCACAATCCTCAAACAACTGGGCCTCGACTCCCGCCAACTCGACATTCCGGGGCGTAAACGCCTCGACATCGACCACGGCAAAGCGATCGACGAAATCATTGTGTGAAACAGGGTCCGACTGGATGGAAATATCATGAGACTAAGCTTGGGCATCTTCTCACTGGCGGTCGCTGCCAGTCTGCTGTTTCTGGTGCCTGGCAGACTGAGGGCTCAGGAGCACGTCGGCCCGCTTTCTGGAGAGGAACGTGCCCGGATCCTCGCCGAACTGCAGCCGCTGCAGGAGCAGCTTGCGGCCTTGCGGAAGGCTTCGCGTGTCTCCGCCGATCGTGGGGCTGACGCGGAGATTTTTATCAAAGGCGTCGTCTGGGCGCTCGACTTCGGACCGGTGATCGATGCGAACAGTCGCAGGCTGATAACGAATGGTCTGGTCCGGGCCAGAGAGCGCACTGAGGCTTTAAAAGTCGCAAAAACGCCGTGGGCGGAGCGGCGGGGCCACAGTGTGCGTGGCTTTGTCTCCGCTGTTGATGGCTCGGTGCAGCCTTATGGCTTGGTGGTTCCTGCGGACTACGATCCTGCGAGGCCGATGCGACTGAACGTGGTTCTTCACGGCAGCACGAACGCGCGTGGTATCGGCGAATTGCTCTTTATCAGAGCGCACGATGCCGCTGACAACGACGGTGGAGCGGCTCCCAACAGCCCGTTTATTGAAGTTCATCCCATGGGACGGCTTGGCGAGAAGGCCTATCGATTTGAAGGAGAGACGGATGTCGATGAGGCCATTGAGGCGGTCTGCCGCAATTACAACATTGATCGGTCCCGGATCGTCTTGCTTGGCTCTTCACGGGGGGGTGTCGGTGCTTGGCAGCTCGGATTGAAACGGCCGGACCGATTTGTGGCCATCGGTCCGGCGGCTGCTCCTGTGGACACCTGCGAGTTTGCGAACTCACCCTGGAAACACTTCGTGCGGCTCGATCCGTTGACTCCGTGGCAACAGGCGATGCTGCATCTTGTAGATGCCATCGACTACACGGCGAACGCGGGGATGGTGCCTGTCGTTGCTGTCATGGGAGATCAGGACCCCTACTTTTCGTCTCACCTGCTGATTGAAAAAGCGTTTGCGAAGGAGAGCATCCCCTTCAACGGAATCGTGGATCAGGGGGCTGGCCACGGTCTGTCTGCCGCCGCGCGGCAGGAGCAACTGAGGCGGCTTGGCGAATATGCTGCCGCGGGCACAGACCCGTTTCCGAAGCACGTGCGTTTCGTGACCTGGACACTCAGGTTCAGCCGTTGTCACTGGATTGAAGTACTGGGTCTGGACGAGCACTATCAGCGCGCTGAGATCGATGCCCGTGTCGCCGGGGATGGTTCCATCACGATCGCAGAGCCGCAGAACATCACCCGATTTGCCATTCATTCGTCAGCAATCCCCGGCAGCGACGAATCGGTGACAATCGCGGGCCTGCAGATCGCCCTGCCAGCGCTCGTGGCCGGAGTCCCGCGTCCGCTACTGTTTGAGAAACAGGACGGCAAATGGACTTGCTCCGGCCCATTCGAATCCGCCCTCCTTACGGGCAAGCGGCCGGGGCTTCAGGGGCCATTGGATGATGCCTTTGCGCGACCGTTTCTCTGCATTCGTGGCACTGGCAAGTCTTGGAACCCCCCCGTGTCACCGCCTGGGCCGAGGCGAATCTCCAGCGCTTTGCCGATGAATGGCGTCGCCACTACCACGGTTACCTGCCTGTCAAGAACGACACTGAGGTCACCGACGAAGACGTACAGCGGTGCAATCTTATCCTGTTCGGCGATCCCGGCAACAACCTCTGGATCAGCAGGATGCTGCCTTAGCTGCCCGTTCTATGGACCCGCGAGACCGTGCAGCTTGGTGAGGAACAGCACTCTGCCGCTGATCACGGCCTGCAGTTGATTCATCCCAATCCGCTTCCCGGTGCCGATGGCCGCTACGTCGTCCTCAACAGCGGCCATACGTATCACGATTCCGAACTGCGGTTTAGCTACATGGTGTTCCCGCGTCTGGGTGACTGGGCCGTCTTCAAAGTCGGCGACAATCCCCCCACCGCGTCCGCCCCGGCAGTCGCGGAAAGTTTGATCAATTCCGGTTTTTTCAATGAAGCATGGAAGTACAGCAGGCCAAGCCAGAGAAGAATCCCGCATCTTGAAGATGACGAATTGGAAACGGTTTTCTGCCCAGGCAGTCCTCGTCACGATGATTGGCCCGGGCCTGACGGGGTCGATTCCGGCCGCTGAATCGGGTCGGGCAAACGCCGGCTGTCTGCGTGAAACGCTCTTGCTTCATGCCTTGTTCAATCAGGGACCGGATGCTGATTTCGGCAAAGAAAACCGCCGTCTTTCTACGGCACCCTCCATTCAGGATCGCCAGACCACCACGCCGAACCTGCCAGGCAGCGGACTTGTTTCCGTCGTCTCGGGTAAGGGAAAGTTGGGCGATGCGCTGCGGTTTCATCGTACGTCGCCGGAGATCGTCTTCTTTCAGGCTGATGACAATCTTCAGTCAGCTGGCCTGCTGCAGTCCTCGGAGTGATGTGACGATCGGGTTACAGAAATACAACAGCATGCAGTACTGGTCGTGCAGTACTGGTCGTGCAGCACTGGTCGTGCAGCACTGGTCGTGCTGTACTGTGCGTGCTGTACTGTGCGATTGCCTGCCGCATCGCGATCACACGCATCGTCGTGCAGCCACTGAAGTAACGGTGCAATCTGATCGAAGTTCTTCAGCCCTGTTATGTCCTTTTCGGTGAGCGTTGATTGTTTGTTGCCATCCTCTTCTATGTGTGAAGCCTGGCAACTTCAAGGAAGGCGCGATATCACGCTCTCGAACATGTTTCCGAATTTGGCCGCGGCCACATCAAATGGCGTGCCGAACAGCATTGGCTGTGTCCTTTTCCCTTGCCTGCCGTGATAAGTCTGTGGCTGGCGTCGCTGTCGTCTTCGGTCACGAAATATCGAAGCCAGTCATGACTCGGTTCTAACTGGAAGTCAATTCGAAGGGAAACGTATTTTCGCCAGCGGTTGTTACATCTGCTCGCAGCGTCGTTTTTGCATTGTATGCCTCAGGGACATACATTTCACCGACAGGCTGTGCCTCCTCGTCCGGACTGGCTGACTCAAACTTGCCGGGAATGATGCGCGATGCCGTGATCTCAACAGTCATCTGGCCCGGCGCAGTTTCCAAACTGTATTCGCCGGCAGCGATCTCTGCAGAAAATGATCCACTGCCATCTTTTGGCTTAAACAGAATTCGACCCGTTTCGAGCGGAGCGCCATCAAACGAGACGGTTCCACTGACGTCGTACAGGCTGGGACCTTCCTCAGAATCCGCACAGCCGGTTAACAGACCTACAGCGATCACAATCCAAAGCATCGAAAAGTCTCGCCCGTACTTACAAACGCAGCTACTGGAAATCATCAAACACCATTCCTTGTTGAGTTATTAACAGTTAATCATTGCGAGTCTCATGTGCCCGACGAGAAAACAGTTGCACTGCGATGGTCTGAATGTTTTGCGAGTGTTCTGCAAACATCCGTCGACAGTGATGTGGGTGTTCAGCTTGAGTGCCGATGGTGCACTCAAGCTGCATCCAGAGGTTGATCTTTCGTAGCCCACAGCGAATCTAGAATTCGCCAATTACCATACCGTCATTGTGCATACCGAGCTTCATCCAGGTCTGTAGGTCAATGTTTTCTGACACAAACCGGGAAGAACCATCTGCCAGCGTGACCTGCACTCCGCCCGTATGCCAGCTTCTGGAAAAGTTCCACCGACCTGCCAGGCCGCCCGAGTTGCCGTTTTCACAGGGCGCTCGATTGGAAGCTCCAGTTACAAACGTTTCTTTGCAACTATAAACACGGTCAGGAACTGAAGTGTTGGGAACTTCTGCTGTAGAAAATCCGAAAGCTCCATGAGGTGCGCCGCCCCAGTGTCCGCCGAGCCCGCCCCAGCCGCCTCTCGAGTTGTCGCGGATAATGCCTTCGCCTACCAGCAATGTGTTTGATGAACCGTCTTTACAGTTTCGGATACCGTTCTTTGAGTTCATGTAGAACAGGCCCGTGCCCGCCGTTGTGTTGGCAACGTTTCGGTTGGTGGCGGTAATGATGTTTGTGGTGGCATCAATGGTTCTTGTCTGTCCTATGCCAGCGCAGACGGCATAGTTACTCTGAAAGGCAGTGATACCGCCGTTGCCGCCGCGTCCGGGAGAGTTAGGATCTGACGGACACGATGCACCAGGGATGGGCCCCACGATGTTCTGGTTTGTGATGCGATGAATGTATTCGCCCTGGTAGGGGTCAACTGTGGCATAGCTTTCGTAAAGGCTGTAACGATTCGCTTGCTCAAGGTACGGCAGGACTCTCTGGAACCATGAGTCTCTGCGTTTTGTTTGACCAGCGTAAAGTTCCTGCTGATGACCATAAGGAAACAGGTCGAAAGTGTCGTGGTAATTATGCAAAGCCAGGCCGTATTGCTTGAGATTGTTCTTGCACTGAGTGCGTCTGGCGGCTTCTCGAGCCTGCTGCACAGCCGGTAACAGCAGAGCGATCAGAATTGCGATGATTGCAATCACCACCAATAGTTCAATAAGTGTAAACCCCCGCGCTGTCCGAAACTTCATTTAGACAATCCTTAATGTGATGAAATACCGATCAAAACCGAAGAGGAATTTTCGCACCGTCACTCGGATAGAATGCTTATTCTATTGGTGAACGTTTCCGAGCGACGATAGTAGCGACATGTTGCACCGGAACTTTCGCTTTGCCTGACATGGCCGTCGACCGCGAAAGTCCCTGCGACGAAATTGGTTGCAATGGCCGTGCCAAACCGAGGACTCCGTCTGCGAATGCGATCCGGACGCGGTTCCCATCCGGTCTTAACCGGCAATTCCTGAGGCAATGTGTCTTGGCGAATTTTGAACTCGTCAAAACGTGCGTTGACAGTATGTAATGAATGTACGCAGGCCTGCGTGAAATCAAGGCATCGTTGCCGTTGATCCTTCGCGCCGACCAAACGCCACGGTCAGCCAGAATTTCGAGTATCTCGTCACTCAGAAGCGGTCGTCTGGCACGCAGTTTTTCCAGTTGACTCAAGCACTTAAACCGCAGAATCACTTTGGCCCACGGCACAAAACCAGCAGCATCCATTAACTGATCACGCTTCCGCCACATCGTCACGCTGGCTTCCTGCAACGCCTCGTCCACTAGATCCCAGTCCGGAACAAGGCAACGAGCATACGCACGGAGAGCCGGCTCATGCTTCACCAGCAACGCCAGAAAGTTCGGTTCGGTCAGTTCAAATTTTGAGTCTTGATCGTGCATACATGCTTCTATCCGCCACCACTCAAGAAACCTGCCACGAACTTTGACGAATCTCAGTGAAATGCGAACACTTCAGCCGAAATCCAAATCGGTAGGTCGATGTGAAGATACGAAAACGCCCTCTGCCACAAAGTACAAAGTACCGTGACTGAGGATTATGCTCGCATGACCGTCCGAAAGCTCCCCGAATAGGACTCGAACCATCTTGAACCGAGCGGTCCCGGCACTGACCAGCTGCATTTGGTGGGCCCGATCCGCAAAGTATGCGGCTTGACCTTGTGAGGTTGCTGCAGTTTCATAAACCCTGACAAAGCCATCAAACGACCGTTTTTTGATTTGTAACGAGCTGTGGATGCTCGTTCGGCATCGTAGTCAGCACGTTGGTGAAATCTCCGATGTGCTTTCAGCAATTTCGGGATCACTGGTTCTCTGAGGTTGGAGTGACCGTCTGCGTCTGCGTCGAGTTCTGTTGTTCCTTCAGTTTTTCAAGCTCGTTTTGTACCAGGTTGATGTGCAGTCGGAGATTGTAAAATTCCTCCATGTACGAAAGTGGCACGTGCACCGTGTCCAATTCCTTCGACATCGCCTGCAGCGTGGCGGCGTGTTCTGCAGTGTCGAGCTCGATTCCTTTTCGCAGTTCCTGGTCGATGCGGCGGAGTACTCTATACCAGCGATAGATACGTGACCGGATCTGCCAACGATAGACGGGCGGGGCAATTTTGATAAGTGGAATCAGAAGCGCAACAAGCGGAATGATCATGATCTTCGTTCGATCAAGCAGCGATGCGATCCAGAAGCTCAGGTGCCTCTGAAAGAACGACGGCCCGTGAGTGAGATAATGACGTGCAGTGGAATTGACAGGAAACGACACGAACTCCAGTGACGGCAGCTCACCAGCGTCGGCTAACACACCCCCGTCGTCGTGCTGTTCAAGAGCGGCTTCCAGCAGCAATGGCACAAAGGCTTCATGCAGCTTCCGAGTAGCGACCAGATTTGCGGCGGGTGCGATTAATCGCACGGGCTTCCGCGGCAGGTCCTGTTCGAAATCGACGACTCCCTGTTCCAGAATGACGCCTTTGAGATACGGATATCGCCGTTCGTAGGCTCGTTGCCTGGCAAAATCCATCAATGCAATTTCCGAGTTCTGCAGTAATCGCCGCACGATCGTTGCATCCGGTCCTAATACAAACATAGCGACATCGATCCGACCGGCTTCGAGTTCCGGCGCAGCTTGAACTGCGTTTTGTTCGAGAAATGTTGTGCCATCTTCTCCGTCACGAACGCCGTTTCCGGCGAGTAGCTGAATCGCCAGCATGTGGGAACCGCTGCCGGTTTCGCCCAGCGCTATGTGGCACCCTTTCAGGTCGCCAAGGTCTTCGACCGCCAGGTCTGCTCGATGGAAGACCCATAACGGTTCAAAGTAGAGACTCGCAATCGCCTCAATAGTGCCACCGGTGTTTGCCTCTGCTGGTTCTGTGCCTCCCTGCACGATGCTTAGCGTGATCGCGTCGTCGTGGAGCAATAAATCGAAGTTCTCGACTGACCCAGCTGTTTCGCGGATTTCCAGTGCGATGCCGTTTCGTTCAAGCGATTTCGCATACGCTTTCGCGGATTCGTAATATCGTCCGCTCCTTTCGCCCGTAGCAATGACAATAGATTTTGGCGGCGGTGGTTCGACAAAATAGAATGCGACGATGAACGCCACAATCGTTGCGCCTACTCCGGGCCCTACCATACGAAGCAGGTCACGTCTTCGTTGACGAAATTCATCGAGCAAACGGATGGGTTCAGTAATACTCATTTTGCTACCAACAAAGCGTTTCGATGCAGGACTTACCAACGAAGGTCGATGCTAACAGGATCAAACATTATCGCCAGTTAGAAGGAAACCAGTTGCATGTCGTCAAATTATTGGGTTACGCAAACTCTGCTCAATGCTTCACGCAGCTCGGCGGCGAAGATTTTGCATTAGGCGGACTTCTTCGTCTTCGATGACATGCCGAACGGTTTGCCCGTTCTGCACGGCCCGGATTCGGCATTTCAGACTTCGTCGCACGGCTTTCTGGCATCCCACTTTCACGGTGAACAGTGTGATCAGGTCCAGGAAATCACCCATTGATAGCTCTGCTTCTGGAAACGCATACCCTATTTCGACGCGCGAAATCCGTATCATCAAGGCCAGACCCATTCTGCGAGGGCCGCTGCTAAGATCTTTCGGCGAGCAAGGACAGTCGGCTAAATAGTCGGATCTTCACGAAGAACGATGACAAGTTTCATCATCACAGTGTCTGCCTGCCAATCCCCCATGCGTAGCTTCGCGTTCGGAATAGCCAAGTTTTATCGAAACGGCGCGAGTTCGCGAAGCACTTCTTCGTAGATCTGGCGCAGCCTAGCAATTTCGGCTTCCGAAACGCCTTCCACGAGATCACGCTTCGGCAGGAATGGCTTCACATTATGTAGCGAATTATGCCAGCTCGACAGATGTTCAACGATGACCTTCGGTTGCTCAAACTGGTCAGCGGCGATATCGACCACTAAGTTGCCCGCCTGTACCCAAACATGAGTTGCAAGGTCGTCGCCGCGATCATCAAGAACAGTGCCGAGCATTCTGCGGAGTCTCTCGCTGCCAGCCTCTGCGAGTTCGAGCAGAACAAGATTGGCAGCGAAGTTACAACAGTTCTCGGGAAATCGTGGGAGCCACGTAATTCCGGCATTGCCACTCTTCGCTCTCTCAATTGTTGCTCGAAGGTTTCTTGCAATCTCGAGGATTAGGATAGACATCGTTTCGTTGAATAGCTCTCTGGTAAATTGATTCAAGCGGAAGTGATTTGCAGAATCGCATGGCATGGAATTCGGAATCCGTCATGCGGATCTCAATAGTTTAACTCGCCATTCACTCGCAGAACAGTCGTGAAAAAAGTTTAGCCTCAGGAGATCGCGTCCGACGCTTCGGTCGGCACCAATACGGATCGTCCCAGGAACCCGTGGCACGCAGTCTTGATTGATGACAGTCACAAAAAAAACGACCGTTGAATTAAACCGCTACGCGGGGGAGGAGCGAGTCGGAAAACGACGACTTGATGACACAATTCGCCAACTATGAGTCGTCCGATGGCGGTTTTAATCCGGTTCGCGGTCTGCTCAGCTTTCATGTTTGTTCCGGCCTGAAATTCGATCTCGAACCGCTCGCGTCTCAGAAGGCTCGACTAGGATTCAGCACACCGGAGTGATGGGAATTGCGTTGATTTCGCCGTTTGAAATTGTTCGGGTTTTTCTTAACGACACGCCGATGCACCCAGCCGCAGAAGACGACAAATAGAAGCTGTCAGGGTTGCAGAATGAAGTTCATGGATCACCAGGTGAGGAAGTGTGACGTTTAGTCCAGCATCCCGGTCTTGTGATGTGAATTCAATCGTCCGAATCGGAAGAATTTACTGTGCCGTAACTTCCCTGCGCCGTGCGCGTTGAAGTTCGAATGAATATTGTTCCCCCACGGGGTCAACAAGCACGGCTCCCCTGCTCGATTCGATTTACTGTGTGTTGTTACGCCATTAGCTCCTGGATGACTTTACCATGAACATCGGTCAGTCGAAATCGGCAGCCTTAGAACTTGAATGTCAGCCGTTCATGGATAATACCATCAAAGATGGAGCAGCGTCGCGTTCAAGTCGTGGACGTGGACCTGGTTCTCCGTGATGTTGTAACTGAAGTCGTCCGTCGCGCCATAGGATGTCCCTGAATTAACCCCCGCACCCGCCATGAATGAAATGAAACATCTCGGATGGTGATCACGACCGTAGTTGTCCTTCGTCAATGCTCCCTGACAATAAATGGTGCGACCGAATTCTCCGCCCCACACGATCAGCGTGTCCTGCATCAGCCTTAGGTTTAGGCACATTTGTTGCGTGTTGATATCAGGTTCAGTAAGTTCACGGATTGTTTTGTGAATTTTGCCACGATGGATTCCTGAGATCGTGAGGTTTCTGGAAATTTTCACAACAGGACGTTGATTGTCGAGTGCGCATGGCCGGAGTCATTTTTTTGCTGCCGGTGTATTTGCGGACAGCGTGGGAGCCCGACGATGAATCATCAAGTACGGATTATCGATGAACGGTGTTGTTCCTTCAAAACACCACAAGCCGAAGGTTTGATGTCCTTTTGCGAAGTCCATTTTGCAGACGCAGTGCTGGTTGTGTCACAACACGTTGATTGTAGATCCGACTCATCGTGAAGTCTTCGGGCTGGCCAACCAGATTTTGCACTGTCGTCCAGTGACGAACAAGACGGAAACGGTCGCCACAAAACGAAAGCGAGAGGATCGCGAGAGCCTTTTTGGGCTCGAAGGAGTCAAGTCCCGGCCGTCCGATCGGAAGATTGTGGACGTCTGTGACCGTGGTGGCGATACATTCCAATTCCTCGAACACGAAGTGAACGGCGGCCGCACGTTTGTGATTCGTTCCACGCACTCCCGAACTCCCGCACTCCCGTGCTCCAATGCTACCATGCCACCGTGCTCCCGTGCTCCCGTGCTCCCGTGCTCCCGTGCTCCCGTGCTATGCGTGCTATGCGTGCTGTGCCAGCAACTGATACTCCGACTCGACTGCTGCATGCCTTCGCTCGGATCCTGGACATTGCACGTGGCTGCGGCCAAGATGAAAAAGACCGTCAGAACACGGGTCGGCGGAAAGCGAGTGAGCAAGTCTGTGACGATTGATCTTAAATCACGCGGCGCTGTTCTGCATGTGAGCG
>JBDNFN010000242.1:0-3060 GCA_041689795.1 Fuerstiella sp. | reverse complement strand
GCAGTCCCGCGCGTCAATCGAATGGTGGGACTTTGTGCCAATCTCTACAGCAAACAATGGAATCTCTACTGGAATTCCATTCTTAAATCATAAACAGAAATCCATGAGCGCACCCTTTGTAAGACATATCCCTGCCGACTTTACATTCGCCGGTTGTCTCCACGATCGATCCGTCCATATCGCCGGTGGCCTGTGTGAAGAATTCGTCCGGCTGTTGCGACCACACGTTGCGCCGAGCGTCATCAATGGCCGCGTGCAGGCTGTTAATGTCGTCATGGGATTCGAAGCGTCGACAAAAATCGCCAGCTATCGCGACTCCATACTGGAAACCAACTGCCGACATCAGGGGTGTTGGTTGTTCTCAACGGAGTGCCTGTTGCGTTGCCTGATTCTTGGCTCACGTTCGGCGATTCATTTTTGATTAACTTTGAGGCGTCGCTGACGAGTTTTGCGTTCCGCTTCTTGGTGCGTTGAGACTTCACTCGAGACCCTTTTCTGAGTCACGTGTTGACACCATTCAATACGCTGTCGTTAAAGAGGGTTTCGAATCTTTCTATTTCACAATACGAAAATGGTCGCTTGTGCTGACACTAGCGCGAACACGAACGCCCATTGGGGCTATTGATACACTGGGCTCGAACCACGCCAAGAACCCCGATTAGCAAATCAGCAACGCAATAGGGCAGTCTCTGCAATGGCGACAAACAGCGTTTTTCGCTAACGTGAGGCTTGGGACAACGGGTTACACTCGGCGACCACTGTTCCTCACGAGCCAGAAACAGCACTTGTCTCAGTAAGTTGCCGTAACTTCAGAATCTTAACCCGGAATGCATTGTGAGCCGACATGCGTGTGGAGCTCCAAAACGCCAGCTCAGCGCACAGACCTAGCGGGCAAACAAATCGCACTGAGAGATGCAGACTTCATTTAAGAATTGAAGACCGGTCAGTGCCAACCAAGCAGCACAGCGTAAGACAAAAGCTTACAGGCCAAGCCCCGTCAAAAACCGGTCACAGGTAGCGAATCGGCTAAGTAACAGGCCACGTAAAATCATCAAACAACCCGATGATCGATGCCGTTTACACTGCAACCGTGCCGCATCTCAAGAAGAAAAGTACCACAAGACGCCATAAAGCAGGCCAAGTCCTATTATCGTTTTCACAAACATTACAGCGGCGCTCGGGACGAATCGTGACGGTAGCTCATAGCGACTGGTTGTGTACACCAGGCTAACCACTGCAGCCAGCGGAATAGCATAGAAGAACGACGGCATCAGCTTAACCTTCCGCAGCTTTGGTTTTGGAATCAGAATCGTCCTCGTCGTCCTCAGGCCGCTCATCGCCATAACCATAGGCTGGACCATCATAGGCATCCCATATCGCCATCAGATTTAGCAACCCGGCAATCCAGGTAAAAACACAAGCGATCTCGAAGTGCCGACTAAGCTTCCCATGCAATCTATCCAGTTCTCCACTGTCACGAGGAGCTTGGTACCAGTCAGAAAACGAACGCGTCACAGTACCACGAAGCTCAACGGCGCGAACCTCGCCAACCAACACATCTTCCAAACCGGAAATTATGATATCCCGCCGGGGTGATCCGAAGACTTTTTGACCGAGTCTGACACCGCCACGCAACTCAGCCTCAACCGGCACTCCATCCTTAGTAACGCCACTAAAATGCCCCTCCACCGTTACTCCCACTTGCGTTGACGTAACCAAGCTCAAGCTTCCGGACACAGGAACAAAAACACCAGCCTCACGAAATGCTCCGATGAAGTCGGCACGTAACGGCCCGTCTAATGTTACCACAGACCCAGGATCTGCCTTGAATCTGAACTGCTGAATCAACGATGGAAACGCAGGAAACCCCACAAATACCTGCGCTGCATACCCAATCGAAAAGCTCGTTTTTGACTCCTGTTGCGCAGTTCGCATCTGCACAGATCCAGGAACGTTAATATAGGCAATCTGACTGTAAACCGGCTGCCAATCGCCAAGAATCATGCCCGCAAAAAACAAGGAAACAATTCCAGTGAAGTAGATCCCAGCCTTCAAGCGACGGCCCTGGTAAAAATGTCCGCCCCCCGGAAGAATGAACGCCAAAAAAGCGGCCAACTCACGGTTTCGCAGGTTGATTCTTGGATCTCTCATAAAAACCTGACAAACATTCCAAGTTATTGGGGCACCGAGCGGTGGCAATTCGACCATCGAAGACGGCTCAAGCAAACACCTTAGCCACCTAAACACGCAAGACAAATATTGCTAATAGATGCCAGTATCATATTCACCACACACAGAACGACGCCACCCGTATGTAGAGCGTTAGCGAAATCTCGTCAACAACTGCTAGAGACTATTCCAGAGGAACTGCTAATCAAAACGAAAGAAGCTCAAGTTAACAGAATCACCCGACGATACCCTTGAGACTTTTAAAGAACTAAATTCAACGCGAATGTCAAAGGAGACATTTGTCTCACACATTCGCCGATAAAAGAAAAGCATCAACTGATTTACATCAGAATCGCCACTCGGGCTGGACAACAGCGACTCTCGCTGACACAATACGCGGCTCGAAAAACGGGTGTGTAGATCAGTTGGTTAGATCGCAGCTCTGATAAAGCTGAGGTCGGAGGTTCGAGTCCTCCCACACCCAATATTTAATGGGGGACGTAGCTCAACTGGGAGAGCGCCGCCCTTGCAAGGCGGAGGTTGTCGGTTCGATCCCGATCGTCTCCACTGGGGTGATTCTTCAGAAAAGAAGACTCACACTGTTGACGGAAAGTAATGTTCCCGATACAGTTCCCCGCTTGCCGGTAACAACACAGTTGAAGCCGGTGAGAACGATCTTTGACAATTTGAAAAAGTCTAAGTGGCATCTGAATTGCGTTTTCTCGCAACGGGAGAAATCTCGTTGCAGCGTAAATTGTTACCATGCTTGAATCAGATAAACGGCAACTGGCCGTGAATCTTTGTGGTCAAGCATGTAAGGGCGTATGGGGGATGTCTAGGCGTCAAAAGGCGATGAAGGGCGTGGAAGGCTGCGATAAGCTTGGGGGAGTT
>JBDNFN010000241.1:0-6066 GCA_041689795.1 Fuerstiella sp. | reverse complement strand
TTGGCCAGGTTTCTGCCAAGTTCAGTCGAAGAATTCAACCCCTTGGAATCCGTTGACGCTCAACGATCGTTGACTTCCAGCGGCTGCACGTTAAATCGGGCTAAATACGATGCGTGTCGGTTCAGTGACCGGGAATTGCTGAAGGCTGTACAGCATCTGTTCGGCAAACGAGTCAAACGACTGTCGTTCGATCGTGGATTTCATTCACCTGACAACCAGAAAGAACTGTCGAAACTTGTGACGGATCTGTGTCTTCCCAAGCCCCGAGCCAGGCAGTCGGTGAAGCAACTTGCCGATGCCGATGCCGAGTTCCTTGACGCACAGCAGAACCATTCCGGTGTCGAACCGGCGATCGGCGCGCTGCAGTCCGGCAACGGCATGCAGCGCTGCCGTGATCGTGCTGAGATCGAATTCGAACGTTACGTGTCGCTGGCGATTCTCGGCTGCAACCTGCTGACGCTCGGGCGGCTACTGATCGCCCAGCAGGACTCCCGGAGTGAGGCGGCCCTGACTCGCCGCAAAGCCGCCTGATGAGGCGGCCACACAACCGAATTCAGCCGTTTCCGACGATGCGACAGAGGATCGTCTGCGCAGTGGACGCAAAAATGCGTCGAAGCCAGACCGAAATCGACGCCAACTTCGCGTCAAGCGGAAGTCGTGACGCTCAGGAAAAATCTTCACCCCATCGGACCCCGGCAGCGCCTGCAAAAATCCCCGTCCCGCAATTTCAGGGCACCCACTAGCGAATTTATGTGCCACCATTTTTCAGAAGCGACAGAGACACTGGGCAGATGAAAGACTGTGAAATAACCAAAACAAATTCGGCAGTGATCTGATCATGAATACCCCCATGGGTCACACACGCCAGAATCGTCGTAGCAATGACCGAGATTTCCTTCATTTCCGCTACTCATTATGTTCACTAAACTGTGTTCCAGCCAAATCAGAGCCAAGCGGAAATGACCATTGCCAACGTGTGTATGTGGAATACTCGAATTGGTTTCGAACACGGCAGGGACACGTTTTGATAACAGGAGGTCAAGCAATGGCAAAGGACAAACGAACCCGTGATCAGAAGCGTAAGGCCAAACTGGCAAAGGAACGCCAGCAGGCTGGGAAGAGCAATTCGTTGGCCTACATGGGAGACAAGTATAAGACGCAAAAGTTGATGCATACGTTAATGAATACTGAGATCGGTATTTATGAGTCCTATGTGATGACGGATCGAAAGCTACTTGACCAGACAGTCAGGGCTGCACTCGAAGCTCTGATCAAGAAGATGCAGGCGGGCACGCTACCGCCGCTTTCCGACATAGCAGAGGTTGACTACGAAGTTGGACAGGAAGAAGACCTTGTGATTGCAAACATTCGCCGTAACTGGGCAAGGCACTTCGCAACTGAATGGCGACCACCGAAAGACGAACGTATCGGCGTCCTTAGAACGATTCTGGGTTCGATTGAAAAGATGCGATCCCCCGGCCCTCGTTCTCAGAGTTACATGCACCATATCGCTGGTTTTCTAACGAAGAAGATGGGCGTTTCAGTCAAAGCCTTCTCAGGTGACATGATTCCCATTCCGGAAGCTGAAGAAGATGAACTCCTTCTGCTCGGGCGGCAATGCACCAGCGGCGACAAAGAAACAGCGAAAGACGAATTCCGGGGACTTGCCAGTGACCTGATGACAAGCGGGCAGGCTCAGCGAGTTCTTAATTCGTGTCACCATTTATTGGGCGAAGAACCTGATGCTGAACCCGAATTTCTGGCTGAGTTGATCGAGTTGATCGAGTTGATCCAAACAGCCCGCCAGTCGCTGATGGCGGCGATCAACTAAACCCAACTCTTATCGAAAACACGAACATGTCACCACTATACAAAATCTGGATTGAACAATGCGAAGCGGCACGTGGCATCGAAGATGAACACGGAGTTCAGCCTGCATTGGAATACCTTGTGAGCGAAAAGTTCCTGAACTTCTTGGAAGCCGCCGAAACGAATGAGGACTTTCGAGTTGAAATTCCGGCATTCGTCGCTGAGATCAGATCGATCTTTGAACAATGGCCGTTGGGGCAATTTCTGGAGACGGCACGAGAGACCCAGCCGTTTGATCTAAAGCTGTTTGAGCCGAGGTCACATCCCTTGCCTGGCGACGAGAAAATTGAACTCAACGCCGAAGAGATCGAAGAAATATGCAAAGATGACATCCGACAATGCAGTCGTGATTTGCTCTTGGTCGAGCGGGCTCGGGAATGGTTGCTTGAGGCGGTGGAAGAAGAGTGAACAAGGGTCGAGCCTTCACAACAAACGGATTATTGTTCCTGAGCCTGCTGGTGGTCCTTGTTGGTGGAAGTATTTTATGGGACCGTGGCGGAGTGGACGACTGTTCTATGTGCCGCTGCCACGGCCTTTCAGGGAACGGCAGTCGCAAGAAACGACTTGGATGCAAGCCCGCCAAGACAAAGATCGGGAAAAGGCAGACGCCCTGCTTACAATGTTATGCGAGGCGTTCTCTTTTAATCCAGACGTGCGTTATCAGTTCGCCCCAACTGACCGCATCATGGACGTTTACCGTGTTTGCTATCCTCGATGGATGTTCTGGAGAATTGCCGACGCCACGGAGATTGAATCATTAATGATGGATTTCAGCACAAGATTTCATTAGGACGATGCAGAGTTTTCCGAGATAACACTTGGCGAGATAGTGGCATTGATGGATCCAATTTCTGAAACTGTGCAGGAAACCGGAACAATGACTTGGGCAGCAAGCCTACTGCGATTGCCGCACGACATGACAATTGCCGAGATAGAAATAAAATTCGGATCTGACTGGAAGGTTCCATCCGTCCAGCTCCGCCCGATGAAAAATCAGCAATTTAGAATCCTTCAAACTGTTAATATCCGGGGTATCTCCCCAACTGAGCCGATTCTTTACAGAAATTTACTTGGCCAATAGCCGGTAATGCCAGCAAACCCCCCTTTGCCAGCAGGGTCTTTGCCGACTTTGGAAGTGGCCGACAAGTAGATGCTACGATGGTAAACACAAATCACCGATCGGTGTACCAGCGGCCGACAACGAAATCAAAAAGGAATAACGATGCATCTTCAGGATTGGGAAGCGACGATCCAAAAGATCGTTAATGAATGCAGTCACGACCAAATGGCAACGAGCAAGGTCTTGATTGCCTGGCGTGTGAAGCTGGAACAGGAACCGACCGGTTTAAAGCCGTTCCAGATCGACCAGATCGTGCGAGAGGTCAGACAACGGCTCGACGTTAACAGCTAATAAGGCTCACTCATGTCCGGCGTCTGTGCAGCTTCGATCTCTTCCTGCGTTCTCGTGGGAACAGATCCTAACCAATCGGGTTTCCACTCCATACCCGTATCAAACTGGACTCGATTACAATACAACACAGTTCAGCATCCCATCACCTTCTATTGACCGAGGAAATAATGGCAGAAGACGATCACGCCGCCCTGAAAAAAGATGAACCCGGGGAGGTATCGAACCACACGGAAAAGATCAAGTCGCAGGTGTTGGAGAAAGTCGGCAAGCCGGCCCGTCTGCATCGTGTGGAAGTGTGTCGGCACCACGACAGCAACTACCGGGTCAACATTTGGGTGGAGTTGGAACCGATGGGGGACTCTACTTTTTCAATGGCTGTCCAAATTCGGGCGTCCTATTATTTGAAGGTGTCGGATACAGGTGAGATCATCCGCAGTAACCCACCGCTGACCAAACTCGGTTGCTCGACTTGAACTTGCCCACTCTCGTCGCCCTTGGCCTGCCCGTTCACCATTACCTCGCTCTTGTGACTGGTCGTTGAGAAAGCAAAAGCCAACCCTGTCAGTCGCCTGACTGGCGGGAGAGCCAATGCGTGACAACCTCTTCACCGATCGGACGCGGGTTGAGAAGGAAGACACAGCACAGAAATGTCGCCTCCCCGTTTTCCTGGATTTTCGAATCTAACGCTCTGAAACTGTCGTGTTTTCACATTGTATGTCTGCACCACAGACATTGTCTATCCGTGCTCTATCGTTGGCCTTTCTAGCGATGGGGAAAGGGTTTGGGGGCGTACGATGCAGCCACTCTGGATTCTTCGCCGCAACTTACGCACAATCGGTACCTGTGTCGCACAATGGGGACTGCCTCCGAATGTGCGACGACTTGTCGGACAATTCCTACGTTGGACGACCTCACGTAATGGATAATCGTGACCCTAGCCCCCAACAATGCCGATGAGGTTCGCAAACTGGTCGACGCTGCCATTAGCGCTATTCCAAATACCGACCTAGCCGCGCAGATCACTCCCATGCTGCGTCCCGCGGTTCGCCAAACGCTCCACTGGGAATACGGCAACAACGAGCCATTTGATGCTTGGCGATTCACTGACCTTGGTGAGCGCGATGTTTGGGCTGCGTATTGCATCGGTGGACACGGGGCACTTGGCCATCCGTGGGGCCTCGTTTTCACTGACAGCGATCATTTCGGCATGGATAGCGCTTGGTACCCAGAGTTGGTTGACCTTTTTGAGGAATGGTTCGCTTAGCTGCGATTCACCGCCGCTTGTTCGTAAGCGTCCGGGGAACCGGTCAACAGGAAAAACTGTATCAATCCCCAAATAGGACGCGTCACGTAAGGCTTGATGGCTTCTACGTGCTCAATGGCGACGGGTGGTTTGGGTTGCGGCGGCTTCGCTTTTGTCTTCCCACGTCGCAACCCCTTCACCGATTTCAACACCTGAGTGATGTCAACTGGAATTAGTTCTTCAGAAACGGCCCAGTCGAACGCCTGCTTGATTCGTCTGAGACGATTGTTAATCGTCGACTGAGCAAGACCTTCATTCACCATCGCCGTTGGCAGTTGCTTCAGCTTCTTGGGGCAAAAATCAACGACTCGGCAACCATGATAAAGACGGGGGAGAGTTCGCAGGGCTTGACGGAAGTTGTCGTACTCTTTGGTACACTTACAGTTTTTCGTGTACTCGATGGCAGCATGTTCGAGAAACAGGATCGACAGCCGCCCTACTGTGATTTTGGTGATGGTCGGTGTGGCCCGACCGGACCGCAAGGCTTCACTGCGAGCGACGACGTCGTCGAATTTCTGGTGCGATCCTGGTGAACCGAATTCCCCCAGATAAATCCGTTTCCCGTTAAACGCCGTTCGTGCCTGATTGCTTGCCTTGTGATGTCCGTAGACTGGCTTTCACGCCATAATCACTACTCCCGAAAGTAGTGTCCCGAATGCTCGACTACCCACTTCCAACCGAGTGAAGTGGGTAGTAATCGAGTTTTCCGGCCACTGCTTCGAAAAGCAGGTTTCCTCAACACAAGCAATGCAAACGTGTTACAACAAAAGCGGCTGAAGGGAATCGAACCCTCATCTCAAGCTTGGGAAGCTGGCGTGTTGCCACTACACCACAGCCGCGAAATCAACTGTTGAGCCAGTTGAAAATCAGTGTATTCCGGTGTTTCGAGCATTGCAATGGATTGCATCGAATGGCACCGGTTATGGGTGGTTTTTCGACCGAAGTGGTGAGTAGATTCGGCTACATAGCTGTTTTCCGCGTCCGAAGATGCCCCAACGGTTATATCTCGTGCCGGTGACGGGGCCGAATGCGTTCGATCACAATCGAAGCCGTGCGTCCCTAAGTCTGCCAAGTCCTGATGATCGGGAGCATACCTAACATTATGCCACGCCAGACCGTTGATCATCATTGTGACGTTGAGCCGTAGCCTGATCGTCTGTTTCTGATCACCCAGAACGTCGATTGATGTAAATCGAACGGCTTAGACATTAAGTATTGGCCAGTGTATTGTCGGCCCTCTCTTAGTCACGACACACGAATGTTAAACCCATGTCGCGAATCTTTGCCCTGTTGTTCCTGTCACTGTGCCTTGGTTGCTCTGGCGATGCTGGCAAGCTGTCTCAGCCTGTCAGTGAGCGCTTAAAACCAGCCATTGATGTGCGGGTTAAAACCGGCCACTGAGGGGTTGGGTATGTTGATCAATTTCGGCACGCGAAGTGTCGGGGGAGGTCCGCATGTCGAACCAGCTGTCAATGGCGACTCA
>JBDNFN010000240.1:0-1797 GCA_041689795.1 Fuerstiella sp. | reverse complement strand
GTGAAAAACATCATTGCGACCGTTACCGCGATTAAGAACGTGGTAAACAAAACCGCCTTGCGATGCTCGGGCTGTGCGCGGCATTCCATCACGATAACAAGGCTCGCAACACAGTTAAAGTACAATGTTCCCTTTTTGCGTTCCCCCTTTTTGCGTTCCCAGACACTTCCCGGCGGAGGACGCGAAATTTCAAAGACAATAAGCTGAACTGTGTCCCAGCCAATGAATGTCAATGAGTCCAGTCACCATTCGATTGTTGATGTCGTGAACCGCAATATGCCGGCCGACATTTAGCCGCCTCGGACGCGTCGATCGACTTCTTCAAAGACTTGGAATCAAATGTTGCGGTTCCCAGACGCATTCATCTGTATTCCGGTCTGTTTATGTTTCCCGGGATTCTGGTGTACCGTGTGACGCGGATGTTGTTCAATCATCGTAAGCCGTTTTGCAGCGCTGAGATTCGTTATTTCCCTTGGCGGACGTCGCGAATTCGGATGCTCTTAGTTTTACGGCGCCACAATCAATGGCCGCATCGCTGGTCGATGCGATCAACCCAAAACTGCATTCCACGGGAAACAAGATAAACCGCAAACAGGATGCTGGTGCCCCGAAAATCGTGTTAACAAACGACCGGTCAACCAAACTGGATCGCGAATTCACGTTCACGGTGACGGCAGTAGAAGCTCGTCACGCGGTGTATGTTAATCCGCTGCCAGTACAGGAACGAGCCACCATTTTTTGAACTTAATGTCATGCGTCGTCCTTTGAGCAGGCGGCGCCAGCAAGTGAACTCCCATTTAATCGCGGCACTCGCGTGTTGGCAATGTGCGGTTGTAACGATCCCCGTCGACGAACTGAGTCGCCGTGAAATGGGAATGGCCCTGCAGAACCACATGTTGCCTAAATCACGTTTCCGATCAAAAGAGTTTGGATCTGCGGCCCGTGAGCGAGTGAATCAGAAAACGCATCTATCCGCCAAAGACACATGCAGTGAGACATTCGATTTGCAAAGGTAGAGGCCGAACACAGGCTGATCGAGATCATTGCCTTTGTTCGGGGCGACGTCCAAACCGCAGCCCGCTAACTTGTTGTTAGTTGTGATTTGTTCAATGCAATCCGTGTTGCCGAGAATGGAACGTTGGTGTTGTCGGTGGGCGCAGAAGAAAACGGCTGATCAAACATTTGTTCAATCAACCGTTGCTCAATGTTTTACACAGTACTTTTTCAGCTAAGTCCTGATGTTTGTTGAACTCAGTCCTGAACTACTTCATTAGTCTGGGCTTTCTTTCCACCCATCCGTCGTCGCAGGTACGCGATACCTCCGCCCAATGCAAGCATCAGGAAGCTGGCAGGTTCAGGAACAACAGGAGCCGAATTCGTTCCCGTGAGACCGCTGAATTCGTCGGTTACTGCTGTCTGGAAGCTATCGTCCGTTGGGTCAGATGGTTCCGAAACTGGTAGATCCATACCCGGCTCGGATGTCGTCGTGAAGAAGCCATCCAGAGATGTATCGCTGCCTGTGGAACTATCAGAACCCGCCAGGGATGTCCCGCTGGTTGAGCCTTCGCTGTCCGCCGCAACTGTCCCGCCGGCTGATACCAATCCACCAGCAGTAACTCCGCCAGCACTTGCTGATCCGTTTACCGTAGCCGAACCACTGACATTGGAACCGCCATTGCCGAATCCGTCATCGCCACCGTCAGTCTCACAGTCGCCGTTGCCACCGCCGTTGCCACCGCCATTGCCACCGCCATTGCCATTGCCATTGCCACCACCGCCGTTGCCGCCACCACAGCG
>JBDNFN010000239.1:0-43681 GCA_041689795.1 Fuerstiella sp. | reverse complement strand
CCAATTCGATGGGCCGCAAAAAAGGGGGACCTGATTCCGCTGACGGTGCCGGAGGTTCGCAGGTTACTGATTCGAATCGTCTGGCCGATCATCATCGACATCCCGCACGTAATTCAATTCTCCGAATGCAGAAAAACACCCTAGGCATCTGCGATGAAATGCCACTTCAACACCAGAGGTTCGCCAGACAATAAATCATAATACACGACTGCATTACCAAGCCGGCGAACGTGATCCAAATTCGTTTACGGGGCCTCAAAACACACCGCTTTGACAACATCGACCTCGCCTGGCTGCAGGTCTTCGAAGACGGCTCGTATTCTGCGTTTCTTTTCCGCTTTCACCTCTTGGGTCTCGATCGAACGGGACATCCCCAGCACTTCGCCGGCCTGTGTCAACGCAACGCAATATATATAACCGGCCGGTATATTCTCAGTCCAGAAAATTTCACCCCACGCAACAAACCTGTCTTGAACCTGCTCGTGCCGATCTTCTTCGAAGATAATTTCCTGACCCGAATCAATTTGCTCAAGCGTGGTTGTCCGGACATCGAACCCATATTTCGTCACCATCGCAGCCAGAAACTCGGCCTCTTTACGTGCAGCCTCGGCTTCCTGCACAGCGGCATCAATAGCAGGCTTCCTTGCCAGAAGTTCATCGGCGTCACTGGTCGAGAAATTTATCCAATGCGGGACCGTGTTATTAGCGCCCAAGACAGTCTGATAGGATTCATTCGATGATCGAATCCAAGCTCCAGAGAAACGACACGACTGGTCCGAAACAAGGTTGCTTGTGTCAATACCGCTGAGCAGAACGCGGTGAGACTCAAACTCGCCAGTCTCGTAGGTTGCCAGAATCTGATCTGAAGCGACGAGTTGCATGACTTTTACAACGTCCGCTTGCAAGTAGACTTTGCCTTGCTCGGCAGCAGCCCATTTTCCAGCCAAGGTTTCAACAAACGAAAGCTGCCCATTCAGCTTAGCCATTGCGTAAGCCCTCTCAACCGCCGGGAGCGCGGACAACTTTTCTTCAAAGGTTTCCGGGATTACTTTCTCTGGGGGGGCTGCAGTCGCAACTCCCTCGTTTTTTACTGCAGTTCTCTCTGGGGGGACTGCAGCCGCAACTCGCTCGTTGTGCACTTCAGCATTGGATGGTCGAATATCTGGGGGAGGTGTGGCAATCGTAGTTGAGGTTGATGTGTTTCTATTGCCATCACCTCCGCCGACAAGTAACGCAATGAGCATCACTGCCGTGATGCCGATGATGGCGATGAAGCAGCCACTGCAGCCAAAATATTTGTTTACCATCGCTACACCGTACTAGTCAAATTACGTCAGTAATAGAAGCTGATGAACAGTTTTAATAACTAGCCTAAGTCGTTTCAACTGTGCAGACGAATGCGTTATGCCACTTTTTAACTAAAAGCAACTGCTTGAAAGGCAAATCAATGCGAGCGTTTCGAGGTTATTTCAGCTGATGTGTCATTACTTAAACTCTTTCTGGGGTGCCTTTTTAGCCACAGAAAAAGCCAAACCTGAAACGATACGCCGCACGGTCCCGGTTTTTGGCTGCCAACTCCATCCAAACCGCTGCCGCCTCAGTTTGTGAATACCGCGCGTCGTCGCACTTCGGCGTCGCAGACTTCCACTATCTGCAAATATTGCTGCGCCTTCACGCTGGCACGCAAAACCACTTGCGCAAAAAGCGATGGTCATGGTTGCGGTTCTCCCTGTCGTGGCAGCCGTTGCACCGGGGCGGCGTTTCATGTCAAGTAGGGTAAAGTCATGTTGTCACATTTCGGTCGGCGGTCGGAACCGAGGTTCACCGGGATTTTTTCGGACCGACCTTTTTTGTCATGGCAATTCAGCTGATACAACCGTGGGGTTCGGAACGATATTGGGTCGTTCCAACCTTCCTTAACTCCGTTATTGGAGGTAGCCTATGGGGAATGTTCAAACTCCTTTGCGGATAGGACAACACATCGAAGGCCTAACGAGATCAGTACCGGCCTTCGACGATTGGGAAGAACCTCATCAGCCCAATCAACGATTACGGAACATGCTTCTCCTGTGAGGGAAGTGGATCGAGAACGCTGGAGTGCCGAGCTTGCCAAGGTACGGGAACCCATACCGGGCAGTGTCGAGTCTGTCATGGGACTGGCCGGTTTGAATTATCGGCCAAGCCTTGTTTTACCTGCGAGGGAACGGGGCAGAAGTTCGGTTTGTTTAGTTTTCTCCCCGGCTCTCACGGGCGTGTTCAGTTTGAAGCAGTGATTAACCGTTTCGGGTACAGTGACTTCCTGTTGCAAATAACTCCTAAGTGCGAGGCCCACCGGAATGAAGACTCGATCCGCTGTACTGTTAGCCGCTGCGTCTTTGACGATACTGGCGAATACTGCTATTTCGTCTGATGAAGTTCTGCCCACAAAAATCCTGTTGATCGGCAAAGAGCCCGACCATCCGCATGGGACTCATATGTATGTCCACGCCAGCGAGATTCTTGCAAAGTGCCTGCGAAAAACTCCCGGCGTTGTTGCGGTCGTATCACAGGGCTGGCCGACAGATCCGAAGGTTCTGGAAGATGTGAAAACGATCGTTCTGTATTCCAGCCCAGGGGCGGAATATCTCATCGACGGCTCCGGCGGTGGACAGTTGCATCAGATGATGATGAATGGAGTTGGCCTTGTCACAATCCACTGGGCCTCTTCGGTTTACGAAAAGAATCTCGATCGTCTGGGCGACCAATGGGGCGATTATCTTGGCGGGTTCTGGGTTTCGAATTATGGCCTGAGCATTGACAACTCAAGATTGAAGCAACTGGTCCCCGATCATCCCATCTGCCGTGGCTGGCAGGAGTATGAACTGCATGATGAATATTATCTGAAGCCCACTATCAAAGCCGCGACACCGTTGTTGCAGGTCACAACAAAAGGCGAAGACGTTGTTGTTGGCTGGGCTTACGAACGTGAGGACAAAGGTCGAGCATACGGCACAACGCTTGGCCACTTCTATCGCAACTTTCAAATCGAAGCCTTTCGACGCACAATCGTGAATGCGATTCTGTGGACGGCTTATGTGGAAGTGCCTGAGGCCGGAGCACCTGTCGACCTGAGCAAAGAAGAACTCGCGCTACCACCTCAGCAAATGCAGAAGTCGTAGCGCTGTCAAAGGGGCCCCATTTCAGCAGGGTGGCACCGGAAACAGTTGGCCGCAAAAGCGTGCCAGTGCGATGAACATTCCGTGATTGTTCCTGACTTGCGAAACCAGTCCGAATAAGATTCGGCAACTTATCATTCACTACACTTTTGCGAGTGGAATCGAGTACTCGACCAGTTCAGGTTCACGGCGGCCAAACACAGACCTCGCTTCACAGAATTCATGTGAATATAATTTATGGCCGCCGCTACAGCGATGTCAGTCGAAGGAGTCGTGAGAGCCTTCATTAGCGACAAACTACGGCGTCAGCACGCGAACACGGTGGTTGTTGGTGTCGCCGACATAGACGCGGCCAGCGGCGTCTACGAAAATTCCGTGAGGACGGTCCATCCGGCATTCCAGAGGATTACCATCAGGGCCATCCGCTTTCTTTCCATCGCCAATGACTGTTTCTATTGTTCCCGATGCAATTCGGACAACTCGCACCGTGTGGCTTTCCGTATCAGCGAAATAAATATCGCCGTTGGGCCCAAGAGCCACGCCTTTAGGGCCGGAAAGCTGCGCGAGCCTGGCAGGGCCGCTGTCTCCGGTGTAGCCATTTTTTCCGGTGCCAGCCAAGTGATGCAGCGTGTTCGTCGAAAGATCTAACCGGTAAATTGCGTTCCCTTCACGCAATGCCAGAATCAGCGAGTGATCGCCATCAAAGTCCAATGCTCGAGGACCATTCAGGGGGTTGCCAAGGATGGGTGCTAAGTCTTTTGTCGGCTTGCGTTCACCGGTACCAGCAAAAGTGGTGACATGCCCCGAAGCCAATTCGACACGTCGAACTCGGTGATTACCGATGTCGCAGATGTACAGATTTCCATTGTTGTCCAGAGCAATGGAATGCGGACGATTGAATTTTGCCTTGATGGCCGGTCCGTCGTCTCCGTCGAAGCCCATAGATCCATCACCAGCGACAAGTTCGATGGTTCCGGTTTTAGCATCGACCCTGCGAACAATGTGGTTCTGCATTTCGACGAAAAACATGTCTCCGCTTTTATCGAAACGAACTTCGTATGGCTCGTTCAGCATGGCTTCCGTGGCCGGTCCGCCGTTGCCCGAATAGCCTTTCGTTCCGTTACCCGCCACCGTCGTGATAATTTTCGTATCGGGGTCGACACGACGAATCACGTGTGAGCCAACTTCGCAGACATACAACGCTTTGTCGGGCCCAATGACCACGCCAAACGGTTGAGCGACAGCAGCTTCTGTAGCGAGACCTCGGTCTCCTGAGTAGCCGTCATAGCCATTACCGGCGACCGTTGTCACGTCTGCAGCCTGCAGTTGAGAACCGATACAAATCGCAATTGTGAACATAGCGACGCGGCAAAATGTGCAGTCGTGCATGATATGACGCTCTGTTGATCCATGAACGGAAAGCTGGCGAAGAACTGTAGCGACGTCTGCCCCCAAGGAGGCTTTCCGGTCAGCTAGGCGTCTTTGTTTGCTGTGGCGATTTGTGCGCCAACGGCGGCCGCTGTTCCGGAAGGAACAGCCAGCAGGTTCCACGCGGTAAAGAAAATCGGAACTGCAATCAGATTGCCAAGAATTGTTCCTCGAGCGAACGGGATCGCCAGGGTGAAACATTCAATCAACCCGGAAATTGTTTGAGGATACATGTCTGTCATGATCCAAACGCCCAAATTACTCAGGGCAAAATATGTTCCAACGGCAAAGATTGAGCCCCCGACGATTGATGCAGTCCGGTTTGGGCGGACGCTATATGCGGCGAACAGAAAGATTACAGCGTAAGCCGCGTAGTCGAACGGCCAGCTGGCGAAAAAACCGTAGCCAGTTTTTGCGTGGATCAGCAGGTCAGTGATGGCTCGGATCGCCACAGGCAACAAAAACGCAGCGGGGTGCCGAATGACAGCACCGCTAAACAACGCCAAAGCGGCCATCGACGAAAAGTTTGCGATGGGCGAATCAATAAGTCGCAGAGCAACACTGATAAGACAAACGCCGAACAGGACGCCGGATTGTGCTGTCGACCAGCTACGCCGCGAACTTGTTTCTGGCTTGGGAGCGGCATATGGATTTGCTGCAGGTTGGTCAGACATTTACTTACCATTCAGATCAAAGTTACCGACAGGCTGCGCGCTTTAGCCGGTCGTTCAAAGCGATTCCCAGCCCAATTGGTGGGAACTTGCGGGCGATGATAACGTCAAGATCTGCCGAGTCGAGACTTCTGAGGGCCGCAAAAAAGTTTGCAGCACAGGTTTTCAGGTCAGAGAACTCAGCAAGTTGTTCAATTTTCTGGAAGCCGATAGTGACGCCAACCGGACCGTATGTCATCAAGCCACATTTTTGACCGGCTACGGGAATGGCCTTCGAAGTCGCTTCGATAATCGAAAGCGGAGTGGTTGGGGAATAATGTCGGCTAAGCATTCCCGGTGCCATTTGGGCGGCGGCGTCTTTGTTCGGATCAGTCGTCGCCAATTGCACCGGGCCGATGACCGCTTCGATATCTTCGATGGAAAGTCCACCTGGTCGTAGAATCATTGGTTCTTCGGTCATCAGCGAAAGTACGGTCGATTCGACTCCGACTCCGCATGGCCCCCCATCCAGAACGGCGTCAATTCGTCCGTTCAGCCCATCCAGCACGTGCTGAGCGGTAGTCGGGCTGATTCGACCAAAAAGATTCGCGCTGGGAGCGGCAACGGGGCATTCGGCCAATCGCAGCAACTCCAAAGCGGCTGGATGATTGGGCACTCGAACACCAACTCCCGGCAGTCCAGCGGTCACCAAATCGGATATTTCCGCGATTTTTGGCAGCACCAGGGTTAACGGGCCTGGCCAAAAGGCGGCCGCGAGGCGTTCGGCAATGGGCGAAAATTCGGTCACCAGTTCGCGAGCAGACGCAACATCCACGACATGCACAATTAGCGGATCAAATGTAGGCCGCTGCTTGGATTCGAAGATTCCGGCCACAGATCTAGAATTTCTTGCATCCGCACCTAACCCGTACACCGTTTCCGTTGGAAAGGCAACCAGGCGACCGCTTTTGAGCAGGTTCGCCGCTTCGGCAATAGTTTTGCAGACAATAGTTTTGCAGACAACAGTGGTTCGGTGAACAGTCATACGGGTCGTCAAGGGCCGCGAATATCAAAATGAGAATTGCCGAAAACCGCCAAGTTAGCGTCGCAACTCGCGAATAACAGTGGTCTACAGGTAGAATCGTGCAGACTATAAAAACCTAATCGTTTGTGAACAGCACAGAGTCGCGAAACGACAATTTACAGTAAACAATGGGCGGAAGTGATTGAGTTTGACCGAGCCAAAACGTGGCTACAAACTTCAAGGGCTTTCATTCCAGAGGTGAGTACTATGCCAGATGCAGGCGTCCTTGCAACAATCTTATTAATCGTTGGTTTGTTTCTGCTGGCCCTGGAACTGATGATTCCCAGCTTCGGAATGATCGGCATCCTGTCGGCGATCGCCTTGCTGATTTCCGCATGGAGCGCATGGCAGGCTTGGTGGGGCACTAGTCCCGGATTTTTCTGGACGTATGCCGCGTTTTGGTTGCTGGGAATTCCGTCGGTGCTGGGAGGAATGCTGTTTCTGATGCAAAACACAGCTTTGGGAGACCACATTGTCCTGCGAGGCCCAGCCAGCGATTCGTCAACAACGAAGCCAAATACTCGTAACCCACTGCAATTGCTGGTTGGTAAGACAGGCAAAGCCGCTTCACTGCTGATGCCAGGAGGCATGGTAATTGTCAATAACGAACGATTTCATGCAGAGTCGCAGGGAATGGTGATTGAATCCGGCAGCGTTGTTCAGGTAGTGGACGCAAAAGGAAATCGCCTTGTGGTAAAGAAGACTTCGGCGAATGCGACATCGTCTCAAACTGTCGCCGCGAGCGGTAGCAAATCGGAACCGCTTGCTGATACAGTAATGGCGGACGAAGGACACGACGCAGCGAACGAGTTCGCCAACCGACGCGTCACAGCGAACAATGCGGAGGCATTGGATTTTGAGATACCCGAAAGTTGAAGTGTGGGTATTGGTTTCGAATCAAACCTTACGCAACCTGATTTAAAAGATTTCCTTTCAAGGATCGGCGAAGATGATTTCTGGCGTACTAACATTGGCCCAGCAACTGGGTCCGGGTGCATGGGTGGGCATCGTGGTCATCCTGTTGGTCTTCATAATTCTGCTTGCCATTTTTGCACAATTCGCCAGCCTATGGCTGCAGTGCAAAATGACTCGAGCTGGCATCGGCATCCTGGACCTGATCACGATGCGGTTTCGAAAGGTCAATCCGACCGTCATCGTGCGCAGCATGATTATGGCCGTGCAGGCAGGACTTACTCAGAATTACCCAATCACGTCCGGTAAGCTGGAAGCTCATTATCTGGCAGGCGGAAACGTGCCAAACGTGATTCGAGCCCTAATTGCTGCCCAACGAGCTCAAATTGATCTCGACTGGGAAACAGCTCAGGCGATCGACCTGGCGGGACGTGATATTCTGGACGCCGTTCGAACCAGCGTTTATCCAAAAGTGATTGACTGCCCCGATCCGAAGCGATCTGCCGGAACGCTCGATGCAGTCGCTGGTGATGGCATTCAGTTGTGTGCTCGAGCTCGCGTGACAGTTCGAACAAACATCAGCCAGCTGATCGGTGGGGCTACGGAAGAAACCGTTATCGCCCGAGTTGGCCAGGGGATTGTTCAGGCCATTGGTTCAACGAATTCCTACAAGAAGGTCCTTGAAAACCCGGACAGCATTTCCAAGATCGTGTTAGGTCAGGGTCTCGAAGCCAACACGGCATACGAAATCGTATCGATTGACATTGCGGATATCGATGTCGGTGAAAACATTGGTGCTCGACTTTCTGCCGATCAGGCCGAAGCAGACATGCGAGTCGCCCAGGCCAAGGCAGAACAACTACGAGCCGACCAGACCGCGCGCGAGCAGGAAATGATTGCTCGTATTCAAGAGAACCGAGCCAAAGTTGTGCAGGCAGAAGCTCAGGTTCCTAAGGCCATTGCGGAAGCCTTCTCATCAGGAAAACTCGGTCTTTTGGACTTCTACGACCTCAAAAACCTTCAGGCAGATACCAGCATGCGTGAAGCTATTGCCGGCACCGGTGGGGCCAGCAAAGAAATAATCAGTTAGCAAACAGCCCAGCAGGAAATAGTTAGATACTGATGTTCGGCTGCAGAGCCCAATCAGACTCAACGGTAGCCTTCGCGAAATTCAGTTCGCATGGCTCATCGGAACTGTGCATTGTGTTTTTGAACAGAGGTTAATGACTGATGATCAAGTTGATCTTCTTCCTGATTGTGATTGGATTCAGCGTCATTCAGTCCATCGTCAAGGCAGCGAACGAAAAGGCGGCGGCGAAGGAACGGCAGGCTCAATTGGGAGCTGCCGGCGGGAAAAAGAAAGTACAAAACGAGATCGAATCGTTTCTGCAGGACGTAACGGGCAAGACGGCGCCTGCTCGCAACGAAGGCATGAACGATATTCAGGAGCAGCGAGACCAGGAACGTCGTGATAACCGGCGACAGGAAGCGGTTGTTCGAAAACGAGAACAGCAGGCAAAAACACAGCAGGCTCGCGCACAGCAAAAAAACAAACGTCCGCCAGCAGCAGCGCCTGCCGCAAAATCGCGATCACGCAAGCCTTCAGAACGCCGCATCGGTTCAGGCGTCAACGAACATGTTAACAGCTATATTGGCAAACACGTCGATCAGTACATGGATCACGACGTAAACGAATACGTCGAAAAGACAATTACCAGAGGCGTTCAAAGTCATCTTGGAACCGGGGTCGGAACACGCAGGCCAACAACAACAGGTCGGCAAAAAAACCAGGCAGCCGCCGGCGTGGCGGCTTTGCTTCGAGATCCTCAGGGCGTTCGCAACGCTGTTCTTATCAACGAAATCCTATCGCGGCCTCGGTCGATGCAAAAATAGTCTGGCGTTCTGCACATATGCCCGAGTCTGTTGAACGAGTCCTGCTGCTAACCAGCGAATTGACGTTTCGCGGTTCTTCGATTTTGACGCTGAGACTCGCCCAGGGGCTGGAATCGCGTGGTATCGAAACGATCATAATCTGCTCGCGCGCCCAGTCGCTGGATCAGGAACTGACGAAAGGCGTACAGATTATCCGGGTACCGGGCTACACGGTTCCTGTGTGGGGTCGAGTTGTTCGGCGCACTGTACTGAAGCAACTGGAAGGGCAGCCGCCCGATGTGATTCATGTGCAGGGGCCGCAAATGCTGTCTCAGGCATTGTGGCTGGGGCGCACGCTAAATCGCCCGGTTATCCTGACTCTGACCGACCACGGCGAAGCAGCCCGAGTTCTGCTGTCGTCGCAGTCGACGACATGCCGAGCCATCATCTGCGTCAGCGAAAGCGTGCAAGCCGCTCTGCCACGAAGACTGGATCAGATTGAACAACGCGTCATTTTGCCTGGTGTGCCGCTGGATTTGTCGCGAAAAGTGACTCCAATCCTGCAGGAAAATCGCGTGCCCGTTATCGGCATGGCGGGGCCTCTGGAAGTAATTAAAGGCGGGTCGTTTTTCCTTAGAGCCTGCCACCGCGTTCTGGATTCCGGTTTTCCCATCCGCATTGTAGTCACGGGTTCAGGGCCTGAAGAACGAAACCTGCGACGCCTGGCAACGTCACTGGAACTGGACAAGCACGTCACTTTTGTCGACGACGGGGCGGCGATGTCCGCTTATTTAACGGCCATCGATATCTTCTGTCTGCCGTCTCTGCAGCAGGGCTTCGGCGTTATCATGCTGGAAGCCATGGCATTGGGACGGCCGGCGATCGCGTCGGGTGTCGGCGGCATTCTCAGCATCATCGAAGACAACGTAAACGGTCTTGTTGTGCCCCCTTCTGATAGCCGAGCACTCGCAGACAGAATACTGGAACTGTTAAAGAATCACGACTTTGCCCATCGAATCGCAACGGCAGGCCAGAAGCTGGTTGAAGAGAAATTCACGGTTGATCGAATGCTTGAAGAAACAATTGCTTTGTATAAAGACGCCCATCGGTCAGGCATTCCGGCCAAAACCATTCCCCTCACCACGCGGAAAGGCGGCGGAACATGAAGGCCGAAATTATCGCGATAGGTTCCGAACTAACCTGCGGTGCCAGGCTGGACACAAACAGTCAGTGGCTGAGTATTGAACTGGAAGGTCGCGGCTGGACAGTTCAGCGTCACACAACCGTTGCGGACGATCGCGCAGCGATGATCCGAATCTACCAGGAAGCCGGTAAACGTTCGCGGCTGGTACTGATTACCGGGGGACTCGGACCAACGCTCGACGATATTACTCGCGACACGCTGGCAGAAGCTTTCAACCAGAAACTGGTCGAAGACGCCGATTCATTGCGACATATCGAAGCACTGTTTCAAAACCGTAATCGGGAAATGCCCGAACGCAACAAAGTTCAGGCGTTGCGTCCGGAACATTCCATCAGCATGCACAATGCTCATGGCACTGCGCCAGGCATTTTGATGAGTCTACAGAATCCGGAATGTACGATCGGTGTAATGCCCGGCGTGCCGGCCGAAATGAAACGGATGTTCTATGAACAGCTGGTGGACAGACTACCAACCAGCCCTGTCTTTGTGCGGCGTTCGACGATCCGCACGTTTGGATACGGCGAATCCGATGCAGAACGACTGCTTGGTGACCTGACAGCTCGGGGACGCAATCCGGAAGTTGGCATCACCGCCAGTGAGGCCGTGATTTCACTTTCCGTCACGGCCCGCGCGGGCAGTTTTGAAGAATGTGAAATGCTGGCCGCGGCCGTTAGCGACGACATTCGTGCTCGGCTGGGAGATGCCGTTTTTGGCGATGGCGATATCGAACTACACGAAGTCGTTGGCAACCAGTTATTGCAGCAAGGTCTGAAAGTCGCCTTGCTGGAAGGCACCACCACTGGCGGTTTGATTGGTCAGTGGCTGACAGAAACGGAAGACTTTGCAGGCCGTGTCGCTTACAGCCGATTGTTCCCCACAGCAAAGTCCGTGTTGAGCGACACTATATCTGCAAACTCTGAATGGGAATCGGTTCTTCGAGAAAAGGCGGAACAACTTCTAAAAGACGGCACAGCAGACTATGTGATTATTTCGTCACCGACGTATCTTCTGGAAGAAGCTGGCGTGCGAAAGCAGAAAGGAAGCGTTGTCGTGTTGGGTTCAGGTCTGGAAGTTTTGCAGGATGTCGATATGACCGGCAATCTCGCAATCTTCCGAAATCGAGCCGCACGATATGCATTAAACCATTTGCGGCTGCACCTGAATTCTCGTTAACCAAGCCGCTTCATTAGTTTTCGTCGACGTAACTTTGTGACATGCTCATGACCGACTCTGTTCCTGATTCTCACGTATTCGTCCGCTCTGCTACGCGCGATGATGTTCCCGCGCTGGAAGAACTGATCGAAACATTTGTGAAAGCAAATCGACTGCTGCCGAGAACGACAGACGAACTGAACGACCTGATTGCGTTTGGATTTGTCGCCTGTTCGGGTGATCAACTGGTCGGCTTTGCGGCTCTGGAGATTTATTCTTCCAAGCTGGCCGAAATCCGCAGTCTGGCCATCATCCCTGAAATGCAGGGACGTGGCCTGGGCAGACAGCTGGTGGAGAACTGTATCGAGCTTGCCCGCAGCCGCAACGTATTGGAAGTTATGGCAATCACGTCGTCTGACGGCTTCTTTCAATCCTGCGGCTTCGACTTTACATTGCCGGGCGAAAAGAAAGCGCTGTTCATGCAGACGCGAGAAGAAATCTGACCAGGCCTGTGCTTCAAATCGTCCGCAGGTGCTCGGATAGCCGTCTGGCAGCTCCGTTAACGTTGAGTGTTTCCAGAAACGAGCATCGCCGATTCAGCAACCAACAGCGGTCAGATTCCGGTGGCGAGCCTGAGCTGGACGTCTCGAAAGCAGACAAACAAGTTGTGCTCAAAAAAGGCCCGCCGTATACACGACGAGCCTTCCTGAATTCTGCCACTGCTACTTCATTAGCTTGATGGATTTGATGTAATCCAGATCTGGAAATTTCGAATTCAAATACTCGTTGCCCTGAGACTGAATTGCGCCCTGATCGGGGCGTTCTTTGTACTGCGAATTAATCTTGTCAACTACTTCCATTCCTTTAGTCACTCGGCCAAACGGCGCGAATCCCGTGCTGTCCAGAAACGAGTTGTCGCCGAAATTGATGAACAACTGTGTCGAACGAGAATCCGGTGCTCCCGTCTTGGCGTACGTGATGTAGCCTCGCTGATTGGAAGCAACAACGGGATCATCATTGAAGGTCGCTTCACGCCATGACTTCTGCACAGAAGGATCACCGTTAATACCCCATTGCACCATGAAGCCCGGCACAACTCGAAAGAACCGCGTGTCTTTATAGAAGTCTTTCTTTACTAGTTCGTAAAAACGATCAGCTCCATTGGGTGCCCATTTTCGTGTCACTTCGATTGTGAAATTTCCTTTGCTGGTTTCGACTTCCACCTTAAACGTTTCAGGCGCCTGTTCGGCAGCCAGCGTAGACCCTGTAATTGCGTTGCCGACGACTAGAGTTAAGACAGCAAGCAGTGCAAATTGACGGAACGGCATGAAATACCCCTGATTCTTCATCCTTGTGTTTCCTGGAGTGCGGCAACGGCTTGCCACAACAATATAGTGATGCGAATTCTACTGTTTCGACTCAGTATTGCACACAACAATGACCAGCTTTGACCTAAGCCGAATCACTCGCGAAACCAGCGTAAGTCACGTTGAGTACTACGAAACGCTGGATTCGACCAACAAACTGGCGGGCGAATTGCTGACAGACTTACTGCCACTAAGTCCCGCTCTGGTGCTGACTGCCAGCCAGACCGCTGGTCGAGGACGCGGTAAAAACGCATGGTGGGCAACTTCCGGAGCGCTGACGTTTTCTTTGGTCGTTCACACCAAACAACTGCGACTTCCTCCGGAACGCCTGCCCCTGATTTCGCTGGCTGTGGGTTTGGCCGTACGAAATACTGTGGCCGATTTTGTCCTCGATCGACAGGTGTCGGTTAAGTGGCCAAATGACGTGCTGATCAGCGAAAGAAAGGTCTGCGGAATTCTTATTGAACAGCATCTCAGCGCCAATCAGGCCGCGTTGATCATCGGTATTGGCGTCAATGTGAACAATTCGATGATGTCTGCTCCCGAAGACATGAGCCACAGCGCGACGTCACTTTTTGACATTCGCAACGAAACCCTGGACATGACTTCAGTCTTGATTGCATTGCTACTGAATCTGGACAAAGCGGTGTGCGATCTTCGCAGCCGCCCCATGCTGCTGCTTTCCCAGCTAAACGCGTGCAACATTTTGCGGGGACGAAAAATCACGATTGGCGTTGCCGATTCTGAACACACGGGCGTATGCCAGGGAATCGACGAAAACGGCGCCATTCTTCTGGCAACAGAATGCGGCATACGACGACTGATGGCTGGCACCGTTATATCGTGGTAGGCCACGCCGTCGTTGAGTTACCGTCGGCCTTTAGCCCATCACCAGTTCTTTCATTTCACGGACAGCTCGTTCCAGGCCGACCATCACGGCATGGCTGATGATGCTGTGTCCGATGTTGAGTTCGTGAACGCCGTTGATCGCCGCGATGGGCTGCACATTGCGATACGTGAGACCGTGCCCCATGTTAAGCGTCAGGCCACGATTCAGAGCAAACTGACTGGCTTCCAGAATTCTGTCGAATTCCGTATCCGTTTCTGCCTGCGTACGCGCGTCTGCATAGGCCCCGGTATGTAGTTCAATGGCATCGACACCCATTTCAGCTGAGGCCTCAACCTGAGCGACATCCGGATCGATAAACAGGCTGACGGAAATATCACGTCCCATCAACTGATCCACACATCGTTGAACGCGACTTTGCTGGCCGATCACATCCAGTCCGCCTTCCGTGGTGACCTCTTCACGCTTTTCGGGAACCAGCGTGGCCTGATCCGGCATGATATCCAGAGCGAAGTCAACAATCGATTGCTCGACAGCCATCTCCAGGTTCAGTTTAACGCGGATCATCTGCCGCAAAATTCGCACATCTCGATCTTGAATGTGCCTCCGATCTTCGCGCAGGTGCACAGTGATTCCATCAGCACCGCCCAGTTCTGCCAGCACTGCGGCATGAACGGGATCTGGTTCATAAGTACGTCGTGCCTGTCGAACGGTGGCAACGTGATCGATGTTTACTCCAAGCAGTGGCATGTCTTCAGGCTTCTTTTTCAAAGAGTTCAATTCATGCGTCACCAGATACTGGTGGGACGCCGTCGTTAACTTCAAACAGGTGGATACAACTTCAAAACGACTTTCGTTGTCGCTGCCAGCCGGTCGCCTATTAAAACGCGATTTTCGGTGCTGATGCTGGCCGAGGGCTTCCTTTGGCCGTTTTTCGATATTTCTTTTCCGGAAGCACTCGTTTGTGGCAACACAAATCAGCAGAGAATTCCGACGGAAAGACATCAACTGATTGGAATGACGTTTACTACCTCGATAAGGTGTGGGAGCTTCTGCCGGATCGGCAGACATTGCCGTCGCCCGTTCCGGTCATTGACGGCACCCCAACATTTGGACATTATACTGCAGTATGGATGTTCTGATGTCCCGCCTTTTTGAGCCAAGCAGGTCACCAATTTCTGGTGATTTCGATTTGACACAATAACCCCAGAATAGTTCGAGATTTACGCCATGAGTTCCACCTCAGAAATATCTGAGCCGAGCGCCGGTGCTGCCAAAACCTCAGTCACCGATGCGATGATTGAAGCCCGGGGACTAAGTAAGTTCTACGGTGATTTTGCAGCCACTCAGGACGTTTCGTTCACTGTGCCACGGGGTCAGGTGTGTGCGTTTCTTGGCCCAAACGGAGCTGGCAAAAGTACCACGATGAAGATGCTGACAGGATTTCTGTCGCCAAGTCGTGGAGATGCGTTTCTAGCTGGTTACAACGTCGCAGAAGATCGCTTGAAGGCCAGCGAAAAACTTGGATACCTGCCGGAAAACGGTCCGCTGTATACCGAGATGACTCCGGAAGGAATGCTGAAATACATCGGCGAAGTTCGAGGCGTCAAGGGCAGCAACTTATCTGATCGCCTGGCATGGGTAGCCGATAAGTGTTCTCTGAAGGAAGTCTGGCGTAAGCCGATCGCCAAGCTATCACGAGGTTTTCGGCAGCGAGTCGGCATGGCTCACGCAATGCTGCACGATCCGGAAGTGCTGATTCTGGACGAACCAACCAGTGGGCTGGACCCGAATCAGGTACACGGCGTTCGTGAACTGATCACGGAACTTGCCATGACGAAAACAATTCTGCTGTCGACTCACATTCTTCAGGAAGTGCGAGCGATCTGTCCGCGAGTTGTGATGATCGACAACGGGAAAATTGTCTTTGACGGTGCCACCAAAGATCTGGGCTCCAACGAAGTCGAAATGGAAGAAAAATTCCGATCCCTCACCAGCGACAAATAAGCTGCTGGCTGCTTCAGTTGAGTTTCCGGGCTGTTTTCCCGGGAACTTCTTAACGATATCCACCTTCACCAAAATAACAGGCGTCGCCACACCATGATTCGCGCACACGTGATTCTGGCTGTTACCAAACGCAATTTCCGCAGTTACTTTTCAAGTATTCTGGGTTATCTGTTCATCATTGTGTTCTGCGTAGCTGCGTCCGTGATGGCGTTTGATGCTCAGTTCTTTGCCTCAAACCAGGCAAACCTTGATCAGCTTAGCGCAAAGTTTCCGCTGCTGCTGCTGTTTCTGATTCCCGCCATCACAATGACGACGTGGTCGGACGAACGAAAACTCGGGACCGACGAACTGCTGTTCACACTGCCAGCATCAGATGTTGAAATTCTGCTCGGCAAGTTTTTTTCCGTGCTCGGCGTTTACACCGTTGCGATTGTGTTCTCGCTGGTTAATGCACTGATCCTTTCAGGACTGGGTGACCCCGATCCGGGGTTACTGATATCAAGTTACTTCGGCTATTGGCTGGCTGGTGCAGCGTTGCTGTCCGTCGGCATGCTGGCGTCGGCTCTGACAAACAGTTCAACGGTTGCCTTTGTCTTAGGCGTTGTGTTCTGTTGTATTCCGGTATTCATAGGAGAACTGGCCGGAATTGCCGAGTGGCTGCTTAGCCAGCTTGGCATAAGGGGCCAGTGGTATGAATTCCGAACAGCCGTTCAGGGACTCAGCCTGCAGGAACAACTGCGAGACTTCAGTCTGGGCGTCCTTCCGTTATCCAGCGTTTGCTATTTCGTGTTTCTCACCGCATTGATGTTGTATTTAAACCTGATTGCGATTGCAAAACGACGTTGGCATGCATCCAAGGTTGTGGGCATGGAAATGCAGTTCGGCATTAGAACCATCTGCCTTGGAATGACGCTTGTGAGCCTGCTGGTTTTAGTAAGCATGTGGCCAGCACGTGCCGACCTGACCGCAGAGAAGCTGTTCAGCCTGTCGGACGCGACTTTCAAGACACTCAACGAAATTCCAGATGGGCAGCAGATTACAATTCAGGCGTTTATCAGCCCGGACGTACCGCGAGAATACAGCGAAACCCGTCGTCGACTTCTGGGACTACTGCGAGAATTTGATCTTCGTGGTGGCAGCAAACTGGAAGTTCGCCGCGTCGACGTAGAGCCATTTAGCGAAGAAGCCGAAGAAGCTCGCGCATTGGGCGTTAACCCAATCAGGCTGCAGTACGAACAGGATGGCAAGTTCGAAGAAGCTGAAGTCTTTTTGGGAGCGATCGTTCAAAGCACCACGGACAACGTAGAGATCCCATTCTTCGGCAAGGGGCTGCCCATTGAGTACGAACTCACTCGTTCTGTCAGAACTGTTTCGCAGGAAGACCGGCTGACAATTGGAATTCTTCAGACAGACGCCGGTGTGATTTCTGACGGTGGTGGTCGCGATTGGGAAATCGTTCGCGAACTTCGCAAGCAGTACAAAGTGATCGGAGTTAACCCCGCACGGAAAATTCTGGTCGACAACGGTGATAGCCCAGATGGTGATAGCCCAGATGGTGAACAACTGGCCGAAGACTTTGACGTACTACTGGCTGTCATGCCATCGTCGTTAACACAGCCCGAAATGGACAACTTTCTTGAGTACGTTCAGGCAGGTAAGCCAGTACTGGTCTTTGACGACCCATGCCCGATTTTTGCTCAGGGACAAATGGGACTGTCGATGGCTCCCAAACTACCGAAGCCGAGCCCGGGCGGTGCGATGGCCATGATGGGACAACAACAGCCACCAGAACAGAAAGCCGACAACGGCGAACTCCGTTCTTTGATGAGCCTGCTGGATGCAAAGTGGGATAATGGCCAAGCCGTTTACGACAGCATGAATCCTCATAGTCAGTTTGGCACGCTGCCACCGGAATATGTATTTATTTCTCGGTCAGGCAATCCAAAACAGGCGTTCAGTGCCAGCAGCCCGATTACCAGCGAACTACACGACATCGTCTGTTTGTACCCCGGTTCGATTCAGGAACTGGATCGCAAGAAAGACATGGAATTCATTCCACTGCTGCAAACAAGCGGTGAATCCGGACTGCTAGCCTGGGAAGACTACATTTCTCAATCATTCAGCCCATTCACAATGTCGCCGACAGCACAGATTAATCCCAACCCGAAGCGATTCAACGATACGTATTCTCATGTGATTGCGGCCCAAATCAAAAAAGGCGGTGACACCCCGTTGAACGTCATCTTCTGTGCCGATATCGACATGATCAGCGACTGGTTTTTCATGGAACGCAACCGCGGAAACCTAGACGTCGCTTTCGACAATGTGACGTTTATCCTGAACGCAGTTGACGCCCTTGCAGGCGAAGAAACCTTCATCGATCTACGTTCTCGCCGCGCGAGCCTCAGAACTCTCGAGTATGTCGAAAGCCAGACACGTGAACTTCGCAAGAAGCTCAATGAAGAAGAAAAGGAAGCGGACAAAACCATGGAAGTACGCCTTGCTGAAGCTCGAACAGAACTGCAGGCAGAAATCGATGATGTTTTGAAACGCGAAGACCTGGACCCTCGCAGTAAAAGTGCATTGCTGAAGCAAAAAGAAGAACAGCTGAATCGAAAACTGGATCTGGACGAACAGGAACTCGAACGCGAAAAAAACAGCAAGATCCGAAAAGCAGGTTTGGAAATGAAGCGTGAAATTCGTCGCATCGAGACTCGCGTAAAAGTTTACGCCTACTTCCTTCCAGCCATTCTGCCAATTTGTTTTGGCCTGTTGTTTCTGGGCCTGCGACGCCAAGCTGAACAACAGTCCATTGCACCCTCAAGACGTCGTCGGTAACGCGGTTGAACTCGGGGCGGCGACCTTTTTCCTTACAAGTCAACAAGATCCAACGATTTCTGAATGAACGTGGTGCACAAAGGACAAGTTCCTTTGTCGTTCATAAACGTTTGAAGAAGCAGGTTGAGAAATGAACCCAACATCTCGGACTCTTACCTTCGTCGCTGTCGCAGGGCTGTCTTCTTTGGCTGCCTTCGGAGCGTGGTATTCAACGCAGCCATCGGCTGTCAGCGGATTCGCCGACGTGGGACAGCCGTTCTTCGCCGATTTCGTCGATCCTGCAAAAGCCGCGTCACTTGCCGTCGTCGACTATGACAGCGACGAGAAGGATGTGCAGACGTTTTCCGTAAAGCAAAACGATGATAGCGTGTGGGTTATTCCATCGCATCATAGCTATCCGGCTGAAGCGGAAGATCGCCTGGCGAAGACGGCAACATCCTTGCTGGGGCTAAAAAAGACGGCCCTTCAAAGTCGTAGCAAAGACGACTGGAAACTGTATGGCGTGGCTGATCCCGCTGCAGACGGAGCCGCCACGGCAGATGAACGTGGCACACGCCTGACTCTTAGCGATGGCAGTGGCAATGCTCTGGTGGACCTGATTATTGGTAAGGCTGTAGAAGGTCGCAGTGGTAGTTTCTATGTTCGTGAACCCGAAAAAAACACGACCTACATCGCTCAGTTAAACGTTGATCTGTCAGCAAAATTCAGCGACTGGATTGAACCGGATCTTCTGAAGATCAATCAAACGGACCTCGTCAAAATCGTTCTCGACAATTACTCGGTCGACGAACAACAGGGCACGATCAATAAAAAGGAAGTGCTGGAATTTGACAAAGAAAATCTGGCGACAACTGGCGAATGGAAACTGGCTGGCCTGAATGAAGAAACAGAAGAACTCGACAACAGCCCCATACAATCGATCGCCACAAATCTTGATCAACTGAAGATCGTTGGCGTCCGTCCCAAACCACAGGGACTGGACGATAACATGCGAGTAAACCCCGCCGTCAAACAAATCCTGCAGATGCAAATGCAGGCTCAAGGCTACTTTATCGGCGGCGACAAAGACGGCAACGAACGACTGTACTCAAATGAAGGCGAACTGGTTGCCGGCACCAGCAATGGTGTGGAGTACACCTTGTATTTTGGTGAAATCGCTCGCGGCACAGGTAAAGAAATCGAAGTCGGCCTTGGAACGGAAGCAAAAAAAGACGAGACAACCGCAGACTCAGAGAGTCAGAAAGAAGACGCTGCCGCAGAAGAAAATGGCCCTCGACGTTATCTACTGGTAAAGGTTAACTTCAACGAAAAGCTGCTCGGCGAAAAACCAGTCGCTCCGGTTGAACCAGTTAAGCCCGAAATTCTACAGGACGCCAAACCGGAAGAAGCGGCCGCAAGTACACCAGAAGAACCGGAACAGGAAGCTGCATCTGAAAAAGATGCCTGCAACCCTCAGGATGAAACGGTCCAGGAAGCAGTGGCTGAAGCTGCCGCTCAGGAAGAAAAAACGGAGTCCACAAAAGACGAAAAGGCGACAGAAGAACCTGCCGCAAAAGTAGAACCAGTCGTTGCTCCAACTACAGACGAGCAGGAAAAGAAAACAGAAGAACCTGCGCCTGCTAAAGAAGAAGCAACCAGTACTGAGGCCAAGCCTGCCGAAAGTGACGAAGCCAAACCAACAGAGCCTCAGCAGGATCCAAAGCAGGTTGCTCAGCAGGAATACGACGCGGCGACGGCTTTGTATGAAACTCAGAAGAATGCATATGTAGCTGATCTGAAGAAGTACGAAGACAAAGTAAAAGCTGGACAAAAGGCAGCCCAAGAGCTAACAGCTCGATTTTCTGGCTGGTATTACGTGATTTCTTCGGACAGCTTTGAAAAATTCCGCATCACACGAAAAGACGTGGTCAGCGGAAAACAAAAGCCGGAAGAAGCAGCGGTCGGCCAAGAAACGCCTGAACAGAAATAGGATTCGATTTCCGCTCAGAATTCAACAACATGACGCCCGACTGGGGTTACTCAGCCGGGCGTTCTTGTGCGCGTTAATAAGATGTAGTCTGCCGATGACAGGTTGCAGAAACACCTGACGGGCTCGGACTCCAGGGAAACAGCGGTCAGCCAATACAGAAGCCGCGTTCGCAACCACCATTCAGTGCCCATCGCGGTAACTTCCCTAAACATTGCTGTTGCCTAAATGGTGCGTTGTGGCATCAAAATGTTGATTCGCGTTGACCAAAGTCAACGTCGAAAACAGGTCGTCGCCACATCTCTGCGGGCGACTATTCCAGTTCAATTTTCCTCAAGCCATTAAATGGCAACGACTTAACGATCAACGAAGTCCTGACACACAAATATTTTCCCGGTTCGGCACTCATCGTGCTTTACGTTATGTCAACAAGACGAAACGAAACGGCTTTCGAGCCTTCTCCGAAACCTAAAGACTGAGGACATACAGACAAAGAATATTTTCACCGCCCTTAGGAACGACGAAAACGGCTTCATTATTTCTGCAGAGATCGTTCTTGTCGGAACGATTCTGGTTCTGGGCATGATTGTCGGTTTGACCGAAATGTCTTACGGCATCAACGAAGAACTCGAAGATCTGGGATCAGCCATCGGCGGTATAAACCAGACTTACTACTTCACTTTGGCAAGTGGCAAAAAAGGTGAAGTGGTCGGTAGCACGTTTCTGGACTTCGTTGACGAATGCGACAACAGTTGCAACATCACCTGTGACTCACAGGCCCGCACTGAAGAAGGTGCCCTGAACAATTAAAGCAAATTCGAATAATCAATGATCGGGATAAACGCGGCCCTTCAACAAAGAATTGCCTCTTGCAGTCGCTGAAGTACCCAAGATCAACAATTTGCAGTTAAGAAAATCGAACCCACCCCCCCAAAACCTCGGCGCGACCCCGCTTTTGCCGAGGTTTTTTTATGCGCGCTGCGTTACGATTCCGACTCGCCGTCGGCGAAACAAAACTTGCCCGACTGGCGATGAGTATGGACAACGCCAACGAACGTCACACGGATTAGCTTGGCTGAAACATATCCTTCCCGCGACATTCACTGTCTCGCGAAAAAAGATAGCCGCCGAACCTAACCCGTCGTACCCAGACAAATTGAAGCACAATGAAATCCAAAGCCATTCAGATTGGACTGATCCAAAAGCGCTGTACACCAGATCCAGCAGACAACGTCGAACAGGCCGTTCAGAGTATTCGTGATGCTGCCGGAAACGGAGCGCAGGTGATTTGCCTGCAGGAAGTCTTCAATACTCAATATCCCTGTCAGTCTGAAAACCACGCCAACTTTGAACTTGCAGAACCGATTCCTGGACCAACAACAACCGCGATTTCAAAAATCGCTAAGGAACTGGGCGTGGTTGTCGTCGTGCCGCTGTTTGAGCGACGAGCCCCTGGATTGTATCACAACTCGGCCGTCGTCATTGACGCTGACGGTTCCATCGCCGGCCTGTATCGCAAGATGCACATTCCAGACGACCCGTTGTATTACGAGAAGTTTTATTTCACTCCGGGCGACCTTGGCTTTCTGGCATTCCAAACAAAGTTCGCAAAGGTTGGAGTCTGCATCTGCTGGGATCAGTGGTATCCCGAAGCTGCTCGACTTACTGCCATGAAGGGCGCCGACCTGCTGTTCTACCCAACGGCCATCGGCTGGATTCCCGGCGAAAAAGCCGAGTATGGCGAAAGCCAGTACTCGGCATGGCAAACGATGATTCGCAGCCATGCGATTGCCAACGGCCTGTTTGTCGGTGCTCCGAATCGAGTCGGCCGCGAAGGCGAAATCGAATTCTGGGGTGGCTCGTTTGTCGCTGACCCATACGGAAACGTGATGCAAAAAGCATCGCACGAAGAAGAACAGAGCGTTATCGTGAGCTGCGATCTGTCTCTGATTAACACTGCTCGAACACACTGGCCCTTTTTCCGTGACCGCCGTATCGATGCCTTCGGAGATTTACAAAAGCGTTGGAACGATAACTGAAGTTGCGATGTGCGGACACCAAATCTCGCATTGCAGCATTGGTAAACGCATAGGCTGCACCCGGCTGAAATGCGTTTGGTCTCGGCAAAGATTCTCTGCCAGCGGTCGCCAGTGATAAATTCATTACGACAGAAATCAGAAGTAAGCTGTGTCTGTGTTAAACCTCAAAAACTATCGTTGGCCGGCCGAATGGGAAGCTCACGATGCAACATGGATTGGTTGGCCCGTCAGCCCGGACACATGGCCTGGAATTTTTGAACGAATACCGGCCGCCTATGCAAATTTTGTAGCAGCGATGGCCTGTTTCGAACCAGTCAACATCCTGGCTACCAGGGCCACACAGGAACTCGCCAAGTCGTTTCTGGATACAGCGTGCGAAACTGCCGGGGCATCTTTCCGCGTGCGTTTTCTGGACATCCCAGTCAACGATTCGTGGTGCAGAGACTACGGTCCGATCTTTCTAAACCGCCGCTCAGGCAACGCAGATGGGCCGAAGCAGGTAATCATCGACTGGGATTACAATTCGTGGGGAGGCAAGTATCCGCCGTGGGACGACGATGCGGCGGTAGCCAGCAAAGTTGCAGCGGATCTTCAGATGCAGTCCATTAAGCCAGGAATCATTCTGGAAGGCGGCGCCATCGAAGGAAACGGAAACGGCGTGCTGCTGACAACCGCAAGCTGCCTGCTGAATCCCAATCGAAATCCGCACCACAACAAAGAACAAATGGAATCAATGCTGCGAAACTTCATGCAGGTTGATTCCATTGCGTGGCTTCCTGGTGAGGGAATCGAGGGCGATGACACGGACGGACACATCGACCAGGTTGCAAGATTTGTGACCGCTGACAAAGTATTGGTCGCGGCTGCATATGATGACGATGCACCCGAATCTGCACTACTGCGAGCCAACCATGACGTTATCGCCAGCTTCCAAACACCGGCAGGGCTTCTGAAGCCTATCGAACTGAAAATGCCACGGCCGAAGTTTCAGCAAGGACATCGCCTGCCGGCATGTTATTGCAACTTCCATATTGTCAACAACGGTGTGATTGTACCGACGTTTGAAGACGCTGCAGACGACACTGCTCTGCAGACGTTGCAGGATGCTTTTCCAGATCGAAAAATTGTGGGCGTCAATGCGATCGATTTGGTATGGGGACTGGGAGCATTTCACTGCATGACTCAGCAGCAGCCGAAAGCCCCGTAACGCCAACGACGGAACTACCCAGCCGCACTGGGTGGCGATGAAGCATCTAAACATCGAGCCTACGACATCATGGGCAGTGATAGTTTGCTGGCACGCAAAGAAACACATTTGCACCAACGGCTTCCTATCACCACCAATCATGTGAAATTCAAGCTGACAATGTGCGCATGAAAAAGCCTCGGCTGAAAACAGCTAAGGCTTAACCAGTCATTGTGACATCGTTTGCTGAAAGCAATTAGTTCTTTGGTTCTTCTACAACTGGAGCTTCGACTGGCTTTTCCTCAGTCGCTGCATTGGCTGGCGCAGCACTGTCGCCTTTTTCTTTTTCCTGAGTCGCAACTTCAGCTTTCTTGCTTTCGATCGCTTCCTGCTTCATCTTCGCAATTTCTGCCTGAGCCGCCTTGATAGCGTCATCCGCTTTGGCCTTGGCTTCAGTAACAGAGTTCATCTCAGCCTGCAACTTGTCGTTGGCAGTCTTAAGAGCGTCGCGATCAGCCGTTGTTTGCTGAAGATTTTTCTGTACGCCCGCCAATGTCATTTCCGCCTTCTTCCCAACTTCAACCAGGTTTGCAACTTTTTCTTCGCTCGCCCTATGAGCCGCCTCAGCAGTGTTGGCTCGTTTTTTTTGGTTTTGAACGACCTTTGTCTGAGCGGCAAGCTGTGACTTCAATTCACCCAGTTGCTGTTCGAGCGATGCTACTTGAGCAGCAGATGCTTCCTTTACGGCCGCAAGCTCTGTCTTTGTGGCATCCAGTTCAGCCACAGTCGCCCGGAGTTCGATCTCCATATTGTCAGCATCGACGGCTCGATGAAGAGCGTCCCAGTGAGTCATCACTTCGCGAATCGTACCGTCTTTAGCCTTAAACCACTTGGTTGTTGGGCCGGAAGCAGTTGTTCCACAAACGTGTGTCCCACAGGACTTTTTGCAACCCGCCTTGGGACAACAATTCGTTGTCGGGCACTTTTGCTTTGGAGCACACTGAGCCTGCTCGGTAAGTGCGAATGAGAGGCCTAAAGCCAAGGTTCCAACAAGGAAAATGCGATTATTCATGGTAGCGTCTATGGTCGTAATGGGGCGTTTTGGGGCAGAGAGTTGAAAGCCAAAGGCACATAACATCAAAGTGTTGCCCATCGACATCATCAATGCAGCGTTTATGCAGCAGAAACTGCAATGTCTGGGAATTGTGAGCAGCTTGTGAGGATTTTTCCACCACGATTCTCACTCGGCACAATTAATATCCAAATCCAGACTTATTAATCTTACTTAACGCAAGTCTCTGCCGGTGTTTCCGTCACAGTTGGCCGCAGTAATCACTTACCATCAGCGGGACAGGGCAAACACGTGTAGACCGCGCGCGTTGATCCGCTAGACTCCCCTGCCCGACTGAGTTCAGACTGCCTGTCTGACAATAGCTCTGACTTAGCAAAACTTCCATCGAGGCCCAAAAGACATAGTGGACGTCCCGGCTGACAATAACGAACAGCCCATCAGACCAAATGACCTGAAGGAACGGCTTGCCGTTTTTGATGCGCTGTTGAAGCGAGGGACAGTTGGTTGGCACACTGAACGGCCGTTCCTGAAAACTCTGGGAACTGGAGGTCAGGGGACAGTATTGCTGACGGAACGGAAAGGCGCGGGTAGCTTTCGCATGCCCGTTGCTCTTAAGTTTTTCTCGCCAGGGCAATTCAAGACAGTCGCCGCGTATGAACGAGAAATGCTGCGACTAACAGAAGTGGCTTCGATGGTGGCCCGCATTCAGGACGACCACCTTGTCGACGTGCATTCGTTTATCGAAAACGATGGCATCTTTTATCTGGAAATGGAGTGGGTTGACGGTTTCGACCTGCTGCACATTCTTCGCCGCGATACCCTGGAAATTGTCCAGGATGCTGTGACTAAGCGGCGTTGGGCGAAGCTGAATAAAGAAATTGTCACCACTGGTGAAGTCGACTGCCGCCTGAAACCCGGTATGGCCATTGCAATTCTTCGAGAATGCCTGGCGGGAGTTGCCGCTTTGCATCGTCAGGGAATTATCCATTGCGACCTGAAGCCATCCAACGTGATGGTGAAGCGCACGGGGCAGGTTAAACTGATCGATATCGGTTCTTCATACTGGCAGGGAAGACCTCCGGAAGGTCAGCCGTGTACGCTGGAGTATGCTGCTACCGAAGTGCTGGCCGGATATCGGGCCACCCAACAATCAGACCTTGCCAGCCTGGGCTACATGCTTTTGGAAATGTTGACCGGATCAAAACCCTTTGCCGGTATGAAGTATGGTGAACTGGTCGAAGCCAAGAATACAATTCTGGAACGACTTCCCCGGATGCTACCGATCGACGCGTTTCCTTACAGCGAACCCCTGATTCTGTTACTTCGCAAACTGCTGCACCCGGATCCGATGGAACGCTTTTCGACGGCCGAAGAAGCAGAACTGGCGGATGACGGAGCTGCCGGATTCCTGCGAGACCTTGTGCTGAGCGAATTATCTCAGGAATACACAAGCGAACTGCGCAACTGGATTGCTGAAATGGAAACAGAAGCCATGCAACGCAATGTGATGACGGAAGCCGTTATTCCCGGAGGCACGACAAAAATCGTGCAACCCCGCTGTTCGCCAACACAGATTCTGGATCTGCGAGACGACAATTCAGACCTAACGCAGCTGACCGGCGAAGATGCACCTGAGGACGACTTCAAACTGTCCGGCTAAACAAACACTGAACGTCAGGTCGCCTCATCAGCTTCAGGTGTCGTTTGATCTTCGGTTTGCTGTTGCTGCTGTTCCAGACGCCGATCCCAGAATTCAAGGTAGTGGCGATAGGCGGGCGAGTTTTCAGCCTGCGCCTCAAGCATTTCCCGAGCCGCTTCCACCAGCGTCTGTTCGTCTTCAAGAGACAAACGGCCGATCAAAACGCGGCTCCGAAGAAATACAAAATACGTGTCCAAAACGTCGCAGCGGCAATAGTCGTTGATCTTTTCTGATTCGCCGTTGAAATACAAACCCTGCACCTGCGAACCATCAATGCCCGATTTACCGGGCTTGTAAATCATGTTCGACAACAGGTTAAGGCCGCCGTTTACTCGCACTGCACTGAAATTTGAAAACAGATCCTGCAGGTCGATGTGACGATCGATGTTGTATCGATTTCGTGATTGTTCAAACGATCGAGATTCGACGTTAAACCACGCGGGAAGACTGACACCGTGTCGAAAAGCACCAAGTTCCAAAACGGGCAGGTCATACCCGCGGCCGTTAAACGTCACCAGCGTCGGTCGGTCATAGTGCAGCCACCCCTGCCAAAACCGTCGCACAATCTGTTCCGGGCGGTAATGAGGTGCGTCCAGAACGGTCAGGTCGATCAGTCGGTAATCTGCCGAAACTTTGGCCGCCGCTACAGAAACAGGCACAACAAACGTCGGCGGCAGAACATCGCGACCTGTTTGCTCAATCAAGTCGGCCTGATACCGTTCAATGGCTTCCTGAGGCGACAGTTTTTCGTCTGGATATCGAACTCGCTGAATCAGATCTCCATCGCCGACGGCTTCCACATCGAAAATCAGGTATCGCACTTCGCTCATGCTGCAGGTCCGTAATTGAATGGTTTGCCGTGATGGATTTCCGTTCATCGTCAAACCGAGTCGCCGGTTCTGCTTTCAATTGCATGACAAGAACGTTTCAATGATAACCCTGAAGCGGTAAGTCCACCAGTTCCCTGAAGCCACATTGACTGCAATGAGTGACCATTCTGATCAACGTAGAAATGCCAACGACATCGTGGCCCCTGACGAACTCGAAGAACAGGCCATTCGCGGACTCACTACCGCTTATCGTCGCATGCGGCAGGAAATCGCCAAAGTCATCATTGGGCAGGACGAAGTTGTCGACCAACTGCTGATTGCCATGTTCTGCAAAGGCCACTGTCTTCTGGTTGGTGTCCCGGGACTCGCCAAGACTCTGCTGTGCAGCACTATTGCGTCCATTCTGCAGCTGGCGTTTCGAAGAATTCAGTTTACCCCGGACCTGATGCCATCGGACATCACGGGAACAGACGTTCTCCAGGACGATATTGAAACGGGGCGCAAGACGTTTCAATTTATTCAGGGGCCGCTGTTCACAAACGTACTGTTGGCAGACGAGATCAACCGCACACCGCCAAAGACTCAGGCCGCACTGCTGGAAGCGATGCAGGAAAGAAACGTGACCGTCGGTTCCAATACGTTTCGCCTGCCTGATCCATTCTTCACACTGGCCACGCAAAACCCCATTGAACAGGAAGGTACGTATCCTCTGCCTGAAGCTCAGCTCGACCGCTTCATGTTCAATGTCACTGTCCTGTATCCAACGGCCGCTGAAGAATTACGCATTCTGAAGCAAACTACCGGAAGCGAAAAACCCGAGCTCACACCAGTGCTGACAGGCAAACAGATTCAGGCTTTACAGGAAGTCGTTCGCAAAGTGCCGTGTGCTGAATACATCTTTATCTACGCTCGCGATCTGGTGCGAGCAACCCGCCCGAACGAACCAGAAGCTCCACCGTTCGTAAAAGAACTCGTTAGCTGGGGAGCTGGACCACGAGCCGGTCAGTATCTGATTCTGGGTGCTCGAGCACGCGCGTTACTCGAAGGTCGGTTTCACGTTACAACGGACGACATCAAGTACGTCGCCAAGCCCGTACTTCGACATCGCATCATGACCACGTTTCAGGCTGACAGCCAGGGCATCAAGCCGGACGACGTCATCGAACGACTTCTGAAATTCGTCCCGGTGGAACTTCACGAACAGGCACGCAAGCGAACAGGACGGTCGACACCAACCGGCTAAACGACTTCCAGCTTGTGCTGCTTACGTAGACGTTGGCCCGCTTGGTTCGTCAGTCTTCTGATCACTCGCCACCATCAACTGCGATTTCTTCAGACCGTTGCGCCCGAGTCTCCAGGCGAGAAACGTCCAGACAAGTGCAACCGGAACCATCACCCACGAAATCACCGATAGCGCTGTTCCAGCGGCTCGCAACTGGTTACCGACCTGCCCTGCAAGCGCGTCGCCTCCGCGAGTCACAATCGTGTCGATGACGTTCTTTGCCTTGTATTTGTCCTCGCGACTTACAACCGTAAACAACACGCCCTGGGCCGGCACGGTAATTCCGTAAACAACCGCGCGTGTCAGAACCACCCCCGGTACAAGCACCCACAACGTGCGTGAAAACCCGATGGCCATAAAACTCAGCAGGTACACCACCGGCAGCACCGTCAGAGTAAGCGGCAGACTAAACTTCATCAGACGGCCAACCACAATTAGCTGCAAGGCGATTGTTAGACTCTGCACTGAAAAATCGAGCCACGCAAACACCTGCACACGAGTATTCGGATCCGGAAATGCATCCGTAACGATTTCCGCCTGAGTCAAATACAGCGACGTACCACACAACGCGGTCAGCAGAATATAGCCACAGATGCTCAGCAGATACGGCGACTTCGCAACGTGCAGAAATCCGGCAAACGGATTGCCGCCAGTTGCTGACTGCTGAGCCGTTATGTTGGAAATCGTTTGTGACGCTTCCAGTCGTCGATAACACCACAATCCAACTTCCATTAGCACTGCGGGAAACATCAACAAGTTGGAAATACCCAAACGTCCCACCATGTTTCCAGCAAACGCCGATCCCAACAGGGCTCCAAGAGTGCCACAGCCAGCCATCATCCCGAACAGCCGCTTGCCCTGATCGCTTGTAAAACTGTCCGCCATAACACTCCAAAAAAGTGACATCGCAAACAGGACATAAACACTGACCCACACAAAGAAGATTCGAGCAACATAAATCTGATGGGCGTCGCCCGGAAACTTCAGCGCCAGGACAAACAACACCAGATTGAATATCAGAAAACGGTAAACGACGGGCACAAAAACACGCCGGCGAAAACGCGAAACCAGTTGCGAATACATCGGTACGACAACCAACATCGTCACGAAAACGGCCGTGAACAACCACTTCAGGTCTTTTCCGCCTCCCACGCTTCCGAGAGCATCGCGAACGGGACGGACCATGTAATATCCGCCCAGCAAAGTCGCAAACCACAGACAGGCCCACGAAAACGCCGCGCGTTCGTCACGATTCACCTGAACGAATCCGAATAACTTATCGAGCACCCCCGAATCAGAATTCGAGCCGGGATCGGCTTTCGGGGTCTCGTAGGCATTCACACTCATCGAAGTCCTTTAAAACGATCAGCTTCAGCTTAATCTGAGGGATTTGAACCAATCTAGGTTTGCGACGCCACTCGACCTGCGATATCACCGCGGCACACGATCGTGCTGAACTCTGCCGATACTGCTATTCTGCACACAGGTGTCCTGAACTCAACGAAGCCCCGTAACTGCTCATCGGACGCTTCCATTGGGACAAACAGGATCGTCCTTCAAAAACTGTAGTCCACTTCGAATAGAGATCTTTAATCATGGTCGCTCAGTATTCCGTTGGAATCGACCTTGGAACGACAAACAGCGTTCTTTCATACGTTCTGCTGAAGTCCGAGTCGCCTCAGGCGCTGGTCCTGCCCATCCCGCAACTCGTGGATCGCGGCACAATCGAATCACGCAACGCCCTGCCCTCGTTCACTTATATGGCGACAGATGCCGAATCTCAATCCGGGGCCTGCGATCTGCCGTGGCGACAGAGTGCTGACTATGCTGTCGGTGAATTCGCACGCCGTCAGTCGGCCGACAATCCGGATCGCACAATTGGCGCCGCCAAAAGCTGGTTGTCTCACGCTGGCGTCGACCGCCGTGCGAGAATTCTGCCGTGGCAGGCGCCAGAAGGCATTCCGAAAATTTCACCCGTCGACGCTTCGCTCAGGTATATCGAACATCTGGTTGAAGCATGGAATGCAGAATTTCCTGAACATCCCATCGCAGATCAAAAAGTAGTCCTGACGGTACCCGCCAGCTTTGATCCCGTCGCCCGCGAATTGACACGAGAAGCCGCATTGAAGGCCGGACTGCCAGAAGACCTTGTTCTGCTGGAAGAACCTCAGGCTGCCGTATACGCGTGGCTGCAGCAGATGGGCGACAATTGGCGAGATACACTCACGGCCGGCGAAACTCTGCTTGTCTGCGACGTCGGCGGAGGAACCACAGACCTGACTCTGGTGGATGTCATGGACGAAAACGGCGACCTGGAACTGCGTCGTCGGGCAGTCGGCAATCACCTGCTGGTCGGCGGTGACAACATGGACCTGGCTTTGGCATTTCAGGCATCTCAGCTGTTTGAACAGAAGGGGACAAATCTTGATCCCTGGCAATCGGTTTCTTTGTGGCACGCCTGCCGCGCCGCCAAAGAAGCCTTGCTATCAGATGGCGGCCCCGAATCGCATACGGTGTCGGTGCTCGGCCGCGGCAGCAAGCTGATTGGTGGCACCGTCAGCGTTGAAATGCAGCGAGATGCAGCTCAGACCCTGCTGACGGAAGGCTTTTTCCCGAGCATCGCCGCCGATGATAAACCGCAACGACAAATAATGACGGGCTTTCAGGAAATCGGACTTCCGTTTGAACAGGACACCGGTGTCACCCGCCACATTGCCGAATTCCTTAACCGACACGGCGAAGGCGCGCTGGTACGCCCAACTCACGTGCTGCTGAATGGTGGCGTGTTCCGAGCTGAAAAGCTGCGAGCACAACTGATGAACGTCCTCGGCAGCTGGTACGAATCCACCGCAACGCCCGCCCTGCTGGCCGGTACTCACGATCTGGACAACGCGGTTGCTCTTGGAGCCGCCTTCTACGGCTGGACTCGCACAAACGGATCACTGCGAATTCGTGGCGGTTCTGCCAGAAGCTGGTACGTTGGCATCGAAACCGCCGGACTAGCCATCCCCGGTGCTCCTCGACCATTGCGGGCTCTCTGTGTTGTTCCGCAGGGAATGGAAGAAGGCACCGAATGCGATGTGCCCTCCGCAGAATTTGCACTGGCCATTGGGCAACCGGCACGCTTTCGCTTCTTCGGTTCCACAGTGCGATCAAACGACAAACCGGGAATTCTGTTGCAGTCGTGGACCGCTGATGAACTGGTAGAAACCGTCAACCTGGAAACCGAACTGCCTAAAGACGACGGCTCAGATGAATCGTGGGTGCCCGTCAACTTTCAGTCGCGCGTCACCGAACTTGGCATTCTGGAACTGTGGTGCGTCAACAAAGAATCCGGACGACGCTGGAAGCTGGAACTCGACGTCCGCGAAAGCAAATGACCATGTAATGGTGACTGCCCGACAACGGTACGAAAAGAAATCCGGACAGCCTAAAAGCAATCGTCAGGACACCTCGTCGACTTGGTTACGACCAACTAACCGCTTTCGCACCTCTCGGCGAGTAATCATCTTGCGGATGTTGAACAAAGCAAACAAAGCTGGCTTCGGAAATAGTAACCGCGACCAGACGCCCTGCAAGCCGCCAAAATGTGCATACTCAATGTGTTCGTGAACTTCTGTTTGATTATCATTGATGGCGGTAAACGTGTGAGTGTGCACCCACGATTTCATGGGGCCAGCCACCTGAGAATCCGTAAACGATTTGTCGCTCACGTTTGAATGTTCGGCCTTCCAACGCACGGGAACCGGCCCCATCCACATTGTGAATTCACCAATTGAACCATTGGCCAGCGGATCAAATCGATGTACCTGCATGATCATTAACGGCGGCGTAAGAATTTTCAAAATGCCGGGTTCGAAGTGAAACGCCGATACAGCAGAGATGGGGGCGTCAACGATGAATCGATAGTCAAAAACAGGCACGCTTACGTCCTTAATCGATGCGGCGTCGTCAAAATCTGAACCAATTCCAAAACAGAAATCTCTGCGGGCACGTTACTGCTTACGCACAACTAGAGGCCGATTGCCTGGACTGTCCAGGCATGCCGCCAACCCACACGGCACGAATCATTTGCTTTCGCGGCCCAGTTCTGCCTGACCCGCCGCAGCTAAGGCTACTCTCGCCGCACGGGCTTCGTTGTTTCGCCCGATCCGCATAATCACCAGTCCTCCGATGATCAAAACTCCGCCAAATAACTGTGCGTTCGATGCCGATTCACCGCGAGTCAGCCAGGCAGCCGCCATGGCAATCACCGGCACGGCATTTTGAATAATGGCCGCATGAGCCGCTCCGGCATGTCGTACCCCATAACTCCACATTGGCAAAGCCAGCCCGGTCGACAATACTCCGGAATACAGAATAATCATCCAGATGTTTACATTCTGAAGCCCTGGAAAACTTTCCTGATAACGCCCTGCGGCAAACAGCAGGTGCAAAGGCAAAGCCATTGTGGCGGCAAAACCAGACAGCTGCATGGGCGAAATAAACTTCAACATCGGGCGGCTGTAAACAGTCCCAATAGACCACATTAACGCTGCTCCGAGAATGCACAGGTTACCAATCAGATGTTCGTCGGCAACGCCCACATCGCCCTTCTGCAAAGACACAATCACTGTTCCCGCAAGTGCCGTAAACAAGCCAACCCAGGCTATCTTCGCCAGGCGTTCGTTTAGAAATACCCCGGCCAGCAAGGCCGTCCACATCGGCACAGTGGCAATAATCAAGGCAACATTGCCGGATGTCGTTCGGGCAATACCCAGCAGAAACAGCAGCTGATACAGACCCGAAACGATCATCGCATAAACAACAATCTGAGTTCGCGAAACGCCCGACTTAACTAACACACCGCGTTTGCGTTCCCAGATTGCCAGACTCAGCAAAACGCTGGCAGAAACCACTAATCGCACAGCGTTGAACACGAAAGAATCGACCTGATCCAGGCCGTTTTTCATGATCGGGATATTGATCCCCCAAATCAGTGCAACGCCGATCAACGATGCATCCGGCCAGATTGTCGGGCGTTGTTCCGTTGTCGATTCTGCAATCGGCGGTCGATACGGGGACGATGAAGAAGCCAAAGGGTGTTCCGATCATTGTTGAAACACCACGCTGTTCGCCTCAACGCGGCATCTCCGATTTAAGTTCTAAGTAAGCAGGTTAGCTAACACACTTCGCGGTGCGAGCGATTCGCTGCCAAAAAGCTCAGACAGGCCGTACCGGCCCCATGCAGTTGTTGGGATTTGAATATCGTCCGTCAAAGCGACCGACAACGTTACAGCTCCGCGACACCACCAATGCAAAGCGGTTCAGAAACCGCTGTCTCGTTCTTTTACCCGAGAACGATTCTCAATTTCTACGCGGTTCGGATTGTCGCGAATCATAGCCAACAGGTTGCCAGGTGACTCCACAACAACTAAATCTTCGCGCAAAATGCGCGTGGTCGATTTAATCGGCTTCGAAGTACATATTTTTCCCACCAGGAGCTTCCGGTGAAACCCAGCATCTGTTTTCTGCTGCTACTAACAACGGCCACTTGCCACGCCGACGACTGGCCTCAATGGATGGGCCCCAATCGAGACAACGTGTGGCGAGAATCCGGAATCATTCAGAAGTTCCCGGAAAACGGACCGAAGGTCCTGTGGCGAACCCCGATTGCCGGTGGCTATTCCGGCCCGGCCGTAGCTGGCGGAAAAGTATTCATCACTGACTACGTCACCAGCGACGACGTAAAAGTCGGAAACTTCGAACGCAAAGAATTCACAGGCACTGAACGAGTTCTATGTCTGGACGAAGCCACCGGGGAAGTGCAGTGGAAACATGACTATCCGGTAAAGTACACGGTTTCTTATCCATCCGGACCACGCTGCACACCCAACGTCGATGGCAACCTGGTTTACACGCTTGGTTCAGAAGGTGACTTGTTTTGCTTTGACATTCCAACCGGAAAAATCGTGTGGTCAAAAGATCTGAAGGCAGAATACGGCACAAAGGCCGCGCTGTGGGGCTATGCCGCTCATCCCCTGATCGATGGCGACAACCTGCTGACTCTCGCAGGAGGCAGCGGAACTCACATCGTTGCTCTGAATAAGCTAACCGGCGTAGAGAAATGGCGCAGCTCAACTTCCAAAGAACAAGGCTACTCGCCACCAACGATCATCGAATTCGCCGGTGTCCGCCAATTGATTTTGTATCGCCCCGATGCAGTTTCATCCGTCAACCCGAACGATGGCAAAGAATACTGGTCCGTACCTTATGAAGCTTCCAGCGGTTCCATCATCATGTCGCCGATTGTCATGGGCGAATACCTTTACGTGGCAGGCTACAGCAACAAAAGTCTAATGCTGAAGCTGGACAGCGAAAAGCCCGGAGCCACGGAAGTCTGGCGAGATAAACGCAACATCATTTGTCCGGTCAACGTGCAGCCGTTTCTGGTTGGTGACGTACTTTACGGTTTCGACCAAAAAGGCGTGATGCGAGCCATCAAGCTGCCCGACGCAGAACGCCTGTGGGAAACTCAGGACGTGATCGGCAAACGTCCGGCCGGTTCAGAAACCGCGTTTCTGGTGCAACATGAAGATCATTTCTGGCTGTTCAATGAACTCGGCGAACTGATCATCGCCAAGCTGTCTCCGGAAGGTTACTCAGAAATCGATCGCTTCAAAGTAATCGAACAATCGAACCTGGCGTTCGGGCGCGATGTCGTATGGAGCATGCCAGCATTCGCTAACAGGCACGCTTACATTCGCAATGATAACGAAATCATCTGTGTCGATCTTGCGAAGTAACAGCCCGCTGGAAGCGGGCCGAAAACCGCTCCAGCGAACTTCCCAATCACAAAACGACGCGCGAGCGAGTGAATTTTGCAATGGCTCGATGCACTTGCTCGCGCCGCGTGCTTGTAAATTTGCGATGTCAGGACCGTATTTAGCAAATTCGTAACCATCAACAGCCAGTGCGTCTTCAGGAAATTCTAAAATGGACCAGGTGGTCAAAGCAATTAACGATCTGGTCACTAACCATTGGGTGAAGTTCGTCGTCGCCGCAGGCTTCACCGCTGTGGGTTGGGTCATCGGTTGGCAGCGAACTCGTCGAGCCTGGCAAAAGCGTGAATTTTTCCACCGCATTAACTTCTCTCTGAATTCCATCATCGACGGCACATTGCGTATCCGCACGCTGGCCGAAAAAACCTGCAGCGACGTGTTTCTAAACGAAACCGCCGTGAAGGAAATCACGGCGGCGGCTCTGAAAACAAGACCCGGCCTACCGCTGATTCCCATGGCCAAAGACGATTGCTGGTTTTATCTAAACGCCGTCCTGAACGAAGTTTCCGAACAGTTCGCGGTTGGCCTGATCGCTCGCGAATCCGGCCAAAACGTGACGGCCACACAATATGTCATCTGCCTGACCAACGAAGCCGACGGCGAAGTAAATACTCGCAAAATCCGAGCTCAGGTGATTCGCAAAGACCTGCTAACCAACCTGCCCAAAGAAACACCCGCCTTCGAAAGCCCACAACACCGCATCCGCTGGGAAACCCTCATGCACCTTTCACTAGCGTACCAAAAAGAGCCCTGGCAGTTTCTGACGGTAGAAATCGTGACCTAAAAAAATCTCCATAGACCGGGTTAATTCGCGCTGCAGACCTTTGAATGGCCCCTCATCACCACTTTTTGATAACCAGGTTCAAAAGTCGACTGCGATAATCCCACGGTCAACATCAAAGCATACGGCAGGCTTGGCGGCGATGCCTTTTGTGAAGGTGTTTTCGCCAGCGTCGAGCATCTGCAGGTCCATCAACTTTTTGTGCCTTCGCAGGATTGTGCATCAGCTCATACAAGAATGTCTCGCAGAACATGTCCATGGACATCCGTCAGACGGCGGTCGACTCCGTTGTGTTGATAGGTCAATCGAGTGTGGTCGAGCCCCAGAAGGTGCAGGATCGTGGCGTTTAAGTCATGGATGGATGAAACGTCTTCTACTGCTTTGAAGCCGAGTTCGTCTGTCTTGCCATAACTGACGCCGCGTTTAACTCCAGCGCCGCCCAGCCATGCGGTGAAGCCCTGAGGATTGTGGTCTCGGCCTTGAGCGCCCTTTTGGAACATCGGCATGCGGCCGAATTCCGTACACCACACAACCAACGTGTCGTCCAGCAAACCTCGTTGCTTCAAATCGTTGAACAACGCCGCAGCAGGCTGATCCAGAATTTCGCCGTGTACGTCATACTGTTCGCGCAACTTCTGATGTCCGTCCCAATTCAATGCTCCGCCACTGGCATACGACCCGTTGAACAGCTGCACAAACCGCACTCCGTTTTCAATAAGTCGCCGAGCCAAAATAGCGTTCTTCGCAAACGCGGCTTTCGTTTCGTTGGGCGAATCAGCTCCATACATCTTGAACGTATGAGCCGATTCGGTCGACAGGTCTGCTATCTTCGGAACAGACAACTGCATTCTGGCAGCCAGTTCATAACTGGCAATTCGAGCAGCAAGGTTGGTGTCTTCCGGATTTTTCCGCAGATGCTGGTCGTTGAGCATCGCTAACAAAGATCGAGCGGCCTGGTCTTTGTCGCGAGTCATTCCAGCAGGAGGCAACAGGTTTTGAATAGGCTTGCTGCTGTTGAAGGGTGTTCCCTGAAACACGGCGGGCAGAAATCCAGGCCCCCAGTTATTGACGCTGGCCTGCGGCACTCCGCGCGGATCCGGAATCGAAACAAAGGCCGGCAGGTCCTGATTTTCCGTTCCGAGCGCGTACGTGACCCATGCTCCGATGCTGGGAAATCCGTCCAGCACAAACCCGGTCGACAAAAAGTTCTCGGCCGGTCCGTGAGTGTTCGACTTGTTTGTCAAGGTATGCACGAAAGAAATGTCATCGACGATGCCGCCCAGATGAGGGATCATGTCGGACACCATTTTGCCGCATTCACCACGCGGTCGAAATTCGTACTGCGGTCGAGCCAAATTGCCGGATGGCCCCTGAAACGTAACAGCTGGCCCACCTATTAGAGGTTGACCATCGCGTTTGATCAGTTCCGGCTTATAGTCGTACGTTTCCAGCTGGCTGCATGCTCCAGCACAGAAAATCACGAGCACGTTTTTCGCCTTCGCTTCGTGATGTCCACTGCGCGCCGCATGAGGTTTCGCGGAATCAATGCGAATAGAATCGTTCGCCAGCAACTGATCCTGTTCCAGCAGACTCGCCAAAGCCACTCCCGCCAAACCGGTCACAGCCTGGCCCAGCAAATCGCGACGTTCAAGCAGGTGGCGTCCAGTGTTTGAGATACGATTATTCACTGAGATGCTTTCAATTGGCTCGGGGATATTCCAGCAATTCGATTTCATTGCGGACAACACGAACGCATGACTTGTACGTACACAGCAGTACCTCGAATCCTCGGCGGTGTCTGCGATAAAACCTGCGATTCACATCTCAATACAAAGACCGGCTGAAACCAGCCCATCGACTACGGGATAAACAAAAATTCGCTGCTGTTAAATAATGCTCGACATAACGTTGCCAGATCATGTTGCTGAACGACATCCTCAACAGAAGCTAGCTCGGCTTCAGATGGCGACCTTCCAAGTACAAGTCGAAACGCCAGGATAATCCGGCTTGACAACACTGGCCCGCCTTCAGCTTCGCACCTTTCCGCCAATGCTTCAGCCTGATCGATAACAAATGGGCTATTAAACAGATTCAACGCCTGAATAGCGGTTGTTGACTGACTTCGTCGAGGCGTTGGCAATCCCGCGTCCGGGCAATCGAACGCTCCGAAAACAGGCACTGGTTCCATCCGAATTTTATGAGCATAAATCATGCGACGAAATTCGTTTTCGGTGAACTCTTCGACTGCCGGAAAACCGCTCAACCCGCCGCGAGTCTTGAAGAAGTTAAAACCGGGACCACCCACTTTCATATTCAACCGACCGCTGATTGACAACATGCAATCCCTAATCGACTCAGCCTCAAGCCGACGACTCGGAAAGTGCCACAGTAGCCGGTCGTCAGCATCAATTTCGTTTCCAGCAACCGTTTGAACAGATGCCTGCCGATACGTTTTCGACGTCATGATCAACCTGTGCAACTTCTTGATGGACCAGCCACTATCGATTAGTTCTGTCGCCAGCCAATCCAGCAATTCCGGGTGACTCGGTTCAGCACCGTTTAGCCCAAAGTCACTGGAAGTTGGCACCAGCCCAACACCAAAATGGTATTGCCAAACACGATTTGCAATGACTCGCGCAGTGAGCGGATGGCTCGGCGATGAGATCCACCTGGCCAGTGCAATACGTCGTTGCTGATCAGGCGTGTCCTGCGGCAGTTTCAGATCGCTGATTGACGTCAAAACATGAGGTGCAATTTCCGTGGTCGGTTGTTCTGGATCACCACGTTGCAGCACAAACGTTTTGTCTGGCGGCCGAAACCTGCCGGCGAAAACCAGTTCCGGCTTGCGCAGTTCTGCTTGCCGTTTTTCCAGTCCCTGCATTTTTTTTGCCAAACCAGGCAGATCGCTTTCACCAGCCTGCGGCGAATTTCGCAGCAATGACTTCATCGCATCATACGGAGTTCCCAGAGGAACGCGATCTGCCGACGACGCCACGACTGTCCACTGCTGACCATCAACCGAAGTTTCAATACGGTAGTTTACCGGCAATCGATCTTTGAACTTCCCTTCTCGATCTCGCGCCCATTCAATGCGATCAACGCGTTCTATCGCAGCAAACTCAAGCTGCACCCAACCGTTGCCATGTTGATTCGAAATCCAGCTGAAGCTGTTTCCATATTGGCCATCGTTAATGTGCTTCAGCTGATGCTGACCGGTTTCTGAATAGTTGCCGGAAGACGTTGCCCGTGTTCCGTTTTCAGCAATCGCAACGTTCTGCGTTTTGCCGCCGGCCGTAAAGACTTCAAGTTCGTCAAGACATGGTTCGTGCCTGTCGTCGTCAATTGTTTCCAGCGAAGTGAAGCGGACAAACTTTGCAGCCACCGGTTCGAACTGCTCCGTCGTCTTCAAGGCGTTCACAGGTTCTCGCAGCAGCGGCAATGCCGAAGTCGATTCTTCCGAAACGCCCGATTCCTGCAACACAATCACGTCTGCGGTAATGCCTGTGCCCGTTTCGCCGCTACGTAAAACAACACGACTTGTCGCGGTGAAGTCGTGAACACCGGTGTCCAGCAAACCGCTCCACAAAGGCTTTTGTTGCGTTTCGCTCGCTGTGACGCCAACAAAATAGTATTGATCTGCCGTTGCAATTTCCTGTTGATCGGCTGTGGTCGTCAGATCTCCATCTGCATCCAGAATATATCGAGCGTCACGAGTATGCACGCCGCTGCCATGCACTCCCCACGAAACCCAAAGCCGAAATCGGCCTTCTGTCGCAGGGTCCCAGCTAAAAACATCCTGACCGGCATTGTTGTCAAACCACGTGTAGCGAGCGCGACTGAGATTCCCCAACTGGGATTCGTCGCCAACGTCATCGCGATGTCCTCGATCGGTTCCTTCCGGATTGGTGCCATGCCCGTTTTTCTCTTTCAACAGAGTTACAGACTCCAGATCCTCATCGTCGATAATAATGGTGCGGCCTGTAAACGCCCGAGCGGTAAATGCTTCCAGACGCTGGCGAAGTGCGTCAATTTCAGTCTGTAACTCGTGTGCATCTGACATCCGTTTTTCGTATTGCTCCCCCTTGATTTCACGATCGCCATAATCGACGCCCGCAAAGAAGGCCTGCATCGCGTAATAGTCGGCGTGAGGAATCGGGTCGAATTTGTGGTCATGGCAGCGAGCACACCCAACCGTCATTCCCAAAAACGTGGCCGAAGTGCCGATAATGATTTCGTCAAGTTCATCCTGCCGAGCCAGCCGCTTCGATGCTTCATCCTGACCAATCTGGCCCGGCAGCAGCGCCGCAGCTGCCACCAGAAATCCTGTCGCTGCGTCTGCCCCGACGGCGTCTCCCGCCAGTTGCTCAAACACAAACTGATCGTAGGGTTTGTCACTATTGAAAGCGTCGATGACATAGTCACGATAGGGCCATGCATTGGGTCGAGGCGTATTAACTTCAAAACCGTGCGTATCGGCATAACGGACAACGTCCAACCAATGCTGAGCCCATCGTTCTCCGTAACGATCGCTCGCCAATAACTCGTCGGTTAATGCTCTAACCACGTCGTTCTGGCCATTCTCGTTGTGAGCTTCTAACAAAGTGGCTCGCCAGTCTGCAATCTGTTTTGGCGTCGGTGATAGTCCGTGCAAATCCAGAAACATGCGACGTATCAACGACGTATGATCCGCAGGTTGCGAACGCTGAAGTCCGATCGCCGTTAGTTTTCTATCGACAAATTCATCAATGGGATATTCGCCACCCGCTGCACCGCTGCGCTGCAACGGTTGAAAGGCCCAATGCGTCTTGGGATCTGTCTGAGCCTTTTCATCTGCCGCAGCGCGAGGCTTGGATTTCAGCCACACTTTGACACGACTAATCTGTTCCAACGACACGGGCTCGCCTTCCGGTGGCATACGTTCAGATTCATCAGCGGCCGTTACGCGGCGCAGCAATTCACTGTTGAGTTCATCACCTTGCAGCAACGCAGGACCCGAATCGCCGCCCACATGCATGAACTGAATTGTATCAAGCCGTAAGTTGGCTTCCTGCTTCAAAGGTCCATGGCACGACCAGCATTTCGCCTTCAAAATCGGCTTGATGTCGCGAAGATAGCTTACATCGTCCGCCTGCAGTGCGGCTCCGCAAGCCATAACAGCCAACAACACAGCGGCAGGAACAGACACTTTTCTAAGACGACGATCATTCATAAACACAAACCTCATAAGTGCTCTGTCCGTTAATCCAAAGCAAGCTACCGCTGGAAACAACACGCGAATATTGTCATAGAAGGAGATGTACTACACTTTCGATCTGATACCACTCACACAGTGATCGCCGTGAGTCATCCCCGAAAACTTACCTGACTGATGCAGCAGCCCTCCGACAGTTTACCCCAAGGCGTTTCCTCAAACTACAGACACTTGGAATTTGAACACTCTCGCTACACACGCCATCAAATCTGGGCACCCATAACGACTAACCAAACGACGCACACAATGAGGTGTCAACATCGAATGGCACTGCCGCGAAATTTGTTTGGAATCTGCGCAGCGTGATGACTCGCGGTGACGGCGACAAGAATTTGTTGTGATGGTGCCGCGTTGAAGGAAATCGGAATGTTGGCTGAACGTCCTGATCGGCAAACTTCTCGACGGCTGGACCTTTCCTGAATCGGACAGATTAAAAAGGGTCAGGCATTTTTGATGTAGCCGAGATGCGAATTCGATGTTCTGCGGTACACATTTGGAGTGACTGAATATCTGGAAACTATGTTGCAAAGCAAACTGAAAGTGGAAGACAAACTCAAAGAATCCTGACCCCCTTGATGCTTCCCTGCGGTCTTTCGACAAGAACAAATTGTCCGCGTTGTCATACCAGTAATCCCGCGTCGCCGCCTGACCGTTTAGCGTGATGGTGTCGCGACGCAGACGATTGCGAGCATCGCATTCGTAGTTCATTACGGTCAAGTGCATAACTCCCGCTACCATGCGTCAGCAACGAGGCCTGACCCCTTTGACGATTCTCTGACATCATGGTCAGGCGACTGGCTCGAATGCAAAAAAACAACCACAAAAAAAATCATCCTTTTCTACATTGCCCGATCTGCCAAGTGCCGTCTTAGACAATATTCGGCATCCTTAGTCTCTACAACTGAAGTGCGACACGTGCAGACGCCATATGCCTTTCAGAACCAGCGGAATGTTAAACATGAACAGTGTAAAGAGGTCAGAACCAGTTCGTGGGTTTACAATTATTGAATTGTTGGTCAGTCTGGCGATCATCGGAGTGCTGCTGGCATTGCTCCTTCCGGCCATCCAACGTTCGCGCGAAGCGGCTCGGGCCCTACAATGCCGAAGCAATCTGAAGCAGCTTGGCTTGGCAATTCACAATTACGAATCAGTTCACCAACATCTGCCACCCCACAACGGCGGCACTGATGCGGGAGAAATGTCGAATGAAGGCAATCTGAGCGGCATCGTGATGCTATTGCCGTTCTTCGATCAGTCGGCATTGTGGAATTCCATCGCAACCGCTCCAAATCAGGGTGGCTATCCGGGGATGGCCACGTTTCCGCATCCGCCCTCGAATCTATCGATTCTGCTTTGCCCGTCATCGCCTGTTCCGGCTCCGTTCACAGACAATGGGCTTGGTGGGCCAAGTCGAAGTTATCATCTGAGCCTCGGTGATTGGTGCGGTGTCTTTACCGGAATCTCGCCAGTCCCCGAGCCCGCCACCGGTGCCTTTGCTCGCGGACCGTTTTCGCCGAACGCGGGTGAGACACGTCGATGGCGGGACATCACGGATGGAACCAGTCACACAGTGCTGATGAGCGAAAAAGCACTCTTCATATCAACCGACGAGTTTCTCGGCAACAGCAGTGGCGATGATGATGCCTACTCGCCTCGACAATGCCGAGCGAAGTTTGGTGCGAATTACGGCGGACGAAGCAATCGCCTGGGAAATGGTCGACTCTGGGCGACCGGTTGGAATTTGTCGGTGTATACGGTCACAACGGCAATGGGACCCAACAGCCCGTCGTGCAAGTACTTCACCAACGCAACAAGCAGGCATCCCGGTGGTGTGTTTGTACTTCTGTGCGACGGCGCTGTCCGATTCATCAGTGACAGCATTGACACCGGAAACGCGGAATCGCCACCACCGGCAACACCGTCCGTCCCTAGCCCCTATGGAGTTTGGGGAGCGCTGGGATCAGCCGCAGGTGAGGAATCGATCGGACAATTTTGAGACGCAACGTTTAAAGATCGCAAAAAGGCATCGAGCGAGGGAACGAATTGTGGTGCCATGCACTTGTAAAGAAGGATTCATCCTTGGCACCCATGTCCCCACTTGCTCCTTAAAGTCCACGCACTACGCGGAAACCAAAATCCCCTCGGCCAAGGTTGCCTGCCCACGAGTTACGAAACGAACTGTCAGCAACAAAACTCCCCCATGAGCCGCCACGAGCCGCATAGGCGAGGGCTTTGATG
>JBDNFN010000238.1:0-10581 GCA_041689795.1 Fuerstiella sp. | reverse complement strand
TGCCATTCACAAATTTTACGACTCAACTCGGAGGCTCGATCAAAAAAACAAGTAAACAAAAATGCCCAGTCAAATCACCACTTTACTACGACATCTCATCAACGAATGCCAGTCCGGAACTGGTTTCCGGACACGCTGCTAACCAAGACGAGGTTAAGACGGATCAGGACACTAAAGTATACGTGTTGGGAAAAGCCTTTACTTTTACATGGCTCACCTAACACGCGTTGACTGAATGCTGAATTTCATTCTGTTCCGGAACTAAAGATCGAACCCGCGACAGTGAACAGACGTATCCGCAATGTGCGAGACCGCACAGTGCAGGCGTTGTAAAACAAAAACAATCGTCAAAAAACCGCCACGTCAACAACAACTGAATGGCTTAGCAAACAACGCATCGTTCGACAACTTTGCAAAATCTGTGTTTTGATGTCGCCGAAACTCTTGGCGAATTTGTTTCAAACTCAGTACCATCGAAAGTCAGTGTCTTGATCCCCGATGATCAGCGTGGCGATCCTGAATCGGCGACTTGTTGATCGACAACAGAGGGTGGTCAAACGATGCATTAAGCCCCATCTGTTTATCAATTATCAATCCAACTAATCACGATTGAGTTAACTCGGCCGCGAAGTTTTCTTTAGATCGGTCTGATGTTCTGCCATGGTTTGCAAACCCACTTTCTGACGCTGCAGAACCGCTCGTATTTGCGAGCATATTTGAACCATTCACCTACAGGAGTTTGTTACATGAAAAAATCAGGCATTATCTCGTTTGTCCTGTTCGCAGGCTTACTGAACTGTTGTCTGGCCAGCGCTGATGAAGCGGCTGTAAGAAAGACACTGGGCGATTATGTTGACGTGTTCAATCAAAAAGCTGTCGACAAGGTGGCTGAATTCTGGACTAAAAACGGCACTCATACAGATCGTGAAACCGGCGAACGTACAGAAGGTCGTGCGGCAATTCAGGCTGACATTGCGGCAATACTGAAAGACAGCAGCGGCATGAAGTTGTCTGCGACAATCGATCACATAAAACTTATCACACCGGATGTTGCAAACGTGGAAGGCGAAACCACAGTTGTGGTCTCCGATACCGATCCAATCGTGTCTAAGTTCACCGCGATTCTGGTTCGACAGGGAGACCGATGGCTATTGGATTCGATCGAAGAAATGGACTTGCCTTATGATTCATCAGCTGCCAATGCGTTGAAACAACTGGAATGGCTGATTGGCGAATGGGTTGACGATGCGGGCGATACGAAGGTATCGACCAAGTTCCGCTGGACAGCCAATCAGACGTTTCTGCTGCGTTCGTTTGACGTTGAAACAAAAGAAGGCGTGACGCTAACAGGCACGCAGGTTATCGGCTGGGATCCGCGAAACCAGATAATTCGTAGCTGGTCATTCAATTCCAACGGGTCCTTCGGTGAAGGATTCTGGACTCAGGACGGTGGCAGGTGGAATTCGAAGTCAACTCAGACGACGCCCAGCGGTGAAATCGCATCGGGCACGTATGTGATGGAACGCGTCGATAACAATTCGTTCACAATTCAACTTGTGGGTCATGAAATTGACGGACAGCCTCTACCATCGGAACCAGCTGTAAAAATTTCTCGCGTTGTACCGGAAACAGCTTCCGCACCGACTCCACAAAACTAGCCTCGAAGGGCATTGAACGATGAAGTTATTCACATTCAGCGCTTTTGCGCTTACGGCGATGCTTGTACTGTCTCCCGGAGAACTTTCAGCTCGCGGTTTTCGAGGCGGTGGTGGTGGAGGAGGAGTCGCTGCTCGCAACATTGGCGGCGGTGGCGCTCGTCCGGCGGCGCGGCCCAGTGTTCCCAACCTGGGAGCCGGCAGGCCCGCACCGAGTCGCCCCGCACCGAGTCGCCCCGCACCGAGCAGGCCGACACCAACTCGACCGAACATTACGGCTCCGAATGTTAGCCGTCCAGCGGTGAATCGCCCGACAACGCGATCGACGACTCCAAACCATCCGCAGGTTAATCGTCCATCCGGGGGTTTGAAGCCATCAACACGACCTTCGCCACCGACGGCACTTCCTTCCCTTCCCAAAACGCGACCAACAACGCGCCCCGGAAACAATTTGCCAGGACAGGTAATTGGTTTAGGCAACAAGTTGCCTAAACCAGCAACACGGCCAAGCATTCCTGGACTCGGCGGAACAGCGAACCAACCAAATACTAAGCTGCCCAACGTCAACCGTCCCGGCGCAGGGGGACGTCCGATTCTTCCAGGTGGCGGCGGTGGTCGACCGTCAGCCGGTGACCTTGGCGATTTTCTGGGAATGGATAGGCCGCTAAAACCTTCTACTCTGCCAAGCACAGTTAGACCAGGAATTGACAACGGCATTGCCAACACGCTGCCCAATCGACCGAACGTTGGTAACGGCATCGGCAACAATGTCGGCAACAATGTCGGCAATCGAATCGGCGACAGAAACCGGGTAAATATTGGCCAGATCAATATTGGCAAAAGCTCAGTAATTAACAATCGGCCAACGTGGGCGAATATCGACCGTGGCCGAGTAACCAACATCAATAACCGCTGGCAGAATCAAATCGGCGGAATGCACAACTGGCAAAGCCTGCATCCGAATCGAGCGGCCTTTTGGGCGGGTTGGGGCGCGGGCGTACATAACAGCTACCATTGGCACAATCGCCATCCGGGCTGCTTTCGCGGCGACTGGTGGTACGGCCATCCTCATCAATGGTGTGGATGGCACTACGGTTATGGTTTCAACAATCATCCGTGGAGATACTGGTGGACAATCCCAACGTACCGAGCCTGCGTAAATTGGTTCACATGGACAGCGCCGCAAACTGTTTGGGCTCAGCCGGTTTACTACGATTACGGCCAGGGTGGCAACGTCGTCTACAACGACAATTCCGTTTACATCAATGGCGATCAGGTGGCGACGACCACAGAGTTTGCTCAGAGTGCCGCTGATCTGGCAACCGTTCCAGCTCCAGCAAGTGAAGAAGAAGCTGAGAAAGCTGAATGGTTACCGCTCGGGACTTTTGCGGTGTCCTCTGGTGAAAAGGATGTCGATCCAAATCGGATTGTCCAACTGACCGTCAGCAAGGAAGGCATCCTCAGTGGAACGATCTACAACACTCAGACGGATGAAACCCAGAGCATACAGGGGCAGGTCGACAAGCAGACTCAACGTGTGGCTTTCCGCATGGGAGACAGCGAAGATCTGGTTGTTGAAACGGGACTGTATAACCTGACTCAGAACGAAGCTCCTTTGCTGGTTCACTTCGGTCCCGACAAGGTTGAAAACTGGTTGCTGGTTCGCCTGGAAGATCCTGCTCCGGAAGATTCCGACGATGCAGCCATGACTCCCCAGCAACGGTAGTAACGTGCGACGACTTAACGATCCTCATCAGCAACGAATGCTGATGAGGATCGAATCGCAAAGAGTGATGAGAAATCACCGGATCAGCCTGCTCATGGCGGAAGTACGCAATTAGGTTGTCTGATAAAAAACATGTTTCACTGGAGTATTTAAACGTGGCACTGCCCTCAACACATACAATTATCGCTGCGTTGATGACCTTGCTGTCACCCGTCGCTGTTGCTCAGGATATCCTTCCATTTCCGCCAACCTCCTCTGGATCACAGGCGGGTGTGACGATTGAAAGTTCCACCTATAGGAAACGCGTCGAGCCAAGACGTCTGCCAGCAAACGCCCCCAACATCATGATCGTGCTGATCGACGACGTTGGTGCTGGCACACCTTCAACTTATGGTGGAGAAATCCAGACGCCGACACTTGATCGCATTGCGAAACTTGGCGTCTCGTACAACCGCTTTCATTCTACGGCCATGTGTTCGCCAACACGTGCCGCGCTGCTCACGGGACGCAATCATACTCGGGTCGGCAACGGCCAGATCGCCGCGCTTGCAAACGACTTTGACGGATTCAGTGGAATCATTCCGAAATCTTCGGCGACGATGGCGGAGGTGCTTAAAAGCTATGGCTACAACACTGGTGCCTGGGGCAAATGGCACAACACTCCGGAAGAACAGATCACATCAAAGGGACCATTCGACTTCTGGCCCACGGGCTACGGGTTCGAATACTTTTATGGATTTCTGGCAGGCGAAGCGTCTCAGTACGAACCAACTCTTGTCCGCAACACCACGTATGTAAAAACACCACACACGTCGGGCGGAAATGATCATTATCATCTTTCCGAAGACATCGCCGACGACGCAATTCATTGGTTGCGCGAGCAAAAAGCGTACGCTCCAGACAAGCCCTTTTTCATGTACTGGGCTCCGGGAGCCTCGCACGGGCCTCATCAGGTAATGAAGGAATGGGCGGACAAGTATAAAGGAAAATTTGATGATGGCTGGGATAATTATCGCGAGCGAGTCTTTGCCAATCAGAAAAAACTCGGATGGATCCCGCAGAACACACAGCTGACTGTTCGCGCTGAATCGATGGCTGCCTGGGACTCGATTCCTGCCAGTGAAAAGCCATTCCAGCGGCGATTGATGGAGATTTTCGCCGGGTTTACGGAACACGCTGACCACAATGCAGGGCGAGTCATCGACGAAATCGAAAAGCAGGGGAAGCTGGACAACACGCTGATCTTTTATATCTGGGGGGACAACGGATCTTCTGCCGAAGGACTTTATGGCACCATCAGCGAACAGCTTGCACAGAACGGAATTCCAACAAAAATTTCGCAGCACCTTGCGGCGCTGGCAGAACTTGGCGGGCTTGATGTTCTTGGCGGTCCCAAAACGGACAACATGTATCACGCTGGCTGGGCATGGGCAGGCAGTACGCCGTACAAAGGCACAAAACTTCAGGGAGCTTACTTTGGTGGTATTCGCCAGCCGATGGCCATTTCCTGGCCAAAGGGCATCAAAGCGGATGTGACTCCTCGCCCTCAGTTTCATCACGTCAACGACATCGTGCCGACCATCTACGACGTCCTCAAGATCAAAACGCCGCAGGTGGTCAACGGTTTCAGTCAGGATAAATTTGATGGCGTCAGCATGGCCTACACGTTCGACGATGCGAAGACGACCGGACAGAAGACAACTCAGTTCTTCGATATCATGGCCAGTCGCAGTATCTACCAAAATGGCTGGTTCGCGTGTGCTCGAGGACCACGCGAACCATGGGTGGGCGGTATTCCGAAAGGCATCCGAGAATGGTCTCCACTGACGGACGTATGGGAGCTGTATCACATTGATGAAGACTGGAGTCAGGCTAATGACCTTGCCGCGAAAGAGCCTGCAAAGCTGGCAGAAATGAAAGCCGTTTTCCTGATGGAATCGGCAAAGAACAAGAACCTACCGATCGGCGGAGGCTTATGGTCCACGGCACTTTATCACCCTGAAGATGCTCCAGCGTCGTCGTTGACCGAATGGAGGTTCGATTCGCCCATCAGCGGAATGCCTGAGTCTGCAGCGCCCAAACTCGGCAAAGTCAGTAGCCTTGTGACAATGGAAGTCGACGTCCCTGATCAGGCCAATGGCGTCCTGTATGCACTTGCCGGATTCTCTGGCGGAATCACGTGCTACGTGAAGGACGGCTTACTGTGCTACGAATTCAATCTCTTTGAAATTCAGCGGACGAAGGTCAAATCGAACGACAGGTTGCCGACTGGCAAAGTCAGGATCGAAGTGGAATCCAGACTTGCAGACAAGATCGGAGGCCCCATGGATATCACGCTTCGAACAAACGGAAAAATCGTTGGACAGGGCCACGTGCCCGCCGCGATGTCGCTCCACTTTACATCCAACGCGACCTTCGACATTGGCACCGACCTGGATTCGCCGGTCTCGCTAGACTACTACGATCAAGCACCGTTCACCTTTAACGGAACTATCGGAAAGACGACGATTGTCTACTCGGTGAAGTAGGGACAACTACCCGAATTCGGAATCCATGGACTGTACGCGAGATCTCATTTTTTTTCTTTTCCAAAGGACACTTCAATGAAATTCAAGCGACTTCTTCTGACATTGACACTGCTTGCGGTAACGCCGTTCACAGCCGGTGTCGCGGCAGATAAGCCAAACATTGTTGTCATCTGGGGTGATGACGTTGGCTGGTTCAATATCAGTGCGTACAACATGGGAATGATGGGTTACAAAACGCCAAACATAGATCGAATTGGCAAAGAAGGTGCGGTGTTTACAGACTGGTACGGACAGCAAAGCTGTACGGCAGGTCGAGCTGCTTTCATCACGGGCCAGTCACCGATTCGAACTGGGCTATTAAAGATTGGCATGCCAGGAACGAAAGAAGGTCTTCAAAAGGAGGATCCTACTCTGGCTGAGCTTTTGAAACCGCTTGGCTATATGACAGGACAATTCGGGAAGAATCATCTTGGAGACCTTGATGAATTCCTGCCAAGCAACCACGGCTTCGACGAATTCTTTGGCAATCTGTATCACCTGAATGCAGAAGAAGAGCCCGAGAATCCCGACTACCCGAAGAGCCCGGAATTCAAAAAGCAGTTCGGTCCACGAGGTGTCATTCACTCGTTCGCTGATGGTCGAATTCAGGATACTGGCCCGCTGTCCAGGAAACGCATGGAAACGATTGACGAAGAAGTTACAACTGGCGCACTCGATTTCATGGATCGCGCAAAGAAGGCCGACAAGCCCTTCTTCCTGTGGTACAACACGACCCGCATGCATATCTTCACGCATCTGAAAGATTCATCGAAGGGCAAGACAGGCCTTGGCATCTATGCTGACGGCATGGTTGAACACGATGCTATGGTAGGCCAGATCCTTGATAAGCTTCAAGAACTGGGCATGGAGGAGAACACGATTGTCATGTACTCCACAGACAATGGTGCTGAATGCCTGTCGTGGCCGGATGGAGGCACGGTGCCGTTTCATGGCGAAAAGAATACTCAGTGGGAAGGTGGCTATCGCGTTCCCACTCTGATTCGCTGGCCTGGCGTGATCAAGCCAGGCACGGTCAATAATGAGATCGGTGCTCACGAAGATATGATCCCGACCTTGATGGCAGCGCTGGGAGACACGTCAGTCAAGGATGACCTGAAGAAGGGAAAAAAGGTCGGAAGCACCGAATACAAAGTCCATCTGGATGGCTACAACCTATTGCCGGCTCTTAAAGGGGAAGCAGAATGGCCACGCAAAGAATTCATCTACTGGACGGACGGCGGCAGTGTTGCTGCACTGCGTCATAATAACTGGAAGGCCACATTTCTGCGGCAGGATGCTCATGGTCTGCATGTATGGATGGAGCCATTTACGGAACTCCGTGCACCAATGTTGACCAACTTGCGGATGGACCCTTTTGAACGAGCTCACTATGAAGCGATGGATTATAACCGTTGGTTTATCGAGCACATGTTCATGATCGTCCCATCCGGAGCATATGTTGGTCAGTGGATGCAGAGCTTCAAGGACTTCCCACCACGGCAGAAGCCCGGTAGTTTCAGCCTGGACAAAGTTATGCAGGCGATTATGAGCGCTCAGAAGAACTAACTGGAAAGCATCAGTTGTTGCACAGTGCCGAAAGTCGGAATGGCCGTTTACTCAAAAAAGCAAAGGGCGGTTCGCCTTCGAAGATCTTTATGCCAACCTGAGCGACGCCACCGGAAATCAGTGTGGCGTCGCTGCGGCTAAGATCTGGACTGCAACCTGTGAGATACCTATCAAGCTACCGCCGAGCGTCTTCAGGCTTGACCAGGTTCAACATTGCCAGCTGGCATATCGGTCTGCGGTTCTTATTCCTCAATCTCCACAAGATGGAGCATCAATGACAGTCAGACTCTTCACGACAACAACTATGTCCATCTCCCTGATAGTGGGGTTGGGAACCACAAATTGAAGCTCAGGACCTGCCATCGTGGAACGACACAGAAGTAAAAGCTGCGATGATGCGATTTGTCACGCGGGTCACCATATAAGGCAATTCCGATTTTGTCCCACCGGATGAACGGATTGCGGTCTTAGACAACGACGGTACTTTGTGGAGTGAGAAGCCTTTCTGTTTCCAGCTGGCATTCGCTCTGGCTCGCGTCAAAGCCCTCGCGCCGAAGCATCCGGAATGGAACGCAAAGCCCGTCATGAAAGCCGCGATTGAGGCGGACATAAAGACCGTCCTGGCTGGCTGAGAGCACGCGTTACTCGAAATCGTGATGGCCACGCATGCCGGTATGACCACCGACGAATCTGAACAGATCGTCAAAGACTGGATCGTCACCACGCGTCACCCACAGACCAGACGACTGTAGTCGGAAATGGTCTATCAGCCGATGCTCGAGTTACTGGATTACCTGCGGGCTCACGTTTTTCAAACGTGGATCGTTTCGGGAGGCGGTGTGGAGTTCATGCGTCTGTGGGCCAAACGTGTTTCTGGCGTGCCGCCGCAGCAGGTCATTGGCTCCAGCATCGGGGTTCAGTTCCAGATGCGTGCAGCTGAGCCGGTCTGCTTCGCTTGCCGAAAAGTGATTTCATCGACGACAGGGAAGGCAAGCCGGTCGGTATTCACAAATTCATCGGACGACACCCGATAGCCGTTTTCGGCAACTCAGACGGCGACCTGCAAATGCTGCAGTGGACCACGTCAGAAATCGAGCCGAGACCAGGGCTAATCGTGCATCATACCGACACCAAACAAGAATACGCATACGATCGTGCATCGTCAATTCGCCGACTGGACAAGAGTCTGTCAGAAGCGACGAAGAACGGTTGGCAAGTCGTGGATATGCAGAACGACTGGTCCGTATTAGATACCAGTCTCGACAAAGAGGTTGACGAACACCCCTACTTTGCAAAGGGAGAGCACAAACACCCGACAGCCTAGTCATATGCAGGAGCGACCGGACCAAAGTTTTGGGGACAACTGAATCCGTCGTATCTGCTGGCTGAAACCGGCAGGCGGCAATCTCCTGTGAGCCTCAACGCACTGGATGCCGAATCGCTGGAACTGCCCCGACTGACCTTCAACTATCGACCTGAGCGAATCGTCTCACGCAACAATAGACGTACGATTCAACACAATGAATTACCGGGAAGTTTCATGTACGTGGACGACCGGATGTTTGCTCGGGAGCAGTTTCTTGTGCATACACCCAGCAAGCATGTAATCGACGGAAAGCAATTCGACATGGAACTGCACTTCTTCACAAAAGCAGCCGATGGCAAACTTGCTGTTGTTGCCGTAATGGTTCAGCCGGATGAAAATGCGAGCCTGTCGATTCCCACCTATACGTTGCCAAATCGCGAAGGCGAGATCGTGCCCCCTCAGTGGCGCAGAAATCCAGCAGATTTCGTTCCCAAAAATCGCGACTACTTTTCTTACATGGGCTCCTTCACAACGCCTCCCTGCAAGGAGAGCGTCGCGTGGATCGTCCTGAAATAACAGCTCAGGCTCAGCTCCGCGCTAATCGACCGTTTCAAATCGATTCTGAACATGAATCACCGCCCCGTGCAACCGCTCAATGAACGTAAGCTATGTAGTCGTCCCTGAACAAGCGGTTTGATCAACGCATGTTGGCTTGGTTTTGCGAAACATGTTGACATAGATTTCAAGGAGACGGTTCTCCGCCGATCAAAACCTTGCAAATCAGGTCCGGCATGCAGCCCAAACCTCGTTCTGCCGCCAGCCAGTTCGATCTCTTCCAAGCCCAGTTCGACCAACTGCTGAATCTCAGCCACCCGCTGTACCAGCTTGCGGCGAAGATCGACTGGAAGCGGTTCGATGTCGCGTTCGCCGCTTGCTACTGCCCGGAAATCAGCGCGCCGGCAAAGGCATTCGGCTGCTGGTTGGGCTGCATTATCTGCAGCACACGTTCAACGAATCGGACGAATCCCTGCTGGATCGCTGGGTCGAAAATCCGTACTGGCAGTCCTTCTGTGGCTGCGAAACGATGCAACATGAAGTGCCACTGCATTCCACTTCCATGACGAAGTGGCGACAATGCGTGAGGGCCAAAAAGCTACTTGTGCTACGCGAAGAAAGGTGGCGGACGCGGTTAGCGATAAGCAGATTACGAAGCCGAAATTGGCACAGGTCAACGTCGACACAACGGTGCAGGAATAGAACATCACCCATCCGACGGATTCGAAGCTGTATTTCAAGGCTCTGCAAAAGCTGGCGGACGCCGCGAAAAATCGCGGGCTCAAACTGCGGCAGACGTATCGGCGAGTTGCAAAGAAAGCCGCCATGCTGGTTGAACGCTATGCTCACACCAGACAATCCAAACGGATGCGAAACCATTTGAAGAAACTGAAGCCGTGGCTGCGGCGAGTGCTTCCAGACGTGCGCCGAAACATTCCGCAGCCAGATGCTTGTTTGGAAGAACTGTTGAGTCGTTGCGAACGTCTTCACGCTCAGGAAAAAACGGATAAGAAGAAGCTGTACAGCCTGCACGAATCGACCGTGATGTGCATCAGCCACGGCAAGGCTCACAAGCGTTACGAGTTTGGCCAGCAGGTGTCGGTGACGAATGGCACTGCCGTTTGGTATCCAAGGGTTTACGTCATGCAGCGGCTTTCAGTTCCTTTCGAAGTTGGTGCCTGGGTTTCTGCATGAGTGCGAGCACCT
>JBDNFN010000237.1:0-4418 GCA_041689795.1 Fuerstiella sp. | reverse complement strand
GAAGCCGATCACCGTTGGCCATCCGCAGCAGATCCGATTTGAAATTGACACCGGATCAACCACCGGATCAATTGTGAAACAAGCTGTCATTCAGTCAAACGACTGGACAACGAAACCGTTGGTGCTGAAGTTTCAATGGACAATCGTATCCACACCTTAAACAGTAGACTCGAAAGAAAGTTTCAAATGAATGCCTTTCTATCACAGGTTCGATCGGCAAGCCTTATCTTATCCATACTTTGCTTCACGGTCACGGCTATTGGCTGCAGCGGAGAAGAATACGGAGCCGCAGGCAGCTGCCACGGTTCTTGCACGAGTGCAGAGGGCACGGGCCCAGCCTGTGGCACAGACAACGAAGGCGCTTGTCAAGGGGGGAGTGCGAATTGCGCAGGAGCAGGCTGTGGTTGCAAAGATAGGTTTGTCCGGGGGAAGAACCAGTGTTTTTGCAGAACCTAGATAAAGGAAGTTTTGATGTTCAAACATTTTGCCATGAAAAACGCTCCTATAGGGTTTTGGGTTCTGGTCATTTGGGGTGGGTTTATCCAGGACTCCGCTGCACAGAATCCCAGTCTTACCGAAGAATCATTTTCGCAACTTTCCATACAAGAACGGGAGCTTTTTCTTGAATGCAAGGAGAAAGCAGAATCTCTGGCCATTACATACGCGAACATTGAGGCAAAGTTTAAAGTGAGTGAGGTAGTGCATGAGAACGACAGCGCACCCAGCGAGTCAAAATTTGACGTTACTGTCTTCAATTGTGGTGGGAAATTTCGCGCTGATGAAATGAAAATCATCGACGACACAGCGAAAAAAAGGATTCGTCTTTGTGACGAAACTAGCAACTGGATTCTGATTCAAGACGGCAAGTCAGCCGAATACTTCTTGTCGGAACACAGCCAGTGCACGGTGGATTGTTGGTGGGACTATTGGTGGTTTCGTGCGCCTTACTCATTTCAATTCAATCCACTATCAGGGTACCTATTCTCCAATAGTCCATACTCAAGGTTGAAGTCCGTCAAAGGCTTCACGGATGAGTCAGGTGAGCGAATGATCGAGATTCTTCGCGACCAACTGCCATCAGTTGAGTTGCAACCAGGAGACAAAATTCACGACACACCGACACAACGCTTTACGTTCTTCCGTGACAGATCCTGTGCGTTACACCAAGTCGAGACGATTGGGTTTATCGTTGGGACTCAGTTTCAGCTTCGCAAGATTCAGACTGTCGAGTACTCACCCTTCGTCCCGGATCAAATGCCTGTCCTGCGACACTTGTCCTTAGAGCGAGCAAAGCGGACGATTTCCCAAAAAGACGATGAAACAGCTTGGGAAACATTTTCAGAATTGCGTTGCCAAGTCACCGAAATTAGCTTGGCTGCCCCAGAGTTGGCGTTATTTGAAATTAGCAACATTATTGACTACGACGTTCGCTTGCGCTCTCCGCGTGCTGTCGACGGAAAATGGTATTTCGCAATTGCAGGCTGTGTTTTCTTGGCGTTGTGGTATCTCCTTCACAGGCGTAACCGCGATCTACAGAAAAGCAATGTTCGAGTCGACCGCCAATAGTTTCGATGGTTCAGTTCTACCTCGGCACTTTTGAATGAACTGCTGATGGAGGTACTTTCGTAATGCAAAGCCCGGTGAATCGTCACAGACCGGACGCCCAGTAACAACTTTCAACTAATAAATGGGAAGATGTGCGTTGGAGACCGCTGATAAATTGTTCGTTCATTGGAAGCAATTCCGTTACCTCCCAGCGGCAGTTCTTGCAGTGGCTGCTATTGCCAAAGCGAGCTCGGTTGCCCAAATTTTGTCATCGGATGGCCCGCTAGCGTTGCCCGGGTTGTTGTACACGGTTATCACGATTGAGGCGGCAGCGGCTGTGTTTATTGCCACCGCCGACGCTCACAAATCATGGTTAGCAACAGTTGGGGTCTTTCTGACATTCCTGCCTTTTGCGGCCTATGCCGTAGCGACAGATAAACCGTGCCATTGCTTCGGAACTGTGGTGTCTCTTGACCCGCGAATAATGTTGGGGGTGGATAGTGCAGTCGTGGTTCTTGCATTCCTCTTTCGTCCAAAACACCAAGCCGGTGAAGACCAATCCAGTGAACGCCAGTCGTCGGGTGTGGCCATTCGAGCTGCGATGATTGTCGGTTTCTTAGTGTCAGGGGCAGGATTCGCCTGGCACCATCACCAGATAGAATCGCACGCTGGTGATTTCCTGCTGGCAGACATGCTGATCAGTAAACCGTGGCCTTCCAATCTGACTTCACATCCAGACCTTGAAGCCCTGGAAACTGGTCAGTGGCTGGTGCTTATCGTTCGTGCAGACTGCGACCACTGTCGCCAGGTTACCACAACATTCTTCGCGGACCCAAAGCGAACATTGCCAGATCACCGAACGGTTGTATTTCTTGCAGACGGCAGTGACTGGCCATTCGAACTCGATCGAGTCTCCTTGAAACCTCTAGGTTCACGAGAAATTAGATGGCCCGGTGATCCTCCGTTTGTAGCTAGTCCAGTTGCCCTTCTCTTACGGAAGGGAATTGTCCATTCCGCAGCGGACGGGTTAGAGGCAGAACAATTTCTGACAAGACTGTTTGATGGGGGCTAAGTCGTGAGGAGGCAGACGTGGACCGTCAGAAAATTATCCCGGGGGTTTCGCCTACTGCTGCTCTTAATACTGATGGCGCACGTCATTTGTCTAGCTCGCAGCGATTTCTGGCATAGTCCCACAATCGATGAGACAGCACACCTACCATCTGGGATCAGTCATTGGGAGTTGGGACGATTTGAATTGTATGCCGTAAACCCGCCACTTATGCGAATGATTGCGGCCCTGCCGATCACATTCATCAACCACCAGGCAGATTGGCATCGCTTTTCCAAATACATCCCCAGTCGTTCCGAATTCAAAGTCGGGCACGATTTTGTAACCGCCAACGGACTGCGGAGCATGAGCTTGTATACTGTGGCTCGGCTGGCCTTGATACCAATAAGCGTGGCAGTGGCGCTGCTGTGTTTCTTGTGGGGCCGGATAGAATCTGGAAACATAGCGGCGATGTCCGTTGTTGCCCTATATTGTTTTTCTCCAACTGTGCTGGCGAATGCGTCCATGGTCACACCAGATACAGGGGCCGCTCTTTTCTGTGCGTTTGCCGTGTTTCAGGTAAGAAGTTGGATGCTGCGTCCCGACTTATCGACAACTATTTCGTGTGGAATTGCGTTTGGCCTTGCATGGTTGACGAAGTTCACGGCTTTGGCCTTGTTCATCCTGATGCCTGTCGCAATCCTTATCTCCGGGCATTTCCGAGACACCGCATTCGTGTTGAAAACTCTCCGCCTAACGTGTGTGGCCTTCATCGCTGCAGTTGCGTTCGTCAATGCTGGATATATTTTTGAGGGGACAGGGGAAAGACTCGGCAGCTTGGGGTTTGTCAGCAACAACTTGAAGCCCATTGATGGGTTGGCGGAGGCACCTAATCGGTTCTCGGAAACAGCGGTCGGAAGATTGCCGGTTCCTTTTCCACGTAACTTTGTTTTGGGGATCGATACTCAGAAAAGAGACTTCGAGTACGGCTTTCGTTCTTACCTGATGGGCGAATGGAAGCATGGGGGTTGGTGGTATTATTATTTGGTTGGGTTCCTGGTGAAGGAACCGATTGGGTTTCAGTTGATGCTGTATGTCAGCATTCTGCATGGCTTGTATCACTGGAAACGATGGACGAAGCATTCCATCCGGGAATGGTCTTTTATCGTGCTTCCACCGTTGTTGATTTTTGGCCTGGTGTCTTCTCAAACGGGCTTCAACCATCACATGAGATACGTGCTGCCCGCGTATCCGTTTCTGTTTATCATTGCGGCTCGTACAGTCACGCTCGGAAAATTCTGTAAGTGGTTTTCTTATGGCTGTATGACCTGGCAAGTAGTGGCCGTGTTGTGGTTTGCTCCGCACTGGATGTCGTATTTTAATGAAGCCGCGGGTGGCCCCCAAAATGGGCACGACTGGCTGGTAGACAGCAATATTGACTGGGGTCAGGACATTCTGGGGCTGAAGTGGTGGCAGGGTGAGCATCCTGAAGTGGATCTTCAAGCCGCTTTGTTTACCGGCTTCGATCCGGCCGATATCGGGTTGAAGTTTCGGTTGCCAGCCCCATATCTCAAAGGCCAGCCAGACGTTGTCAGTAAAGACGGTTTGCGGGGGCCTCAAGCGGGCTGGTATGCTGTCAGCGTGTGCCAGCTGAAAGGCCACAGCTTCAGCGTGCCGAATGGTAATGGTGACTGGGTCTGGTCGGATGGTCACTTCACGTATTTCATGGATCACTTTGAACCGGTGGACATGATTGGATATTCCATCTACATCTATCACATCACCGAACAACAGGCCGCCGAAGTACGAGAACGCTTGCGTGAGG